>NZ_JAUSUL010000001.1:729658-1059317 GCF_030814015.1 Amorphus orientalis
AGAACCCTCACCCCATCAGGTTGGGCAGGCCGAGGGCGATCGCCGGGAAGGCCAGAAGCAGGATCATCCGGCCCACGTCGGCGAGGATGAACGGCACCACGCCCTTGAAGATCGTGCCGATGGGCACGTCCGGCAGGACGGTCTTCAGCACGAACACGTTGAGCCCGACCGGCGGCGTGATCAGCGAGATCTCCGTCATGATCACGACGACGATGCCGAACCAGACCAGGTCGTAGCCGAGCGCTCCGATCAGCGGCGCGAAGATCGGCACGGTCAGGAGCACCATGGACAGGCTCTCCAGCACCATGCCGAGCACCAGATAGACGGCGAGCACACCGAGCAGGATCACGAACGGCGGCACGTCCTGGGCCGAGGCGAAGGCGGTCAGATCGTTCGGCAGACCGGCGATGTTGACGTAGTTGGCGAACACCAGCGCGCCGATCAGGACGGCGAACATCATGGTGGTCGTCGCCGCCGTTTCGGCCAGGATCTCTCCGACGATGCGGTAGGTGAGGGCGCGCCGGTACAGCGCGATCAGGAACGCGCCGAACGCGCCCATGCCGGCGGCTTCCGTCGCGGTGAAGGCGCCGACATAGATGCCGCCGATCACCAGCACGAACAGCCCCATGATGCCGAGCACGCCGCGGGTGGCGCGCAGCTTTTCCGCCATGGGGACCTTCGGTCCGCGCGGCCCCTTGGACGGGTCGAGGGCGCAGACGACGCGGACGGCGACGATGTAGCTCAGGATCCCGATGATGCCCGGGACGATGCCGGCGATGAACAGCCGGCCGATGTCCTGCTGGGTGGTGACGCCGTAGATCACGAGGATCACGCTCGGGGGGATCAGGATGCCCAGCGTGCCGCCGGCGGCGATCACGCCGGAGGCGAGGCTGTCGTCGTAGCGGTACTTGCGCATCTGCGGCAGCGCGACCTTGCCCATCGTGGCGGCCGTCGCCAGCGATGATCCGCAGACGGCGGAGAAGCCGCCACAGGCGACCGCGGTGGCCATCGCGAGCCCGCCCGGCCGGGGGCCGAGCCAGGCGTGACACGCCGCATAGAGCTCGTCGGAGAGGCCCGCCCGGGTCACGAAGTTGCCCATCAGGATGAACAGCGGCACCACCGACAGGGTGTAGGAGAGGCCGGTGTCGAACACGGTCTGGCCGACGATCGCCCAGGCACCCTGGGCTCCGATCATCAGGATCAGTCCGACGCTCCCGACGATGCCCATGGCGACGGCGATCGGAACGCCGGCGAACAGGAGAATGAGAAGGCCGATCAGGCCCGGAACCCAGCTATCCAAGAGATCCTATGCCTCCGCTTCGCCGCGATGGAACACGGCGATGGCAGCGACCACGGTCGCCACGGCAGACAGCGCCGCCATCGCGTAGGCGACGGGCGCGAGCGGGATGCGCAGAAGAACGGTCGTGTCGCCATAGGCGGCGAGCTCGACCCCCTTCTCGTAGAGCAGCCAGGCCGCAACGCCGAGGGCGACGGCGGTCAGGACGCGGCTCAGAATGCGCAGAACGGGAACCAGCGCGGCGGGCGCGCGGTCGTAGAACAGGAGCACGCTCACATGTTCCTGCCGACCGGTCACGATCGGCATTCCGA
Organism: Amorphus orientalis; assembly: GCF_030814015.1. Classification (NCBI taxonomy): domain Bacteria; kingdom Pseudomonadati; phylum Pseudomonadota; class Alphaproteobacteria; order Hyphomicrobiales; family Amorphaceae; genus Amorphus; species Amorphus orientalis. The sequence continues at coordinate 731,267 of NZ_JAUSUL010000001.1, forward strand.
CGAACACGATGAGGACCAGCATGACCTCCGTCGCCTCGAAGGCGCCGGGGACGGGTGCGGTGAAGAGATAGCGCCCGATCACGTCCACGACGGTCAGGATCATCATCGCGAACAGCAGAACGCCCGCGATGACGTGCAGCGCGGCCGCACATGCCGCCGGCAGACGCGCCGCCCACCGGCGGCGCGCTGCTGCTTCGGTTGGCCCGGACCGTGCGGTCACTTGCTTTCCTTGGCCACTTCTTCCTTGAGCATCTTGAGGGCGGCTTCGCCGTCGATGCCCTTTTCCTTCGCCGCGTCGAGGAACACGGAATCGATGCCGGCGAGCTTCTCCTGAAGCGCCGACATGAAGGCGTCGTCGGCCTCGATGATCTCGATGCCCTCGGACTTCATCTTCTCCACACCGGCGGTGTCGGCGTTGTCCCAGGCCTGGCCCGCGATCCGCGCGAGCGTCTCGCCGGAGACCTCGTCGATCGCCTTCTGGTCCTCTTCGGAGAGCCCGTCCCAGGTACGCTGGTTCATGATGATGAAGAAGCTCGTGTTGTAGAGCCCGCCGTCAACGCTGGTGCCGTTCTTGATGACCGTGTCGATCTTAAAGAAGGGCACCGATTCGGCCGGGAACAGGATGCCGTCGGCGACGCCGTTGGACAGGATCTCGTAAACCTGCGGCGACGGCGCGGAGACCGGCACGATGCCGAGCTTCTGGGCGACCATGTTGGCGAGCCCGCCACCGACGCGGTACTTGGCGCCGTTGAGCTGATCGGCGGAGGTCACCGCGTCCTGGGTGGTGTAGATCTCGCCCGGGCCGTGGGTGAACAGGGTGACGACCTTGACGCCCTCGTGCTCGTTGGCCTCCTTCAGATACTCCTCGAACACCCGCCAGTAGGCGACCGAGAGCGCCTCGGAGGTGTTCGACAGGAACGGAAGTTCCACCAGCGAGGTCAGGCCGAACCGGTTCGGCGTGTAGCCGTGCACGCCGTAGGCGACGTCGGCGGCGCCGTTGCGGATCAGGTCGTACTGGGCCGGCGGCTTGCCGATCGGCGCCTGCATGACCTCGACCTTCACGCGGCCGTCGGTCACCTCTTCGACCTTCTCGCCCCACGGTCCGATGATGTCCGTCATCAGCGGATGTCCCGGCGGCAGCCAGTTCGATACGCGCAGGGTGGTCTGGGCGTCTGCCTGGCCGACTGCGGCGGCCGTGCAGACCGCGAGCGCCAGGGCGCCGGTCCTCAAGGTCTTACCAAGGACGGACATGCTCGGGTTCTCCTCTGTCCGGTTTCATTCTCTCTCGACCCCGACCCTGCAATGCCTGCGCCACATCGGGGCACAGGCGTGCTCCGATTTCCTCGCTGTGGCGCAAAGCCCCGGGTCAGTGGCGATATTTCAAACCTAAAACGTTGCCGCTGTCGAGCGGAACGGAGCGAAAGCGCGGTGATCCCGGGCGAGCGCGTGCGATGAGGATTAACGCGCAGGCAGTTCGCCTGCGCGATGGCCTTGGGTGCCCGAAAGTTGGGTCGTGCGAGGCCTCTAGAGCCCCTTCGGGGCCCCGAACCGGCGCTTCAGGTCCATGACCCGCGCATAGGACATCTCCAGCGACCGGCGGAACGCAGGGTCCTGCTCGGCGGCGGAGACCACGGCGGCGATCGCCTTCTGGGGGAAGTCGGGCCCCGTCGAGGCGTCGCCGGAGACCACCGCGATGTCGTTGCCGGCCTTCAGCGCGGCAACCACCGCGTCGATGGCGCTCATGCGGTTGCGGATGGCGCGCATGATGAGATCGTCGGTGACGACCACGCCGCTGAAGCACAGCTCGTCGCGCAGCAGTCCCTGGATCAGCGACGGCGAGATCGAGGCCGGCAGGGTGTCGGTCGCGCCGGGCCGGTCGAGCCGCAGGTGGCCGACCATGATGACGTCCACGGCCCGGGCATCGATCAGCGTCCGGTAGGGGATCAGCTCCGCCTCGCTCCAGGTCGCCGAGACGTCGACGGCGCCGTTGTGGCTGTCGCCGGCGGAGGAGCCGTGGCCGGGGAAGTGCTTCAGGGTGCCGGCCACACCGGCGGCGCGGTGCGCGGAGAGGAAGGCCCGGTTGTAGGCCGCGACCACTTGCGGATCGCTGGAATAGGCCCGGTTCGGCTTTGCGATGACCGGGTTGGACGGATTGACCTCGACGTCGGCGATGGGGGCGAGGTTGACGTTGAAGCCCCAGGCGCGCAGCCCGTCGGCCATCTTGCGGTAGACCGCTTCGGCCTCCCCGGGCGAATAGCGCTGGGCCACGGTTTCCGCCGACGGCGTCGCCGGGAAGCCCATGGACGGCGTCAGCCGCGCGACCGCGCCGCCCTCCTGGTCGATCATCAGGAGAGGGGGCGTCGACCCGGCCGCCTCGATGAAGCCGGCGGCCAATGCCTTCACGTTCGCCGCCGTCGAGACGTTGTGGCGGAGGAACAGGACGCCGCCGACCCGTCCCGCGGCGAGGTCGTCGCGCACGGCCGCGGCCGAGGCGGAGCCCGGCGAGGATCCCTCGAAGCCGACCACGAGAAGCTGCCCGACCATCGTCTCCAGCGGCACGCCGGAGGGCACCCGCGCGGCGGGCGCCGAGCAGCTTGCGCTCTGGTTGCCGGCCTTGATGACGGAGGAGGGGTCATCGCCGGTGGCGACGCAGGCCGAGGCGGCCAGCAGGATCACAGCGGCGAACGCGGAACGGATCAACGTCATCGGCGGCGGCAGCTCCTTGGCGGCAGGGCGCCGCCATCCGATTGCGGTGCGGCAGGGTACGGACCGTCGCGATGCGAGGACCCGGCCCGTACCTGCCCGTTCCTGCCGTCGGGATCAACTCCTCCCGGCAACTTCCGCACAGCAGGTCCGTCCGCGAACGCACAGGAATTCCGCGGCAAAACGAAACCGGGGCGCCCGTCACGACCGGCTGAAAACACCTGATCGTGACGGACGCCCCGGCGTGTCGGAGCCAATGTTGTGCCCGGAGCCCGACGGCTCCGGTGCGCCTACTCGGCCGCCTGCTTGCGCTCGGTGGTGTAGCGGTGCTGCGGCCGGGCCTTGAGCTTGAGTTCCTTCAGCTCGGCGCGGGCGCGCTGTCCGTTGCGCAGGGCCTGATCATAGCCCGCGAGATATTGCGGCGGGCAGTACATCTTGGCGAAGCCGTATTCGGCCGCCGCGTCGAGCCCCATCGCCGGATCGAGCAGGTGCGGGCGGCCCATGGCCACCAGGTCCGCTCGTCCCGCCGCCAGGATCGTGTTGACCTGGTCGGCGGTGGTGATGTTGCCGACCGCGACCGTCTTCACCCCGGCCTCGTTGCGGATCTGCTCGGCGAAGGGCGTCTGGAACATGCGGCCGAAGATCGGCTTGGCATCCGGCACCGTCTGGCCCGTGGACACGTCCACCAGATCCGCGCCGTGCTCGACGAAGGCGCGGGAGATCTCCACCGCATCGTCGCCGGTGATGCCGCCTTCCTTCCAGTCGGTCGCAGACAGGCGGATCGACATCGGCTTCTCGTTCGGCCACACGGCCCGCACGGCGTCGAACACCTCCAGCGGATAGCGCAGGCGGTTCTCCAGCGATCCGCCGTACTCGTCGGTCCGGGTGTTGGTCAGCGGCGACAGGAAGCTGGCCAGCAGGTAGCCGTGGGCGCAGTGCAACTCCAGCATGTCGAAGCCGGCCCGGTTGGCGCGCTCGGCCGCCTGGACGAACTCGCCCTTGATCCGGTCCATGGCCGCGCGGTCCATGACCTTCGGGATCGGGCTGTTGTCGAAGTAGGGAAGGGCCGACGGCGCCTCCACGTCCCAGCCGCCGCTTTCGAGCGGCTGGTCGATGCCCTCCCACATCAGCTTGGTCGAGCCCTTGCGCCCGGAATGGCCGATCTGCATGCAGAACTTCGCGTGGGAGTTCGTGTGCACGAAGTCGACGATCCGCCTCCAGGCGGCCTCCTGATCGTCGGTGTAGATGCCGGCGCAGCCCGGGGTGATCCGGCCCTTCTCCGACACGCAGGTCATCTCCGTGTAGACGAGGCCGGCGCCGCCCATGGCGCGGGCGCCGTAGTGCACCAGGTGGAAGTCCTGGGGCAGGCCGTCGACGGCCGAGTAGGTGTCCATCGGCGAGACGGCCAGCCGGTTCTCCACGACCATGTCGCGGATGCGCAGCGGGTGGAACATCGGCGGCGGCGGGTTGTCCACGTCGACGTCGAAGCCTTCAGCGGCGACCTGCCTGGCGAACATCTTGTCGACGTCGCGGACGAACTCCTCTTCGCGCAGCTCCAGATTGTCGTAGGTGATCGCCTTGGAGCGCGTCATCAGGCCGAACGCGAACTGGAGCGGATCCATGTCCCAGTAGCGGTCGACGTGCTCGAACCAGACCAGCGAGACCTCCGCCGCGTGCTGGATCTTCTCCACGTCCTCGCGACGGTCGGTCTCGTAGGCGGCCAGCGCGTCGGCAACGGAGGAGCCGTTCGCCTTGAACGCCTCGAACAGGGCGATCGCGTCCTCCATGGCGAGCTTGGTGCCCGAGCCGATGGAGAAGTGCGCGGTGGACTTTGCGTCGCCCACCAGGACGATGTTGTCCTTGGTCCAGCGCTTGTTGCGGATGGCCGGGAAGTTGCGCCAGTAGGAGCGGTTGATCAGCAGCGGATGTCCGTCGAGCTGCTTGGCGAACACCTTCTCCAGATAGGTCGCCGACTCCTGCTCGCTCATGTTGCCCAGGCCGGCCCGCTCCCAGGTGTCCGGATCGGTTTCCATGACCCAGGTCGAGAGGCCCGGCTCGTACTGGTAGCTATGGGCAATGAAGATGCCGTGCTCGTTCTCCTCGAAGAAGAACGTGAACGCGTCCAGAGGCTTGGTCGAGCCCATCCACGCGAACTTGTTCGGCCGGAGATCGACCGACGGCTCGAAGTGATCCTTGTAGGTCTCGCGCACCAGCGAGTTGATGCCGTCGGAGGCGATGACCAGATCGGAGTCCCGCATCAGGGCCTCGAAATCCTGGATCTCGGTCTCGAACTGCAGGTCGATGCCGAGCTCGCGGGCGCGTTGATGCAGGAGCAGCAGGAGCTGCTTGCGGGAGGTGCCGCAGAAACCGTTTCCGCCGATCCGATACACGTTGTCCTTGAACTGGATCTCGATGTCGTCCCAGTAGGCGAAGTGATCGGTAATCAGGCGGTAGCTCTCGAAGTCGTACTTCTCGAACGTCTGCAGCGTCTCATCCGAAAACACCACGCCGAAGCCGAAGGTGTCGTCGGGACGGTTCCGCTCGTAGACAGTGATCTGCGTAGCCGGTCGCGCTTTCTTCATCAAAATGGCGAAGTAGAGCCCGGCGGGCCCGCCGCCCATCACGGAAATCTTCATGGCTCGTCTCCCGAAGCGGCCGCGTGTGGTGGGATCGGGGAGTATCGCACCTCTTGTGCGCCCCGTACGGATATTTTAAGCTTGAAACAATTTAGGGCGCAAGCGATCAATGTCATTGATAAAAATCATGGCCGAATGCCGGAGTTTGGAGCTCGCCAGCGCGTGCACCGGCCGGAACGGTCGAATTTGAGGGGCGCGATTTGAACGGGTCAAGCGGACGGCATGCGGCGATTACCGGCGGGGGAACGGGGATCGGCGCGGCGATTGCACAGGCCCTCAAGGCCGACGGATTCCGTGTCACGCTGCTCGGGCGGCGAAAGGACGTTCTGGAGCGGACCGCCGAGGCGATAGGCGGGGCCACGACGGTCCCGGCGGACGTGACGGACCCGGAGTCCGTTGCGGCTGCCTTCGACAAGGCGACCGCGGACAACGGCGCGGTCGAGGTGCTGGTCAATTCCGCGGGAATCGCCAGCACGGCTCCGTTCCTGAAGACCGACATGGCACTTTTGAGAAAGCTGTTCTCCGTCAATGTCGAAGGGGTGGTGACCTGTTCCCAGGCGGTGCTGCCGGCGATGCTGGAAGCGGAAGCCGGACGGATCGTCAACGTCGCGTCCACCGCCGGGCTGAAGGGCTACGCCTACACCTCCGCCTATACGGCCTCGAAGCACGCGGTGATCGGCCTGACCCGGTCGCTGGCGCTGGAGACCGCCGGCAAAGGCATCACCGTGAATGCCGTCTGCCCGGGCTTCACCGACACCGATCTGACCGCCGAGAGCGTCGAGCGGATCGTGTCGCTGACCGGGCGGAGCGAGGACCAGGCCCGGGAGGCCCTGTCCAAGACCAACCCGCTGAAGCGTCTGATCCGTCCGGAGGAAGTGGCCGATGCCGTGCGCTGGCTGGTCGGGCCGGCGGCGAGCGCGGTCACCGGACAGTCGATCGCGGTCGCCGGCGGCGAGGTGATGTGATGGCTCCGATGACCGGCTTCACGGCGCTGGATGCGGAGACCAGGGCGCTGGAGCGTCCGCGCGACCACACCGGCGAGCTGCGTCTGTGGCTGCGCATGCTGGCCTGCACCAACATGATCGAGGCGGAAATCCGCCGGCGGCTGCGCGAGCGCTTCGACGTCACGCTGCCGCGGTTCGACCTCATGGCCCAGCTCGACAAGGCGCCGGAAGGTCTGTCGCTCGGCGAGATCTCGCGCCGGATGATGGTGTCGAACGGAAACGTCACCGGTCTCGTCGAACGTCTCGCGGACGACGGGCTGGTGGAGCGGCGGGCATCGGACACCGATCGCCGGTCCACGTTCGTGCGTCTGACGCCGGCCGGCCGCAATGCGTTCGCCGTCATGGCCGAAGAACATGCCGAATGGATCGGCGAGCTGTTCGCCGATCTGTCGGGCAACGATATCGAGGTGCTTCTCGACCAGCTCGGTCAGGCGAAGGCATCGGTGCAGCATCATTCGAAAAAATGGGAGAGCGCGCGATGAGCGACCGATTCCAGATCGACCTGCCGTTGTCCGGCTACACGCCCAAGCATTTTCTTCTGTCGGTCGACGGACCGGTGGCGACCATCACGCTCAACCGTCCCGAGCGGAAGAACCCGCTCACCTTCGAAAGCTATGCGGAGCTGCGCGACACCTTCCGCGCGCTGCACCACGAGGAGCAGGTCAAGACCATCGTCGTGACCGGGGCCGGCGGGAACTTCTGCTCCGGCGGCGACGTGTTCGAGATCATCCAGCCGCTGCTCTCCCGGGACATGAAGGGGCTTCTCGACTTCACCCAGATGACCGGCGATCTGGTCAAGGCGATGCGCGCCTGCCCGCAGCCGATCATCGCGGCCGTCGACGGGGTCTGCGTTGGCGCCGGCGCGATCATCGCGATGGCCTCCGACGTGCGCTTCGGCACCGAGGCCTCGAAGGTCGCCTTCCTGTTCACCAAGGTCGGACTGGCCGGCTGCGACATGGGCGCCTGCGGGATCCTGCCCCGGATCATCGGGTTCGGGCGCGCCGCGGAACTGCTTTATTCCGGCCGGGTGATGCGCGGCGACGAGGGCGAGCGCTGGGGCTTCTTCAACCGCCTGCTGTCGTCGGACGCAGTGCTGTCGGAAGCCCAGGCCTTCGCCGCGGAACTCGCCAAGGGGCCGACCTTCGCCCACGGCATCACCAAGAAGATGATGCACATGGAGTGGGACATGTCGGTCGACCAGCTCGTCGACGCGGAGGCGATGGCTCAGTCGATCTGCATGCAGACCGAGGACTACCGCCGCGCCTTCGAGGCGTTCGCGGAAAAGAAGACGCCGATCTTCGAGGGAAACTGAGCCGATGGCGGACACGAGCTTTCTCGACTGGCCGTTCTTCGAGGACAGGCACCGCGCCTTCGCCGCCGAGCTGGACCGGTGGGCGGCAGCCACGGTTCCCGGTCTGGTCGATCACCACGATGTCGACGGCACCTGCCGCCGCCTCGTCCAGGCGCTCGGCGAGGCCGGGTTCCTCAAGCACACGGTGGTCGCCCCCTACGGCGGCGCCTCGGAGAAACTCGACGTCCGGACGCTGTGCATCGCCCGGGAAACGCTGGGCCGGCACCACGCGCTCGCCGATTTCGCCTTCGCCATGCAGGGGCTCGGCACCGGATCCATCAGCCTCTACGGCAGCGACGACCAGAAGGCCCGTTTCCTTCCCGACGTCTCGGCCGGCAAGGCGATCGCCGCCTTCGCCCTGACGGAGCCGGAAGCCGGCTCCGACGTTGCCGCCATGGCCAGCACCGCCGAGCCGGACGGGGACGGGTTCCGGATCACCGGCGAGAAGACCTGGATCTCCAACGGCGGCATCGCCGACCAGTACGTGGTGTTCGCGCGCACTGGCGAGGCACCGGGCGCGCGGGGACTGTCGGCCTTCGTGGTCGAGGCGGACAGGCCGGGCGTGTCGGTCGCCGAACGCCTCGACGTGATCGCGCCGCATCCGCTCGGCCGGATCCGGTTCGACGACGTCCATGTGCCGGCGGATCATCGGCTGGGTGGCGGCGGCGACGGCTTCAAGATCGCCATGGCGACCCTGGACGTGTTCCGGTCCACCGTCGGCGCGGCCGCCCTCGGCTTCGCCCGCGCCGCCCTCGACGCAGGCCTCGACCGGGCCAGCACCCGGCATCTGTTCGGGGCCCCGCTCGCCGACCTTCAGCTCACCCAGGCCGCGCTCGCCGACATGGCGCTCGACGTCGATGCGGCGGCGCTTCTGGTCTACCGGGCCGCGTGGACCAAGGATCAGGGCGCGCCGCGCATCACCCGCGAGGCCTCCATGGCCAAGCTCTACGCCACCGAGGCGGCCCAGCGCGTCATCGACAAGGCCGTCCAGATTCACGGCGGCGACGGCGTGCGCTCCGGCACCCGGGTGGAGGAACTCTACCGTGAGATCCGGGCGCTCAGGATCTACGAGGGCGCGAGCGAGGTTCAGAAGGTGGTCATCGCCCGCCAGGCCCTCCAGGCCTACGCCGCCGCGGGAGGCTCTCAATAACAACACGCGATGCCGAGGAAGCGTCTGGGATCACCAACAAAAAGCACTTTCCGACCAGAGGACCGAGTGATGGGTACCGAAAGCGCACACGTCGACACGTTTGCCCGTGACAATCTCCCGCCGCCGGAGCAGTGGCCGGAGTTTCCGAACCTGGAGAAGCTCGGCTATCCGGACCGGCTCAACTGCGCCGTCGAACTGATCGACCGCAACGTCGCCGAAGGCCGCGGCGACAACGTCGCCCTGATCGGCACCGACATCGAATGGACCTACGCGGACCTGGCGAAGGTGGTCGACAGGATCGCCCACGTTCTGGTCGACCGCTACGGGCTGAAGCCCGGCAACCGGGTGCTGCTGCGCTCGGCCAACAATCCGATGATGACGGCTGTCTATTTCGCCATCATCAAGGCCGGTGGCATCGTGGTGGCCACCATGCCGCTGCTGCGCGCCCGGGAGCTCTCGGTTCTGGTCGAGAAGTCGGAGCTGACCCTCGCCGTCTGCGACAATCGCCTCGCCGACGAGATGGAGAAGACCAAGACGCTGGCGCCCAGGCTGACCGACATCGTCTATTTCCACACCGATGCGGACGACGGTCTCGAAGCCCAGATGGCCGCCTATGACGCGCCTTTCGAAGCCTGCGACACCTCGCGCGACGACATCTGCCTGATCGGCTTCACCTCCGGCACCACCGGCCAGCCGAAGGGGACGATGCATTTCCACCGCGACATGCTCGCGATCTGCGACTGCTACGGCAAGCAGGTGCTGCGTCCGGAGGAAACCGACCGCTTCGTGGGCTCGCCGCCGCTCGCCTTCACCTTCGGCCTGGGCGGCCTTGTGCTGTTCCCGTTCCGGGTCGGCGCAGCCGGCATCCTTCTGGAGCGGGCGGGGCCGGACGATCTCCTGGAGGCGATCGCCAGGTACAAGGCGACCGTCACCTTCACGGCGCCCACGGCCTACCGGGCGATGCTCGCCAAGCTCGACGAGTTCGACATCTCCAGCCTGCGCAAATGCGTCTCGGCGGGCGAGGCCCTGCCGAAGCCGACCTGGGACGCCTGGTACGACAAGACCGGCATCAAGCTCATGGACGGGATCGGCGGCACGGAGATGCTGCACATCTTCATCGCCGCGCCGGAGGAGGAGATCCGGCCCGGTTCGACCGGCAAGCCGGTGCCGTTCTACGAGGCCAAGGTGATCGACGAGGCCGGCAACACCTGCCCGCCCGGCGTGCCCGGACGTCTCGCGGTGCGCGGACCGACCGGCTGCCGCTACCTCGCCGACGACCGGCAGACGGTCTACGTGCAGGACGGCTGGAACATCCCCGGCGACACCTTCGAGACCGACGCCGACGGGTACTTCTGGTACAAGGCCCGCTCCGACGACATGATCATCTCGTCCGGCTACAACATCGCCGGCCCGGAGGTGGAAGCGGCCATGCTCGCCCATCCGGCGGTGGCGGAGTGCGGCGTCGTCGCCGCGCCGGATCCCGACCGGGGCCACATCGTCAAGGCCTATGTGGTGCTCGAAGACGGCCACACCGGCGACGCGGCGCTGACCAAGGAGCTGCAGGACCACGTGAAGAACGAACTCGCGCCCTACAAGTATCCGCGGGCGGTGGAGTATGTGGCGCAGTTGCCGCGCACCGAAACCGGCAAGCTGCAGCGCTTCCAGCTCCGTCAGATCGCGGAACGCAATCAGGCGTCGGGGGCGGCGTGAGCCGCCTTCGCCCGGACCTTTCCCGGGACCGGTACTCAGGTGGGTCCACCTGATCTCGAACGGCTCCAGCGGCGTGGCGAGCACCCGCCGCCATCCGCTCCGGAGCCGCAGTTTCACATGTGAGCGCTCGTGCCGTGCCGGCCCTCCGGGGGGCCACGCGGGCGAGACGATCACCAGCGGCAACAGAACCGGGAGATGGCGCGTTGAGCGACACCGACACCCAAGATCCGAAATCCTCAGCAGCCCCTGCGCGCCTGCCGTCGCCGCTCGAAGCGGTCCAGCCGGAGGGGTGGCCTGCGCCGCGCGGCTACGCCAACGGCATGATCGGTGCCGGCCGCGTCCTGTTCGTCGGCGGTCAGATCGGCTGGGACACGGAGGGCAAATTTCCCGACGGGTTCCTGCCGCAGGTCGGCCAGGCGCTGCGCAACATCCTCGATGTCGTCGAGGCCGCCGGCGGCGGGCCGGAGCACATCGCGCGCCTGACCTGGTACGTGACCGACATGGAGGCCTATCGGGCGTCTTTGAAGGAGCTGGGTCCGGTCTACCGCTCGGCGCTCGGTAAGCATTTTCCGGCGATGGCGCTGGTCCAGGTCGTGTCTCTGGTGGAGACCGAGGCCCTGGTCGAGATCGAGGCCACCGCCGTCATTCCCGAGACCGCCGGCTGAGAGCCGACACCGCGCTCACGGGCGCAAAAAAAGCCGCCCCCCAAAAAAAGCCGCCCCGATGAGGGACGGCTGAAAGTCGGTCTTGGAGGCGTCCGCGGAACCGCGCAGCGGTCCGGCACAGTGATCGATCCGGCGATGCGGATGACACAGTTTATCTCCAGTTGACCTTAACGAAGGGTTAAGGGCGCGCGCCGGATTTTATCGATCCGGCGGCGACGCCCGATCGCGGGAAACGCTCTAGCTTCGGCGGGTCCCTTTCGGTCAAACTCCTCGCCGTTGAACACGACCTGCTCAAAGGGGGATGACGATGGCGACCTACGTTCTGGTTCACGGTGCCTGGCATACGGGCGAGCTCTTCGAGGAGACGGCGGCTCCGATCCGAGCCGCGGGGCACGTGGTTCACCTGCCGACCATCGCGGGAAACCGGCCCGGGGACGCCAAGAGCGTGGGCCTGGACGCGGCGATCTCCTCGATCGTGGACTATCTGACCGAGCACGATCTGTCCGACGTGATCCTCGCCGGCCATTCCTATGGCGGAATGGTCATCACCGGCGTCGCCGACCGGGTTCCGGACCGGTTGCGGCGGCTGGTCTACTGGAACGCGTTCGTTCCCAACGACGGCGAGAGCCTCAACGATCTGGTGCCGCCCCATTACGTCACGCTGTTCGACGGGATTGCCGCGGCGAGCCCGGACAACGGCGTGATGCTGCCCTTTCCGATCTGGCGGGAGGTCTTCATCAACGATGCCGACCTGGAGCTGGCCCAGTCCACCTATGAGAAGCTGAACCCGCATCCCTATGCGACCTTCACCGACAAGATTTCGCTGAAGACGAATCCGGCCGCGATGCAGGTCGCAAAGTCCTATGTGAACTGCACGGAGGATACGGCGCTGCCCCAGAGCCTCGGCTGGCACCCGCGCATGTCGGAAAAGCTGGGCCTGTTCCGGCTGGTCCAGTCGCCCGGAAGCCACGAACTCTGCTTCACGAACCCGGGTCTTCTGGCGGAGAAGATCATGATCGCCGGACGCGACTGAGGGACGGGCCGCGTCAGGTCTTGAAGAAGCTGTCGGCCGCCGCCCGGCTCGCGGACTTGGATTCGGCGAGTTCGTCGATCCGTTCGATCTCCGCCTGAAGCGCCGCGCGCCGGTCGGCAAGCTCTTCCAGCGAATGAGCCGACAGATCTTCCCCGATCACGATCGCGGCGGGGCGGCTGAGCCGTTCATCATCGCTGATCGACATCATGATCGCGCACCTTCGTGCCGTTTCCTGTAGCGAGTCTAACGCAAACATGAGGTGAAGGGAAACACGTGCCGGTGCGGAAGGCCTGTTTGGTTAAGCGGCCGACGGCCCTGTCGAGGATGCGGCCGGGCTGAACCATGAGCGCGTGGGACGGTTGAACGGGCCAGGTTGCTGGCGTCAGGTCGCCGGACCGGTTAACTCGTGTGACGCAGACCAGCGAAGAGGAAGACAATGGCGGTTTCAGTGCCCGATACCATGACCGTGGTGGCGATCCGCGAGCCGGGTGGCCCGGAGGTTCTGGTTCCCGAAAAGCGCCCGGTCGTCCGGCCGGATCCGGGAGAACTCCTCGTGGAAGTGGCGGCCGCGGGCGTCAACAGGCCGGACGTGTTCCAGCGGCAGGGGAACTATCCGCCGCCGAAGGGCGCCTCCGACATTCCCGGTCTGGAGATTGCCGGAACGGTCGTCGCGATCGGCGACGAGGTGGAGGGATTCGAGGTCGGCTCCCGGGTCCTGGCCCTGGTGGCCGGTGGCGGCTACGCGGAGTACTGCACCGTCCCGGCTGCCACCGCCCTGCCGATCCCCGACGGCCTTTCCATGATCCAGGCCGCGGCCGTTCCGGAGACCTTCTTCACGGTCTGGTCGAACGTCTTCGACCGGGGCCGGCTCAGGGCCGGCGAGCGGTTTCTCGTCCACGGCGGCACGTCCGGCATCGGCACCACGGCGATCCAGCTCGCCAAGGCGTTCGGCGCCTTCGTGATGACGACGGCGGGATCGGACGACAAGCTCGCCGCCTGCCGCAAGCTCGGGGCGGACGTCGGCATCAACTACCGCACCACCGACTTCGTGTCGGTGGTCAAGGAAGCGACCGACGGGCACGGTGCCGATCTGATCCTCGACATGGTCGGCGGCAGCTATGTAGAGCGCAACTGGCAGGCGGCGGCCACGGAAGGACGCATCGTCCAGATCGCCGTTCTGGAAGGGGCGAGCGAGCAGGTCGATTTCCGTCGGCTTATGATGAAGCGGCTCACCCATACCGGCTCGACGCTCCGGGCCCGGGATATTGCGTTCAAGGCGGAGATCGCGGCCGCCCTGAAGAAGCGGGTCTGGCCGCTTCTCGCCGACGGCACCGTCGGGCCGGTCATCGATTCGACCTTCCCGCTGGCCGAGGCGGCCGAGGCCCACCGGCGGATGGAAAGCTCCGGCCACGTCGGCAAGATCGTGCTGGTCGTGCGCGAGGAAAGCGCTGCCGAGTGAAGATGGATCGGACCGGCGGCGCGGGTCGCGCTGCCGGTCCGCCTCGTGCGCGGTCAGCCGGTCGGTGAAATGTGAAGTTGCCCGTCCACGCACGGTTTGCGTCGGACGCTCACGCGGTCTATATCTCCTTCATCTCCCAACAAGCAGTGGAAGAGGGCTTTTTCGGCGGGCAGCCGGGAAAGCGAACAGGAGGAATTTGAATGGCGATCGGGCAAGACGCTCCGCTCATGCCAAAGGCGACCGCAGTTTGGCTGGTCGACAACACGTCGCTTTCGTTCGAGCAGATCGCCGCATTCTGCAGGCTGCACCCGCTTGAGGTCAAAGCGATCGCCGACGGTGACTCCGCCCAGGGCATCAAGGGTCTGGACCCGGTTCAGACCGGTCAGCTGACCCGTGAGGAGATCGACAAGGCGGAAGCCGATCCGGCGCACAGGCTGAAGATTGCCGCGCCGAAGGTGCGGGTTCCGGAAGCCAAGAAGAAGGGCCCGCGCTACACGCCCGTCTCGAAGCGCCAGGACCGTCCGAACGCGATCCTCTGGCTTCTGCGCAACCACCCGGAGCTCAAGGACGCGCAGATCATCCGGCTCGTCGGGACGACCAAGACGACGATCCAGGCGATCCGCGACCGCACCCACTGGAATTCGCCGAACCTTCAGCCTGCCGACCCGGTGACGCTGGGACTGTGCTCCCAGATCGAACTGGATCTGGAAGTGGAGAAGGCGGCCAGGGAGAGCGGCCCGATCGCTCCGGCCGAGGGTGCCGCGGAGCCGGCAACGCTTCTGTCCGTCGAGGAGTCGCTGGCTCCCGGTCCGGCCGCAGACGAGCCGGAAGAGGACGAGGGCGAGGTCGATCCGGATTCCGTCTTCTCCGGCCTCAAGGCTTGGCGCCGTGATGGAGAAGACAGCGAAGGCGACGACAGCGACGAGAACCGCTGATCTCCGACGAGGCGGCCGGGCGATCGGTCGTTCCGAACGGACCGTCGCACGGACAACGAGACGATCGAACGCGCCCCGTATGTCGACGACATGCGGGGCGTTTTTTTGCCCGGTCGGCCGGATGGCCGGTCCTGCGGGAGATCAGTCGAACAGGCTGGAGACCGATTCTTCGAGCGCGGTCCGGCTGATGGCTTCGCCGATCAGCGGCGCGATGGACACCGCGCGGATGTTCGGGGAGGCCTTGACCGCCTCGGTGGCCTCGATGGAGTCGCTGATCACCAGCTCGGTCAGGCGGGAGTTGGAAATCCGCGCCACCGCGCCGCCGGACAGCACGCCGTGGGTGATGTAGGCGGCGACGCTGGTCGCCCCCTGTTCCAGAAGGGCGTCGGCCGCGTTGCAGAGCGTGCCGCCGGAATCGACGATGTCGTCGACCAGGATGCAGTCCCGGCCCTGGGGCGAGCCGATCACGTTCATCACTTCCGATTCGCCGGGACGCTCGCGGCGCTTGTCGACGATCGCCAGCGGCGCGTCGATGCGCTTGGCGAGCGCCCGCGCGCGCACCACGCCGCCCACGTCCGGCGACACCACCATCAGGTTGTCGAGGTCGTAGCGTTCCTTGATGTCCCGGGTCATCACCGGGGCGGCGAACAGATTGTCGGTCGGGATGTCGAAGAAGCCCTGGATCTGCCCGGCGTGCAGGTCGAGGGTGAGAACCCGGTCGGCGCCGGCTTCGGCGATCAGGTTGGCCACCAGCTTGGCCGAGATCGGCGTGCGCGGACCGGCTTTGCGGTCCTGGCGGGCGTAGCCGTAATAGGGGATGGCCGCCGTGATGCGCCGGGCCGAGGCGCGCCGGAGCGCGTCGATCAGGATCAACAGCTCCATCAGGTGGTCGTTGGCGGGATAGCTCGTGGACTGGACGACGAACACGTCCTCGCCGCGGACGTTCTCCTGGATCTCGACGAAGACTTCCTGGTCCGCGAAGCGCCGGACCAGGCATTTGGTCAGGGGAATCTCCAGATAGGCGGCGATCTGCTCGGCAAGCGATCGGTTCGAGTTCCCGGTAACCAGTTTCATTGAGAGTCGCCTTTGACCATGGGTGCCCGGGCGCCGGTCGCCGTCGGCGATCGACCCGCGGCCGGGAAGCGAGGGTTATCTATCAACGGTTCGCGCGCCGGGCAACACGCTCCGCCGCGGTCCGTGGATCGGGCAGGCTACCGGGCTCCGCCGCCGAGCCAGCCCTGAAGCTCCAGGATCAGATCCAGAGCGATCTGCCGCAGGATCGCGGTGCCGACGCCGGACCAGGGATCTCCGGCGGTGACGGTGCTCTGCTGGTTGCCGGTGATGCGGTGCAGGCGCGTCCCGGATGCGTCGAAGACATCGAACACGTAGACGATGCTGGCGCCGTTGTCGGTGCTGACCGACGACAGGAAGCCTTTCACGCGATAGGTCGCGTCCGCGTCCACCCGCTTGGTCAGGACGATGTCATAGGTTTCCGCCTGTTCCGCGATCTGTTCGGCCAGCGCGTCGGCGACGTTGCCGGGCATGCCGGTGAACGGCTCGAAGGCGAAGGTCACGTCCGACTGGTTCACGGGGGTGGCGTCGGAACCGGGAAAATTCACGACGCCGGTCAGGTTTGACGAGCCGCAGCCGGCGAGCAGGAGGGTCGTTGCGAGCACGGCCATCAGGCCGCGGACCCGTCGAGCAAGCGAAATCGCGGTGGCTGGCATTGGCGCGTGCTCCCTTCGTGCGTTCCCGGCCGGCGAGGGCGCCCGTCCGCCAGGCGGAAACGCGACATAACACTGAATTCGACACGGTCCGGGGCTGCCGTTGCAGCCGGACCGGGCTCGATGCGGTCCCTGTCTTCGGTTTGTCTAGCGGTGGTCACCGCCAAGGTCCAGTCGGCTGGCCTCCGGGCTTGGCCGCGGGTCAGAACTTCTCCACCAGTTCCACCGGATGGCGCGACAGCGGTTCGGGGTCGGCATCGGTCGTCAGATAGGTGCGGGCGAGGGTCATGGCGGTTTCGGTGTCGCTGTCCATCAGGATCATGTGGGCGAACAGCACCATGTTCGGGACGATCTCGGTGGTGTTTCCGCGATAGAACATCGGCGGATCCATCCAGGACGGCGCAAAGCGGGCGCCCAGCGAATAGCCGCAGGCGTTCATGCGGTGGGGCTGGAGACCGGCGCCATCCACGACCCTGGCATGGGCGTCGAAGACGTCGCCGAAGGTCCGGCCCGGCCGCATCGCCGCCTCCACCCCGGACAGGGCGGCGGCGGCCGCGTCGAACATCTCCCGGTGACGGGCGGTCGCCCCGCCGACGGGCACGGTGGCCATCATGGCGGAATGATAGTGGCGATAGCTGCCGGCGAACTCGAGCGTGATCTGGTCCGGATCGCTCAGTGTCCTGCGGCCGCTCTTGTAGCGGCACAGGAGAGCGTCGCGCCCGGATCCGATGATGAAGCCGTTGCCGGGATAGTCGCCGCCGCCGGCCAGCACGGCGCCCTGCATGGCGGCTAGGATCGCGCCCTCGTCGGCGCCCACGGTGATCTCGGCGAGGCCGGCCTCCCAGGCGGCGTCGCACAGCCGGGCGGCGGTGCGCACGTAGCCGATCTCCGCCTCGCTCTTCACCGAGCGGAGCGTTGGGACGAGATCGGAGGCGTCGCGGATCGTGGCGAAGGACTGCAGCCGTTCGTCCAGGAGCTTGCCGTTGGCGGCGGTCAGGCCATGGGTGTCCGTCTCCACCCCGATCTGCGCGCCGAGGAGGTCGAGTTCGAACAGGATGTCCTTGAGAAGGCGCGTCGGGTCCGCCCCGCCCTGGTCCGTCCACACCCGGATGTCCTCGATGATCGAGGTGTGTCGCGCCTGCCTCAGATCGGGCATGCGCGTCATCAGCACGAAGCGGCCGTCCCGGGTGAGCACCAGGCACTGGAAGAAGCAGTAGCCGAACGTGTCGTAGCCGGTCAGCCAGTAGTGGCTCTCCGGGGCGAACAGAAGCATCCCGTCGAGATTCTGCGCGCGCATTTCCGCAAGCACCGCCTGCTTGCGGGCCTCGTATTCGTCGGGTTCAAAAGCCAGGGCCATCTGGGGCTTCTCCTTGTGGGCAGGTGCCGGGCTCAGTCGGCGGCGAGCGCGATCGCCGACACCAGCCGGCCATAGTCCGGCTCGCCGGAATGCTGCGCGCGCCGGTAGGAGTAGAAGAGTTCCGGGTTGCGGTAGGTGCACATGTCGAGCCGGTGGGCCTCCTCCACGCCGGCGTGGACCAGCCGGTCGACCACGTAGCGGGGCAGATCGAACATGGCGTGGCCCGTGCGCTCGCTCGGCGTGAAATAGATCTCGTCGGCCGGCCTGTCGGTCAGGAAGCGCTCGATGAAATCCGGGCCGACCTCGTAGGCGACCTGGGAAATCGTCGGACCGAGGACGGCGACGGTGCGGCCGCGCTGCGCGCCCAGGCCCTCCATCGCGTCGAGGGTCGCCTCCAGGATGCCGTCATAGGCACCGCGCCAGCCGGCATGGGCGGCGGCCACCACGCCGGCCTCCGCGTCGGCGAACAGGACCGGGCCGCAGTCCGCCGTGGACACGCCGACGGCGACGCCCGGAGTGGCGGTGACGAACGCGTCCGCCTTCGGACGCTCCCCGTCGCCGAACGGGCCGTCGACCACGACCGCCGTCGCCGAATGGATCTGGTAGGGCGTGAGCAGCAGGTCGGGCGCCACGTCGAGCCGCTGCGCCACCCGGGCCCGATTCTCCTGGACGGCTTGCGGATCGTCCCGGGATCCGATGCCGACGTTGAGGCTCTCGTAGATCCCCTCCGACACGCCGCCCTCGCGGGTGAAGAAGGCATGACGGATGCCGGCGATCCGATCGAGTTCAGGGGCTGTGATCATGGGGACCCCGCATGGTCTGGCGGCGAATGGGATACCCGGAAAAGGGGCGTGCGAAGCGGACCGCTCCGAAGCCGCTCCTCCCGGGCAAGGGTTTGCAGCCGGCCCGGCGGGGCAGCGACGGCGTGGACAGGCACGTGGTTCGAAACGATCCGGAAAATCGAGCGCCCGCAACTATTCCAGTCCTGCCGCTCCGACGCAAAGGGGCCCGGCACGACGATCATCGCGGCCGCGCCGGAAAGGCAGGCGGCGCGACGCCGGGGCTGGTCACGGCAAGCACCTTGAACAGCTCGCCCATCTCGGTCACGTCGGCAAGCCGGCGCACCGCCGCCTCGATCTCCCGGAAGCCGGTCTCGTCCGTGCCGGCGGCCAGACGCTGGGCCCGGTCGACCAGCCCGAGCGCGACGAGGAATTCGCCCTGGGTCAGCGGACCGTGGATGGCCGCTCCGGCCGTGCGCGCGCTTCGCGCCAGGGTGGCGAAATCGACGTGGGCGGTGAGATCTGACTCGCCGGGCGCCTCCAGCAGGCCCGTGTAGGCGTGGTCGCGCACCGCCTGAAGCGTGTCGCCGAAGGCCGGCCCCTGATAGCCGTAGTCGATCGCCAGCGCGGCGCCGCCCTCGGCGACGATCCGCTCCGACACCGCCGCCATGATGGCGTCGGCGGCCGGGCACCATTCGACGACGGCGCCGTCTTGCGCGTCGAGGCCGGGGGGAATGGCCGCATCCTGGGCGTAGGGCGCCAGTCCGAAGCCCAGCCCGCCCGCCGCGTCGAGCCCGACCACGCGCTCCTGCCAGCGGTCGCCGGTGCGCACGAACTGGCGGATCGGCAGGGCATCGAAGAACTCGTTGGCGACGACGAGCAGCGGCCCGGGGGGAACCTCGTCGATGGCGTTCCGCCAGGCCACCGGCACCGGACATGCGCGGAGCGTCTCTTTCTGCAGGGCCCGCAATCGCGGGCTGGTTTCCACCAGATCGACGCTGACCGCCTCCAGAAAGGCCGGCCGCAGGCGGGCGACCCGCAGGATGTCCGCCATCAGGGTGCCGCGGCCCGGCCCGAGCTCCACCAGGCGGACCGGATCGGGCGAGCCGAGCTGCTCCCAGACCGTCAGCAGCCACGCGCCGACCAGTTCTCCGAACAGCTGCGAAACTTCCGGTGCCGTGACGAAGTCGCCGTCGCGCCCGAACGGCACCCGGGTGGTGTAGTAGCCATGCTCCGGATCGCCGAGACAGAGCGCCATGTAGCGGGCGACCGGCATCGGTCCGCTGGCTGCGATCTCCTCGGCTAGGCGGCGGGCGAGCGGCGTGGTCATCGGCTCTTCGAACCGGGCTCTTCGGGGACGGGTCTGCGCCGCGCGCGCCAGATCGCCCAGGCGCCGGCCAGCACCATTGGCACGGACAGGAGCATGCCCATGGTCAGTCCGCCCATCAGAAAACCGAGCTGGGGATCGGGCATACGGAAGAATTCACTGATGATGCGCGCGATGCCGTAGCCTGCGGCGAAGGCGCCCGCCGTCAGGCCCGGGCGCCGCAGCGTGCCGAAGGCATGGGTCAGAACCCTGAGAACCAGGAACAGGACCAGGCCTTCCAGGGCGGCCTCGTAGAGCTGGCTCGGATGGCGCGGCTCGGGCCCCGCGCCCGGAAACACCATGGCCCACGGAACGTCGCTCGGCCGTCCCCAGAGTTCGCCGTTGATGAAGTTGGCGATGCGGCCGAAGAACAGGCCGATCGGGGTCGCCGCGCCGGCGAGATCGAACAGGGTCCAGATGGCGATGCCCCGGCTGCGGGCGAACAGGATCATGGCGATCACGACGCCGATGAAGCCGCCATGGAACGACATGCCGCCCTGCCACAGCGCCAAGGCCTCGGCGGGATGGGCGAGATAGTAGTCGAAATTGTAGAACAGCACGAAGCCGATGCGTCCGCCGGCCACGATGCCGATCGTGGCCCACAGCACGAAGTCGTCGATGTCGGTCGGGGTCGGCCGCGGAACCGGTCCCCACAGTCTCGGCGTCGACACCAGGCGGCGCATGTACCACCAGGCGAACAGGATGCCGGCGATGTAGGCCAGCGCGTACCAGCGCACGGCAAACGGACCGACTTCGACGAGAACGGGATCGATCGCCGGAAACGGCAGGGCGAAGAGAGGCATCGGGGCGTCGTCCGTCCAGGATCTGTCACAGGCGGGCCGGGCGGTCGGGCTTCCGCCTGTGTCGTGGGCGCCGGGCTCCGGCGCGGGGCAGGCGACAGTGGTCCGAGCCCCGAACCTCCGTCAAGCGGTCTCGATGAGGGCGCCTCCTTGTTCCGGATGAGCCGGACCCCCATAGTCAGGTCACTTCCGAGGACGTGAGGACCAGAGTGATGACCCAGGGCTCCAACCGCATTTTCGACGATTTCGCCAAGCTCGCTTCCGACGCGACTTCGGTCGCCCAGTCGGTTCGCAAGGAGATGGAGACGGCGGTCCGGGCCCAGGCGGAGCGGTTCCTCTCCGATATGGACCTCGTCCAGCGCGACGAGCACGACGCCGTCAAGGAGATGGCCGCCGCCGCCCGTGACGAGGCCGAGGACCTCAAGACCCGTCTCGCTGCCCTGGAGGCACGCGTGGCCACGCTCGAGGCCGGATCGGGCTCGGCGGCGCCGTCCCAGTCCGAGACGCCCGGAACTCCCCCGCCCGGCGAGTGAGCGGGTCGCGGAACGGCGTTTGCGAAGGTATACTGGCGGAGATAGAGATTCGCGTGTCGTTGCGCGGCTGACAGCCGTTGCGGGCTGGCGCCAGCGTATCGCCGCCGATGTGACCTGAACGCGCCCCTACCCGGGAGGCCGCCCCGCCTTCGTCTCCCCCCGCCAACGGCACCGCGAGGATCGATCATGACGTTCATCGACATCGAATTGGATCGGGGCAGCAACCCGGTCGACCAGATCGAACACATCGCCGTCGCCAACGATTGGCTGTTCGACAGGTCCGGCGACGACGAGATCACGATTTCCACAGCCGGGCACTGGTGCGACTATCACGTCTCGTTCACCTGGATGGACGAGTTCGAGGCTCTCCATCTGGCCGCCGCGTTCGATCTCAAGGTGACCGAACCGCGCCACACCGAGGTTGTCCGTCTGCTGGCCATGGTCAACGAGCGGCTCTGGCTGGGCCACTTCGACCTGTGGAGCAAGGAAGGCGTGGTCATCTTCCGCCACGCCCAGCTTCTCTCCGGCGATTCGGTCCCCACGCCCTCCCAGATCGAGGGCCTCCTGACCCACGCGATCGACATGTGCGAACGCCACTACCAGGCGTTCCAGTTCGTGGTCTGGGCCGGCAAGTCGGCCGCCGACGCCCTGGACACCGCGCTGTTCGAAACGGTTGGCGAGGCATGAGCGGCGGATCGTCCCGCCCCATCGTCCTCGTCGGCGCCGGCAAGATGGGCGGCGCCATGCTGGCCGGATGGGGCCGCAAGGCTCTGGACGCGCCGGTGATCGTCATCGATCCGGCTCCCTCCGACGAGGTCCGGGACATCGCCGACCGGATGGGGGCGACGCTCGCCACCGAAGCCCCGGCCGACACGAAGGCGGGCGTTCTCATCGTGGCGGTCAAGCCGCAGATGATGGATGACGTCCTGCCGCCGCTGACCGGACTGCGCGACGAGGAGACCACCGTCGTCTCGGTGGCGGCCGGCATCACCATCGGTCGGCTCGAGGCCGCGCTCGGTCCCGGGCCGGTGGTCCGAACCATCCCGAACACGCCGTCCCAGATCGGCCGGGGCGTGACCGTCGCCGTCGCCAATCCCGCGGTGGATGCGGAGGGGCGGGCGGCCGCAACCGATCTGCTCGGTGCGATCGGAATGGTCGAATGGGTCGAGGACGAGGCCCTGATCGATGCCGCCACGGCCGTCTCCGGGTCGGGGCCGGCCTATGTCTTCCACATGGTCGAGTGTCTGGCCCAGGCCGGTCTGCAGGCCGGTCTGCCGGAGGATCTCGCCATGCGGATCGCCCGCGGGACCGTCACCGGTGCCGGCGCGCTCCTCGACGACAGCCCGGCCGACGCGGCCACGTTGCGGCAGAACGTCACGTCGCCCGGCGGGACCACGGCCGCCGCCCTCGACGTGCTCATGGGCGACCAGGCGATGCAGTCGCTGTTCGTGAAGGCCGTCGCCGCTGCCGCGAAACGGGCTCGCGAGCTGGGCAGCTGATCCCAAGCGGTTTGGCTTGCGCGCCCGCGGACCTATCTAACAGGCGAGCGGTCCGGCGCACCTGCCGGGCGGATTTCAGTGGATGAGAGCAACGCCATGGCCACGAAGCGTCAACGCCAATCGATCGTTTCCGCGCTGATCGCGCTCCTCGAGACGCGGGACTGGCAGGATATCGGGCTGGACGACATCGCCGCGGAAGCCGGGGTCTCGCTCGCCGTGCTGCGCTCGGTGTTCGACACCAAGGTCGCGATCCTGGAGGCGTTCGTCCGGGACATCGACGAGACCGTGCTGGCGGGCGACGACGGGGATATGGGCGACGAACCGCCCAGGGAGCGCCTGTTCGACGTCCTGATGCGCCGGCTCGATACGCTGAAGCCGTACCGCCCGGCCCTGCGCTCGCTGGCCGCGTCCGCCCGGCGCGACCCGGTGCTCGCCGCCTCGCTCAATCGCATGGCGCTGGTTTCGCAGGGCTGGATGCTGACGTCGGCGGGAATTCACATCAAGGGTCTCCTGGGGGCTGCGGCAACCCAGGGGCTGGTGGTCGCGTTCGCGCGGGTGCTCAGGGTCTTTCTCCGGGAAGAGGATGCGGGGCTGCCCCGCACCATGGCAGCCCTCGACAAGGAACTCCGCCGCGGCGAGCGGTCCTTCCTGCGGCTGGAGCGGGTCAGCCGGCCGATCCGCCGGGGCGTGCGCCGGCGGTGGGAGCGTCCGGCCTCGGCGCAGGCCGATCCGGAGGATCCGGCCGGGGCGGCGTCCTCGCCGGCTTGACCCGGCGGCCTCGGGCAGGTTCCCTTTCGATCCGATTCTCACACCGAAGCCGGACGGATCCAGGCCATTGCGCCGGGTCCGTCCGCTGCCATTTCGACGGAAAGAGCCCGCATGACCGAGACCACCGGACCGGCCGAAACCATCACCTTCGACGATTTCCTGAAAGTGGACATCCGCGCGGGCACCGTCGTGGAGGCCGAGCCGTTCCCCGAGGCGCGCAAGCCGGCGATCAAGCTGGTCATCGATTTCGGCGCCGAGATCGGCCGCAAGAAGTCGTCGGCCCAGATCACCGAGCACTATACGCCGGAGACCCTGGTCGGCCGGCAGGTGCTGGCGGTGGTGAACTTCCCGCCCCGCCAGATCGGGCCGATGCGCTCGGAAGTGCTGACCCTGGGCATCGCCGACGCGAACGGCCACGTCGTGCTGGCGGCAACGGACAAGCCCGTGCCGGACGGAAGCCGCCTCTACTGAGGTGCGTCACGGCCCGGCAGTCCTGTCCCAGCCGCTGACTGCGCGCCTTTGCGCGCTGCGCTGCGCGCACCGAATTTCGCGCAATCAGGCCGGCAGATGAACGCGCGCGCGCAGACCGCCCTGCGGGGCTTCGCTCAACACGATGTCGCCGCCGTGACTGCGGATCGCGTCGCGGGAAATCGCGAGCCCGAGACCGGTTCCGCCCAGGTCCTGGTTGCGGGCCGTGTCCAGCCGGTAGAACGGCCGGAAAACCTCTTCGCGGGAAGCCGGCGGGATCCCGGGTCCGTCGTCGTCGATCAGGATGGTGACCCAGCCGTCGATGTTGCGGCCGGAAATGTGCACCGTCTTGCCGTAGCGGGCGGCGTTGATGATCAGGTTGTGCAGGCCGCGCCTCAGCATGTTCGGCCGGGCCTCGATCCAGCGTTCGCCCTCGAATTCGACGCTGGTGGTCGCGCCGTGCCGGCGGCCTTCGGCCGCCAGGTCCTCCAGCAGATCCTTCAGATCGACCGTGTCGGAGCTTTCGTCGATGTCGGTGCGGGCGAAGGCGAGATAGTCCTCCAGCATGGCCTGCATGGCGTCGACGTCCTTCTTCAGGGCGTCGGTTTCCTCGTTCTCCGGCAGGAAGGCGAGCTCCAGCTTGAAGCGTGTCAGGATCGTCCGGAGGTCGTGGGAGACGCCGGTCAGCATGGCCGTGCGCTGCTCCATCTGCCGTTCGATGCGCCGGCGCATCTCGATGAAGGCACGGGAGGCCTGGCGGACCTCTGTGGCGCCGCGCGGACGGAACCCCTCGACCGGGCGCCCCCGGCCGAAGCCTTCGGCGGCGTCGGCAAGGCGCTGGATCGGCCGGATCTGGTTGCGCAGGAACAGGACGGCAATGGCGATCAGGACCACCGAGGTGCCGGCCATCCAGACCAGGGTGATGTGGGAGTTGGTGGCGTAGGCCTGGCTGCGTCGGACCACCACCTTGAGGATGCCGGCATCGAGCTTGACCTCGATCTCGACGAACTTCGCCTCGTTGATGATCTTGAGGGCGAACGGCCGGCCGACCTGGTCGCGGATGCTGGCGCTGAGCGTCCGGTCGAGCAGCGAGAAATAGGGCTTCGGCGCCGGCGGCGGCAGCTTGGCGTCGGGATCGAGCGTCACCGACACGAACATGTGGGCCGCGGCGGCGGTCACGATCTCCTGGACCTCGGCCGCGTTCGGTGCCTGCTCGATCAGGGTCGCGAGCGTCGCCACCTCGGCCGCCGTCGTCTCCGAAAGCCGGCTGGTCACGTTCTGCCAGTGCCGGTTCATGAACACGAACGCGACCACCGACTGCAGCAGGATCATCGGCACCACGACGATCAGCAGCGAGCGGGCGAACAGCCGGCGCGGCATCTGCCGGCGCAGCCAGCGGCCGACCGGCGGCGGCAGGCCGCCGGAACGCAGCACCCGCTGCCACAACGGGCGCTCGGGGGAGGGGGAGGTTTCGTCGATCGGTGCCATTCGTCGCTCGCGCACGCCGGAACGGGCGTATTGGGTGCGTCAGTCGCGCGGGTCCGCCATCAGCCGGTAGCCCACGCCGCGGATGGTCTGCAGATAGCGCGGGTTCGCCGGGTCTTCCTCGATCTTCCGCCTGAGCCGGTTGATCTGGACGTCCACGGTCCGCTCGCTTGTGCGGGTCTCCTCCGTCACCAGCTGATGGCGCGGAATGGTCTCGCCCGGCTGCTCGGCGAAGGTCTTGAGAAGGATGCGCTCCCGGTCGGTCAGCCTGACCGTGGTCTCGCCGGTCCGCAACTCCTCACGCTCCAGGTCGAAGACGAACTCGCCGAACGCCACGCTGCTGTGCCACTGCTTCTGGGTGGCGTTGCGTTTCAGGACCCGGGCGATCCGCAACACCAGCTCGCGGGGCTCGAACGGCTTGGTGATGTAGTCGTCCGCGCCCAGTTCCAGACCGTTGATACGGTTGTCGCTCTCGCCCAGCGCCGTGAGCATGATCACCGGCAGGTCCTTTCCGGCAAGGGAGGACTGCATCAGATCGAAGCCGCTCTCGTGGGGCATCATCACGTCGAGCACGACCAGGTCGAAGGCGAAGGTCTGGAGCTTGCGCCGGGCCTCGGCGGCGTCGGCGGCCTCGCTGACCCGGTAGCCCTCGCCCGCCAGGTAGCGGTGCAGCAGGCTGCGGATCCGGCTGTCGTCATCGACGATCAGAAGGTGGGCGGCATCGTCGCTGGGGACGGGGGTCGTGCTCACGAAGCGCGTTCCTTCTCCCGGATGAGCCGTTCCACGTCCGGCCGTTCGTCCGCGTTGACGAGTTCGATCAGAAAGGTGCGTGCGGCGGCCGAGGCTTCCGGGTCGAGCTTGGCCAGCGCCGCGGCGATCCGCGCGTTCTGCAGTTCCGACAGGCGATAGGCGAGGGCGTGGCCTTCGGCGGTGGTGTGCAGCAGCCGCTGGCGCCGGTCGGAGGCGCCCTGGCGCTGTTCGATGAAGCCCTTGTCGACCAGCTCCTTGAGGACCCGGCCCAGGCTCTGCTTGGTGATCTTGAGGATGGCGAGAAGCTCGGCCACGCGGATCCCGGGATTGCGGTCGACGAAATGCAGCACCCGGTGATGCGCACGCCAGAAGCCGTATTCCGCCAGAACGGAATCCGCCTCGCCCACGAAGTCGCGATAGGCGAAGAACAGCAGTTCGATCAGATCATAGCGCAGCCCGGCATCGGCGGGGGCGGCGTTGCGGTCACGGTCGAGCACGGTGCAGTCGAAACTCGCAGAAATTATGTCAGCCATATTGACATATCGGGTTTTCGATCGTTACGTAAAGGGGCGTCTTGACGTAACAATCCTTCTATTGGTGCTCTTGGGCGGTAGGGAGGCTGCCCAACCACGAATCCGCCAATATTCGGCGGTGACCTTAGCGGGGTTCCGATCGTCAGGCAAAGCCGACCGTCCGGCCGACGTCATATTCGTGCCTGGTCGGAAACAACAATACTCTCAAGGAGAAGTCGACCATGGCTGGTGTGCCCTTCGACCAACGTGACGGAGAGATCTGGTTCAACGGCGCCTACGTGCCGTGGTCGGATGCCAAGGTTCACGTCCTCACCCACGGGCTTCACTACGGAAGCAGCGTATTCGAAGGCGAGCGGGCCTATGGCGGCGAGATCTTCCGGCTGGAGGACCATACCGCGCGGCTGATCAAGTCCGGCGAGATCCTCGGCTTCAAGATTCCCTACACCGCGGAAGAGCTGAACCAGGCCCAGCGCGACCTCCTTGCCCGCTCCGGCCTCGTGGACGCCTATGTCCGCCCGGTCGCCTGGCGCGGCAGCGAGATGATGGGCGTGTCGGCCCAGAACAACACGATCAACGTGGCGATCGCGATCTGGGAGTGGCCGAGCTATTTCGATCCGGCGGAGCGCCTCAAGGGCATCCGTCTCGACATGGCGAAGTACCGCCGGCCCGACCCGCAGACCGCGCCGTCGACGGCCAAGGCAGCCGGCCTCTACATGATCTGCACGCTCTCCAAGCACGCCGCGGAGGCGAACGGCTATGCCGACGCGCTGATGCTGGACTGGCGCGGCTATGTCGCCGAGACGACCGGCGCGAACGTGTTCTTCGTGAAGGACGGCGTGCTGCACACGCCAAAGGCCGACTGCTTCCTGGCCGGAATCACCCGGGACACGGTGATCAAGCTGGCGCAGGCGCGGGGCATCGAGGTGCGCGAGCGCGTCATCATGCCGGAAGAGATGTCGGACATGGAAGAGTGCTTCCTGACCGGAACGGCCGCGGAAGTGACGCCGGTCTCCGAGATCGGTCCGTACCGGTTCGAGGTCGGCGAGATCACGCGCACGCTGATGGCCGACTATCTGAACGAGGTCCAGCCGAAGTCGTCCACCATGCCCATGGCGGCCGCCGGCTGATCGGTCGTATGTTCGATTGAGGGCCGCTGCCGAAAGGCGGCTGTCCCACTCCTGAGACCCGCGGTCACCGGCCGCGGGTTTTTCACGTCCGGGTGCCGGCAAGGTCGCGTCGGCGGCGCGCCGGCCTCAGGGGCCCGATTGCATCCGGATGTGGGTGGGGTCGTTGGATGGATCCGCTGCCCGGACCGGTCCGTCCGAGCCGAAGACGCCGCAGATTCACCAGATCGAGAAAGTGCTCTAGCCGCCCAACACCGGGGGCTTCCCGGAATCGATGCGGCGGATGCCTTCCTTGGCCGGCGGATACCCGGCCTCCAGCGTCAGCGCCCGGCTGTAGGCGCCGCGGGCCTTGTTGTAGTCGCCCTGGGCTTCCAGGGCGAGGCCGCGGTTGGCCCAGGCTTCCGCATAGGACCGGTTGAGGGCGAGGGCCTGATTGAAGTCGTCGAGCGCGGTGTCGATGTCGTTCAGCGCCAGATAGGAAACGCCGCGCCCGTTATAGGGCTCGGGGTTGTTCGGGCCGAGGCCGATCGCCGTGGCGAAGTCCTCGATGGCCCGCTGATGCTGGCCCTGGGCCTGATAGATCAGACCCCGGTTGTGGAAGGCGCGGGCATCGGAGGAATCGATCCGGATCGCCGAATTGAAATCCTGCAGCGCGCGACCGTCGTCGCCGTTCTGGCGGAACAGGTTACCGCGCCCGATCAGGGCGACGTCGTAGCTCGGATTGATGGCCAGCGCCGAGTTGTAGTCCTTCAGCGCGGCGTTCAGCTCGCCCATGCGCCGATAGACCAGCGCCCGGTTGGCGTAGGCCTGATAATAGCGCGGATTGAGCTGGATGGCGGTGTTGAAGTCCTCGATCGCCCGACGGTTGTCGCCGGCCTGCCCGTAGGCGGTGCCGCGGATGTTGTAGGCGGTCGGATCCTGGGGATTGGCCTCGACGACGCTGGTCAGCGACTGGATGTTGACCGCCGACCCCGCCCGGGGGTCGAGCACGCTGGACGCGCCGGAGACGCCGGCCCCGTCGGACTGGCAGGCAGCCAGCGTGAGTGCCGCAGCCACGAACAGTCCGCCGCGGGAGAGCCCGCCAATGGCTTTCTCGAGGGACGATGCCATGTTCCGCCTCTTCGCATCCATCGCCCGATCCGCGTGCATCACGGGATCGAGGCAGCCTGTCCGCCAGTCGTTTCGAGACCGGTGATCGAGCGGACCAACGTCCGCCGATATCGAGGCAATGTCAGATGGGGAGGGCGGTGCCGCGCCTGCGACCGGACTGGCACCGGCTCGCCGCAAGGTCCCGCCCGGCAGATCGTTAGCGCTTCTTGCCCGGAAGGAGGCCTTCGCGCTGCGCCCGCTTGCGTGCCAGCTTGCGCGCCCGGCGAACGGCTTCCGCCTTCTCGCGCGCCTTCTTCTCAGACGGCTTTTCGTAGTGGTTGCGCATCTTCATTTCCCGGAAGATGCCTTCACGCTGCATTTTCTTCTTCAGCGCCTTGAGAGCCTGGTCGACGTTGTTGTCACGAACGAGAACTTGCACGTATCTGCCCTGCTTTCGCCTATTCCAAAATTCGTTTCGACTGCCGTTCCGCCGGATCTTTCCGACCGGAAACGGCGCATTCCTGTATCCCGGGATCGATGCGCCGGCCCGGCCAATTCGACGGCCAAGCCGCCAATCAGCCTCTATCCGACCTGCAATCAGGGGACAAAAACAATCAGCCGCACGTTCCAAAAGGGAACGACGGACACCCTCGGCAATCTGCCAACAGGTCGCGGTGCATATCAGATCCGGCACGCCGTGTCCACGGCCCCCGGCGCCGCAATGCTCATCGTTCGCGGGGGCGGACCCGGTTGACGTGGCCCATTTTTCGCCCCGGCCGCACGTCCCGCTTGCCATAGAGATGGAGATGGGCGCCGGCTTCGGCAACCAGGTCCGGCCAGCGGTCGACGTCATGGCCGATCAGATTCTCCATCTCCACGTCGAAGTGCCGGTGGGGGGCGACCAGGGGCCAGCCGGCGACGGCACGGACGTGATTCTCGAACTGGGATGCGGCGGTCCCGTCCTGGGTCCAGTGCCCGGAGTTGTGGACGCGCGGCGCGATCTCGTTGGCGATGAGGCGTTCGTCGTCGCCGCTGCCGACCACGAACAGTTCCACCGCGACGACCCCCACATGGCCGAGGGCGTCGGCGGTCTTGATCCCGATCTCGGCGGCTTCCTGGGCGGTGCGCGGCTCGATGTCCGCCGGAACCCGGCTGATTTTCAGGATGTGGTTCTCATGGCGGTTTTCCGCGATGTCGTAGACGACCGCCTGGCCGTCCTCGGAGCGTGCCACCACCACCGAGCACTCGATCCGGAAGTCGATGCGCTCCTCCAGGATCGCCGGCTGGCCGCCGATGGCGGCAAAGGCCCGTTCCGCATCGGAGGCGTCGCGGACCGTGGTCTGGCCCTTGCCGTCATAGCCGAAGCGGCGGGTCTTGAGGATCGCGGGGGCACCGGTCGTCTCCAGACCCGCGACGATGTCGTCTTCGCCGTCGACGCGGGCATGGGCGGCGGTCGGCACGCCGATCTCTGCCAGGAAGCGGCGCTCCGAGAGCCGGTCCTGGGAGACGGCAAGCGACTTCGCGCCGGGCCGGATCGGGGCGTGCGGCGCGATCAGCTCCAGCGTTTCGGCCGGCACGTTCTCGAATTCGTAGGTGACCACGTCGACGCTCTCGGCGAAGGCCTTCAGCGCCTCGGTATCGGTGTACTCGGCGACGGTGTGGCGGGCCGCGACCCGGAAGGCGGGGCTGTCGGGATCGGGACAGAAGACATGGCAGTCGAGGCCGAGCGGTCCCGCGGCGAGCGCGATCATGCGGCCGAGCTGGCCGCCGCCGAGAATGCCGATGGTGCCGCCGGGCGAAAGGGCGGCGGGGGAGAGGTCACTCATCGCGGACGGGATGCTCGGCGACGGCCGCACTCTGCTCGGCGCGCCATTCGGCGAGGCGGGCGGCGAGGGCGTCGTCGGAGAGCGCCAGGACGGAGGCGGCGAGAAGGGCGGCGTTGACCGCGCCGGCGCGGCCGATGGCCAGCGTGCCGACCGGGACGCCGGCAGGCATCTGCACGATGGACAGCAGGCTGTCCTGGCCGGACAGGGCGCGGCTTTCCACGGGCACCCCGAAGACCGGGAGCGTTGTCAGCGCGGCCGTCATACCAGGAAGGTGCGCGGCGCCGCCGGCGCCGGCGATGATGACCTTGACGCCGCGCTCGCGCGCCGACTTGGCGAAGTCGACCATCCGCTCCGGCGTCCGGTGCGCCGAGACGATGCGGGCGTCATAGCCGACACCGAGCGCGTCGAGGGTGTCGGTGGAATGGCGCATGGTGCTCCAGTCGGACTGGCTTCCCATGATGACCGCGACCGGCGGCGCGGGTGAGGCCATGGCGGCGGGCTCCTCTCGTGGCGTTCAACCGCTCTCCGCTGCCGATCGTTCATGACCGGCGAATGACGGCCCGGGCAACGGAAAGCGCGCCCATTAGCGAAGCTCGCGGCGGGGCGCAAGAGCAACTTGGGGATGTCGGTCAGGCGATGATGTCGGGGAGGATGACGTCTTCGAGGTAGTGAATGCGGTCCTTGAGCTGCAACTTGCGCTTCTTCAGGCGCTGGATCTGCAACTGGTCGCCCGCGCCGGGCATGGAAAGTGCGGCGATCGCCACGTCGAGATCCCGATGCTCCTCCCTGAGGCGCATCAGTTCCTGATACGCCGCCTCGGCGTCCTGTTCGCCCATGGCCGACACACTCCCGCCGCGCCAGTTAAAATCACATTTTCTGCGAGGTTCTATAGCATGCTTCGCCGAGGGTCGGGAGAGCGGCGGATCGATGCCGGCGGTTTTTTGCCGGCGAACCCTTTCTGTGCCGCCTCGCGAGACCCAAATCAGTAAGAGGAGGCTCCGGCTTCCTTGCCCGACCTATGAACGTGTTTGTTCCAGGAGGTTTGCGATGACGATTGATGCGCATGTTGCCGAGCTGGAGCGTCGCCATGCGGCGCTGGAACAGGAACTCCACACGGCGATGATGCAGCCGGCAACCGATGACCTCACGGTGGCCGACATCAAGCGGCGCAAACTGGCACTCAAGGACGAGATCGAACGCCTCCGACAGCCCAACGGCCATGCCATGGCCAGCGGCAGAGGCTGACGGAGAGCCGGCCGGACCGGCGCGGCCCGGTCCTTCCCTGACATGACGAGCGTTTGACCCGGCGGGTCCCGTTCGCCCGCCGGGCGACGTGATTCGGGACGGCGCTGGCGCTCAGACGAGGCCGGCGATGCCGTCCCACATCAGCTTCAGGCCGATCACGAAGACGAACACGTAGATCACCCGGAAGAACAGCTGCTGCGGCACGATCCGCACCAGCCAGACCCCGAACAGCGTGGCCAGCACGGCAACCGGCAGCAGCGTGGCGGACGTCGCCAGGTTGCGTCCGGAGAACTGGCCGAGCGCGAAATAAGGCACGAGCTTCGCCGCGTTGAGGGTGAAGAAGAAATAGACGCCGGTGCCGGCGAACACCCGTTTCTCCAGTCCGAGCGGTAGGGTGTACATCTGATAGGGCGGGCCGCCGGCGTGGCTGACGAAGCTGGTGAAGCCGGCGACCAGGCCCCAGAGCGTCCCCTTGACCGGGCTATGCCCCCGGGGCCCGTCCGGCTGCCGGCGCAGATATTTCCGGCCCCAGTGGTCCAGCGAGAACAGGACCGCCACGGAGCCGATGATGAGCCGCACCATCGCCTCGTCCACGTAAGCCGCCAGCAGATAGCCGAGGCCGACGCCGACGAGCGCGCCAGGCAGCGTCATCGCCAGAACCGTGACGTCGAAGGTCCGCCGGTAGGAGGCCACGGCGATCAGATCCATCACGATGAGGATGGGCAGCATGATGCCCGCCGCCCGGATCGGCGAGATCGCGAGCGCCATCAGCGGCACGCCGAGAATGGCGATGGAGCCTCCGAACCCGCCCTTGGAAATCCCGACCAGAATGACCGCCGGGATCGCGAACAGGTAGAATGTCGGGTCGGTGATCATGAAAACCGCTTGCCGGAGAGGCACCTTGGTGTTGCGTTTGACATTCGGCAAAGCGCGGGAGGGCGTCGTCGTGCAAACGACGGGGAACGCGCCGCGCGCGACTTGTCGGCGGGCATCGGTCTAACCGATCCTGACAACGGGCGGAACGGTCTCGGGAGGACGCCATGACAAAACAAAGCTACAGCTCGGTCTACGACGCCTGGAAAGCGGATCCGGACGGGTTCTGGATGGACGCGGCGGATGCGATCGATTGGACCACGCCGCCGACCCGGGCCTTCGATCCCGACGCGGGCGCCTATGGCCGCTGGTTCCCCGATGCCGCCGGCAACACCTGCTACAACTGCGTCGACCGGCACGTCGAGCGCGGACGGCCGGGGCAGGCCGCGGTGATCTACGATTCCCCGATCAGCGGAAAGAAGCGGACGATCACCTACGCCGAGCTGAAGCGCGACGTCGAGGCGATGGCGGCGGTGTTCCTCGACAAGGGCGTCCAGAAGGGCGACCGCGTCATCCTCTACATGCCGATGATCCCGGAAGCGCTGATTGCGATGCTCGCCTGCGCGCGGATCGGCGCCATCCATTCCGTGGTGTTCGGTGGCTTCGCGGCCCACGAACTGGCCACCCGGATCAACGACAGCACGCCGAAGCTGATCGTCTGCGCGTCCTGCGGGCTGGAGCCGGGCCGGGTGGTGGCCTACAAGCCGCTGGTGGATGCCGCGGTCGCGGAGGCGACCCACAAGCCGGACGCCGTGCTGGTCTGGCAGCGCGAGGAGCATCGGGCGGACCTGGACCAGCCCCACGATCACGAACTCAACACGCTCGTTGAAGATGCCGAAGTGCGGCACCGGGAAGTGCCGTGCGTTCCGGTGGCGGCCACCGATCCCCTCTACATCCTCTACACGTCCGGAACCACCGGCCAGCCGAAGGGTGTGGTCCGCGACACCGGCGGGCACATGGTGGCGCTCGCCTGGACCATGAAGAACGTCTACGGCGTCGAGCCGGGCGAGGTGTTCTGGGCGGCGTCCGACGTCGGCTGGGTGGTCGGCCATTCCTACATCGTCTACGCGCCGCTGCTGTGCGGCTGCACGACCGTCCTGTTCGAGGGCAAGCCGGTGGGCACGCCCGACGCCGGCACCTTCTGGCGGGTCGCCTCCGAGCACAATGTCGCCGCCCTGTTCACCGCGCCCACGGCACTCCGCGCGATCAAGAAGGAGGATCCCGACGGCAAGCTCGCGGCCGACTACAATCTGACGTCGTTCCGAACGCTTTTTCTGGCCGGCGAACGGGCCGATCCGGATTCCATCCAGTGGGCCGAGCGCGCGCTCGGCGTGCCGGTGATCGATCACTGGTGGCAGACGGAGACCGGCTGGGCGATCGCGGCGAACCCGGTGGGCATCGAGCTGCTTCCGGTGAAGCTCGGCTCGCCGACGGTGGCGATGCCCGGCTACGACATCCAGGTGGTGGACGAAGGCGGACAGCCGGTCGCGGCCGGCGATCTCGGCAACATCGTGGTCAAGCTGCCGCTCCCGCCGGGCTGCCTGCCGACGCTGTGGGGCGACGATGCCCGCTTCCGGCGCGCCTATCTGGAGACGTTCCCTGGCTACTACCAGACGGCCGACGCGGGCTATGTCGACGAGGACGGCTATCTGTTCATCATGTCGCGCACCGACGACATCATCAACGTGGCCGGCCATCGCCTGTCGACGGGGGCGATGGAGGAGGTGATCTCCGGCCATCCGGCCGTCGCCGAGTGCGCCGTCATCGGCGTCACCGACTCGCTCAAGGGCCAGGTCCCGTGCGGCTTCATCGTGCTGAAATCGGGCGTCACCCAGTCCCACGGCGAGATCGAGCAGGAGCTGGTCAAGCGGATCCGCGACCAGATCGGACCTGTCGCGGCCCTCAAGCTCGTGGTCACCGTGGAGCGGCTGCCCAAGACCCGGTCGGGCAAGATCCTGCGCGGCACGATGCGGGCCATCGCCGACGGTGAAACCTACCGTATGCCCGCGACCATCGACGATCCGGCGATCCTGGACGAGATCGACGCGGCGATCCGCCAGCGCGGCGTCGGCCGGCAGGCAGCCGGATAGGGCCTTTCACCGCGTCACGGAAGCGCCGATCGCCTCTAACCCTTCGTTTTGACGCATTTCCGGGCGGCGAACCGGCTCCCGCTTCGCCTGGAAATGCTCGTGAGCAGACCCGAAACCGGGGAGCGGTGCGAACGGGCGATTGAACCGCGACGCCGCTTCCGGCAACGTAGCCGGCAACCGCGCCCGTCCGACCGGCGGGCGCCGACATCGCCCTCCGTCCCACTCGGGCGCCATCGAGAGCCCGCGCGCGAAGGAACCTGCTCGAACCATGCTTCTCCAGAACAAGGTCGCGATCGTCACCGGCGGCGCTCGCGGGATCGGCTATGCCGTCGCCCGCCGCCTTCTCAACGATGGTGCCAAGGTCGTCATAGCCGACATTGAGGACGACCTGGTCGAAAAGGCCGCCGGCGAGCTGTCCCCGCTCGGCGACGTGCTGCCGATCGTCTGCGACGTGGGCGAGCGGCTCGACGTCCGCAATCTGATCGCGGCGACGCTCGACGCCCACGGCCAGATCGACGTGCTGGTCAACAATGCCGGCATCGTCCACGGGGCGGATTTCCTCGAGGTCGAGGAAGAGGATTTCGACCGGGTCCTGCGCGTGAACCTCAAGGGCGCGTTCCTGGTGGCCCAGGCCGTGGCCCGGCACATGGTCGAACGGGTCGAGGCGGGGGCGGCGCCGGGATCGATCATCAACATGTCGAGCATCAACGCGGTGTTCGCGCTGCCCAACCAGGTGCCCTATTCGATCTCCAAGGGCGGCATCAGCCAGCTCACCAAGGCGGCGGCGATCTCGCTGGCGCCCTACGGGATCCGCGTGAACGCCGTGGGTCCGGGCTCGATCGCGACGGAGATGCTGAAGAAGGTCGCCCGAGAGGATCCGAACGCGAACCGCACGATGCTGTCGCGGACCCCGCTGGGCCGCCTCGGCGATCCGTCGGAAATCGCCGCGGTGGTCGCCTTCCTCGCCTCCGAGGATGCCAGCTACGTCACCGGGCAGACGATCTACGCCGACGGCGGACGCCTGCCGCTGAACTATCTGGTGCCGGTCGAGGACTGACCATCGCCGGCCGCCGGATGGCGCGGCCGCTCATTTGGTCTCCAGATCGTGGACTCCGGTCCAGCCCTCAGGCGCCGGGCTGCCGCCGTGGATCAGGAGCCGCTCGCGGTAGAGCGCGACGATGGTGGCAAATCGCCCGTCGTCGGCCTGCTCCAGCCGGTCGAGCGCTGCGGCGGCGTCGTCGAAGCGGCCGGCGCGATAGGCGTCGGTGAGCGTATCCATGGCCGCCCTGATGGCCAGAAAGGCCGGATCGCCGGCGTGGTCGGCGTCGCCGAACAGGCCAAACAGGCTGATCGGCCGTTTCTTTCCTTTCACCCGCACCCGGTCGAATTCGACGAGCGCCAGGTCCGGGACGGCCGCAGCGGTGCGTTCGCCGATGATGATCGGCACGCCGTAGGCCTTGGTCTGGCCCTCCAGCCGCGAGGCGATGTTCACGTCGTCGCCGATGACGGAATAGTCGAACCGGCGGTCCGATCCGAGATTGCCGACGCAGCATTCGCCGGTGTTGAGGCCGATGCCGATGGCGATCGGGGGATGGCCGTGGTCGCGCCGGTTGAAGGCGGCGATCGCCTCCAGCATGGCGAGGGCGGCCCGGCAGGCGTTGCGGGCATGATCGGGATCGTCGAGGGGCGCGTTCCAGAACGCCATGACCGCGTCGCCGATATATTTGTCGATGGTTCCCCGGTGGGCGAGCACGCTGTCGGTCAGCGGGGTGAGGAAGGCGTTGACGAAGGCGGTGAGGCGTTCGGCGTCCATGCCTTCCGAGACGGTGGTGAAGCCGCGCATGTCGGTGAACAGGATCGTCATCTCCTTGATCTCGCCGCCGAGCTTCAGCTTTTCGGGATCGCGGACGAGTTCCTCGACAAGCCCCGGGGCGACGTAGCGCCCGAACGCCGAGCGAATCTGGCGCCGGTCGCGCTCCTCGCGGATGCCGACATAGCCGGTGGTGGCGAACAGCACGGCGGCCGCACCGAGCGCGGGAAAGGTCGGGTCCAGAAGGAGGCCGGCACGGGAAAAGGCTACCCAGCTGGCCGCGATCCAGGCGCAGATGACGACCAGCCCCAAGCCGACGCTGAAGCGCACCGGCAGCAGGCCGGTGGCGGTCGCGATCAGGATCGCGAGCGCGACGAAAGCGACGATCTCGAGCCCGGACGCCCAGTCGGGATGGACGAGACGCGCCCCGGACAGGACGTGTTCGAGAAGCTGGGCGTGGATCTCGACGCCCGGCACCGCGGGATCGATCGGCGTGGCTCTGAGGTCCAGGAGACCGGGCGCCGTCGCGCCGATGAGGACGATCCGACCCGCGACGGCGTCGGGGTCGATCCTGCCGGCAAGGACATCCGCCGCCGACAGGAACCGGGACGGGTCGCTCGCCCGGTAGTGGACCCGGACGGCACCCCGGGCGTCGGTCTCGATGGCGACCGCGCCTATTTTCACCGCGTTGATGCCGCTCCGGGCACCGAAGGC
Organism: Amorphus orientalis; assembly: GCF_030814015.1. Taxonomy (NCBI): domain Bacteria; kingdom Pseudomonadati; phylum Pseudomonadota; class Alphaproteobacteria; order Hyphomicrobiales; family Amorphaceae; genus Amorphus; species Amorphus orientalis. Next base: position 768,746 of record NZ_JAUSUL010000001.1, read on the forward strand.
GGTCTGCCCGCTGGCATTCGACGCGCGGACCACGATGGTGGAGGCTCCCTGGGCAACGCGCAGGGCTTCGGCCGCCAGCGACGGCACGACGGCGTCGCGCACATCGAACAGCAGCGGCACCTTTCGCACGATCTGGTCCCGGTCCGGGATCCAGTTCATGGCGCCGAGACCGGCGGCTGCGTCCCTCAGCGGGGCGATCGGGGCGGTCACGCCGGTGAAGGCCGGAAGGTACGGCTCCGGTGGATCGCCGGCGCTGGCGAAGCCGCTCTTGACCGGGACGGGTCCGCCGCCGGTCTCGTTCGTGAGGATGAGGCCGAGCACCGCCGGCATGGTGGCCAGGTCGTCGGCGAGACGCCGGTCGCTGCTTGTGTCGCCGAGGCTGGCCAGAAGCTCCCGGCGGGCGGGGCCGTCGGGCAGGGAGGTCAGGGCGCTGCGCGGGTCGGCCCGATCGGTCTCGGAGAAGGCGAGGTCCACGGCGACGGCGGCGGCTCCGGCGTCCCGGAGCTGGCCCACGATCTCCGCGATCACGGTGCGCGGCCAGGGCCACTGGCCGAGTTCGGCGAGCGAGGCTTCGTCGATGGCGACGACCCGGACCGGCACGTCGGGATCGGGCGTGCGCGGGGAGAGGCGCTGGTATTCGTCGAAGGCGAGGTTGCGGAGCTGGAGAAGGGCGGACGGGTCGGCGGTGCGCAGCGCCAGGCCGGCGACCACGATCGCGGCCGCCACCACCGCCACGCCGAACCGGGTCCTGCGCGCGCGCCGCCGGCGGGGTCCACGGATCGGTCTCATGCCGGGCCGTGCCGGGAGCGTCGGGGCCGCCGACCCGCTCCGGTCCGGACCCTTCCGGAGAAGGTCGGTGGTGTGATCCCGAGACGGATAGAGGGCGCGACGCGATCGCTGGAAAGGGCGCCGGCCGGCGCGTGGGACCTGTCCTCCATGGCCGCGATCCGGGGCCGGTCAGAACCGGCCGATGATGCGTCCGGTGACCAGATGCGCATCGAACTCGCGGGCGGCATCGTTGGAACTCTGGTACTGGTAGACATAGTCGAAGCGCAGATCGACGGAATCGGTCATCAGGTTCGACAGGGTGAGGTTGGCCCCCGGGGCGACGTAGGTGTCGACTCGGTTGTCGGCGCCGGCTGTTGCCGGGTCGGCGAACCAGCGCTGATAGAGGCTGAGGCCGAGGCCGGTGGTGATGATGTCGGTCCAGGCGATCCGGTAGTCGAGCCGCCCGCCGACTTCCCAGTACTTGCCCGCCTCGAACTGGGTCGGCAGGAAGGGAACCGGGTCGGAGCCCACATCCGACCAGCGCACCCGCGGCCGGAAGAACAGGGCGTCGTTGTCGAGGAACAGGGCGGGCCGGGAGAGGCGCGCGGACAGGTCGATCACGGCGCCGGAATCCGACGACCAGTCCTGGCCGTAGTCGCGCCAGACGGCAGCCAGCCGCACCGCCTGGAGGGCGCCCTGGAAGCGGCCCTCGAATTCCAGCCCGCCGCCGATCTCGCCGTAGAGGTCGGTGCCGTCGAGCCAGCGGTAGCCGCCGATGACCAGCGGACGGATCGCGCCGTAGCCGGCAGCCGGCACGAGCGGGCCGATCACGCCGCCGACATAGCCGGAGTTCATCTGGTCGGTCTTGTCGTAGAGACTGCCGCCGCCGAACAGCTCCGTGCGCCAGCGCCACCAGCCGAGCGGGCGCTCGTCGCGGAAGCGTGCATCGATCAGGCCGAACACGCTGCCGGGCCGGCTGGCGCTGTCGGGACGCTGAAGCGGGTTGGAGTTGTAGCCGACACCCGTGGACAGGGTGACATTGGTCCAGGCCGGCTCGACCGCGCGCCGGATGCGGGCCAGCGCCGTGCGGGCCTCGGCGTTGCCGGGATGATTGAGCAGGATGCGCTCGTAGGTGGCCAGCGCCTTGCGCCGTTCACCGGCGCGTTCGGCGGCCCGGGCATAGGCGAGGTTCGCCTCGAGGTCGGACGGGTTGGCGAGAACGGCGCGGAAGAGCGTGCGGAGGCCTGCGTCCGGGGTCGGAGCGGCAAGGGCGGACGCACTCCATGTGCCAAGTGCGACCGACGCGACCAGTGCCACCGACACGGCAAGCGTCCGAAGAATGGTCCCGGGTCGAATGGTCATTCGCAACGAGATCCGTGCGGCTGCGGCCCAGCGAATCGCTTCGGGTCGGCATCATGTCGACGATCGGATGCAAACCTAGATGGTTTTTTTGGCGGATGCACCTGTTTCCGTGTTGCCTGACCGCACGGAAACCACGCATTGTGGTCCAAATCACACGAAATCGACGGCAGAACTGCAATAAAGCTGCGATTGGGGAAGGTTCGGGCCGCGCGGGACGGCATGGCCCGGTGGCTGAATTCGGGAGAGCCGCGGCAATGTTCAGCGCGCTTCAGATCATCTGCGCCCGGGTATGCACGCCGTTGCTGGCCGCAATCGCGCTGGTTGCGGCCGGGGCAAGCGGCGCGGCGGCGCAGCCCGACGAGATCGGCGTCAGCTCCACGGTGGTGCGGCAGGTGACCGGCAATGCCGGCGGCTCCGTGCGGAGCCTGTCGGTCGGCAGCGGCGTGTTCCGCGACGAGACGGTCACAACCGGCGCCAAGTCCAACACCCAGATCCTGTTCCTGGACGAGACGAGCCTCAACATCGGACCCCAGTCGGCGGTGATGCTCGACCGGTTCGTCTATGACGGCAGCGGCCAGGCGAGCGACGTCACCGTCGAGATCACCCGGGGCGCGCTGCGGTTCGTCTCGGGGTCGTCCCGGCCGCAGTCCTACACAATCCAGACTCCCGTGGCGACGATCGGCGTCCGGGGCACCATCCTGGACATTTTCGTGCGGCCGGGCTTCGTGATCGTGATCCTTGAGGAGGGCGCGAGCAACGTCTGCGCCGGGTCGCGCTGCGTCGGGCTGGTCCGGCCGGGGACCTATCTGCAGATTTTCCCGGGCGCGCGTATTACGGGGCCGAAGCGGTGGGACGGCAGCCTGCGGCGGGTGCTCGGGCCGGTCTCGTTCCCGCTCTATGGCTGGCACATGCAGATCGACGACCTGCCGCGCTATGTGGACGATCCGGCGCGCAACGACGTCGACCAGCTCAACCGGCGCGATGCCATCGACAACTACGTGCCGCCCGAGCCGGAACCGGTGCCCGAGCCCGAGCCGGAGCCCACGCCCGAACCGACGCCGGAGCCGGAACCCGTCCCCGAGCCGGAGCCGGAACCGGCCCCCGAGCCGGCCCCGGAGCCGGAGCCCCAGGCCGAGCCGGCAGCGGAACCGGCCGCGACCCCGACCACCCCGAGCGCCACCCCGTCGGTCAACGTGAATTTCTGACGCGGGACAGGGGACCGGATACGCGGGCGCGCAAGCACTCCCGCGGGCGCGCGATTGCGCACCGCAGTGATCCGTCCCATGTTGAGGGGCGAGAACGGCGCTCCAGCGCCGGTCAACAACAATGCGAGGAGCCGCCAGATGTGCGCAGCGATGGTGGGATGGGCCCACTCCAAGTTCGGCAAGCTCGAGGACGAGACCGTCGAAAGCCTGGTGGTGAAGGTCGCCACCGAGGCGATGGCCGATGCCGGGATCGAGGCGAAGGACGTGGACGAGATCGTTCTCGGCCATTTCAATGCCGGCTTCTCGCCTCAGGACTTCACGGCATCGCTGGTGCTGCAGGCCGATCCCGATCTCCGCTTCAAGCCGACGACGCGCGTCGAGAACGCCTGCGCCACGGGCTCCGGCGCGGTGCATCAGGGGCTGAAGTCGATTGCCGCGAAGTCCGCCCGCGTCGTCCTGGTGGTCGGCGTCGAGCAGATGACGAAGACGCCGGGCCCCGAGATCGGCCAGAACCTTCTGAAAGCGTCCTATCTGCCGGAGGACGGCGATACCCCGGCCGGGTTCGCGGGCGTGTTCGGCAAGATCGCCGACCTCTATTTCCAGCGCCACGGCGACCAGTCCGACGCGCTGGCGAGGATCGCCGCGAAGAACCACAAGAACGGCGTCGCCAACCCGTTCGCGCAGATGCGCAAGGATCTGGGCTACGAGTTCTGCCGGGCCGAGAGCGACAAGAATCCGTTCGTGGCCGGACCGCTGAAGCGGACCGACTGCTCGCTGGTGTCCGACGGCGCGGCGGCGCTGGTGCTGGCCGATTCCACCACGGCGCTCGGCATGAAGAAGGCGGTCGCCTTCCGCGGCGGCGCCCACGTGCAGGATTTCCTGCCCATGTCGAAGCGCGACATCGTCAAGTTCGAAGGCTGCGCCGAGGCCTGGCGGCGGGCGCTTGAGACCGCCAATCTCAGCCTGGACGACCTGTCGTTCGTGGAAACCCACGACTGCTTCACCATCGCCGAGCTGATCGAGTACGAGGCGATGGGACTTGCACCGGAGGGGCAGGGCGCCCGCGTTCTGGAGGAAGGCACGACCTACATGGACGGTCGTCTGCCGGTGAACCCGTCGGGCGGCCTCAAGGCCAAGGGCCATCCGATCGGGGCGACGGGCGTGTCGATGCACGTGGTCTCGGCCATGCAGCTCGCCGGAGAGGCGGGCGACATGCAGGTGAAGGGCGCCGAGATGGCCGGCATCTTCAACATGGGCGGCGCGGCCGTCGCCAACTACGTGTCGATCCTTCAGTCGATGAAGTGATCACGCCCCGGCGGGGACCGCTCCGCGCGCGGTGAAGGCCGCGCCGAGGCGCGCGGCCAGATCGTCCCTCGTGAGCTCCTCGCCGAGCCTCAGCCGCCAGTTCGGCCATTCCCGATCGGTGCCGGGCACGTTGACCGGTGCCGTTTCGGCGAGAAGGTCGGCGACCTGCAGCAGCACGAGCTTCGAGGGCGTCTTCGCCAGGAAGGCATGCACGGCGTCGACCAGCGCGGTCAGGGCCGCCTGGGACGGATCGTCGTCGGCGGCCGGCGGAAGCGCCGACACGTCGATGCCGGCGTCGGCCAGAGCGTCGAGCAGGGCAGCGCGGTCCGCCCGGCGGGCCTCGAAGCGGGCGTCGTCCTCCGCGGCGGCGCGGCCGATATGGACGTCGATCTCGATGTCGCGGCCGAGCCACCAGCCCGCGATCGGCGGCAGGTCATGGGTCGCGGCACAGGTGGCCGCCCCTTGCGGGTAGGACGCCGGCGGCCTGAAGCGCACTCCGTCGCGTTCGAACAGAAGCACCCGGGTCGACAGGATATCGGCGGCGCCGAGCCGCTCCGCGAACCCTTCCGGCACCGTCCCCAGATCCTCGCCCACCACCCCGCAGCGATGGCCGTGGCTGACCAGCGACAGGGCGGCGAGATGGGCGTCCAGGTTCTGGCGCACGTAGGCGCCTTCGCGGCCGCTCGCGCCGTCGGGCACCCAGAACAGGCGCGTCATGGCCATGGCGTGGTCGATCCGCAGCAGTCCGGCGTGGCGCATGTTGGCGGCCAGCAGGGAGGAGAAGGGGCGGTAGCCGCGGGCTTCCATCCGGTGCGGGATCGGCGGCCGCACGTTCCAGACCTGGCCGTCGGCGCTGAACGGATCGGGCGGGGCACCGACCGAAACCCCGGCTGCCAGAAGGTCCTGATCGGCCCAGGCCTCGGCGCCGTCCGGCGCGCTGCCGACGGCCAGATCGCGGTAGAGGCCGAGGCCGAGACCGGTTTCGGACGCCCGGTCGGCGGCGGCCCGCAACTGGCGGTCGGCGAGCCATTGCAGCCAGCAGTGAAACAGGATGTCGCCCGGGCGCTGGGCCTGGATCTCCCGGATGCCAGGGGCGTCGGGCCGCCGGAACCGGTCGGGCCAGACGGGCCAGGGCCGCTCCGGCCATTCCTCGGCCAGAAGCTGGAAGGTGGCGAACAGGATCAGCGGCCGGCCGCGGCCGGTCAGGAAGGTCTCGAAGGCGCGCCGGTCGGGATGGTCGGAGGTCAGCCTGCGGAACCGCTCGAAGGCGCTTTCCAGCGCGGCGCGCTTGACGCGCCAGACCCCTGAATAGTCGATGGTGCCGGCCTCGGAGACTTCCGGCTCGCGAAGGTCGGCGGCTCCGGCCACCTGGCCGAGGTCGATATAGATCGGATCCAGGAACCGCCGGTCGGACGGGTGGTAGGGGCTCGCCCGCTCGCGGTCGGTGGAAAACAGCATGTGCACCGGGTTGATGCCGACGGTGGCCGCGCCGGCCTCGCCGGCGCTCTCCGCGAGTTCGCCGAGCGTCGTGAAGTCCCCCATCCCCGCGTCGCCGTCACGCCGCAGCCCGTAGAGGTTTGCCTGGATGCCGAAGCAGGGGCGCTCCAGCGCAGGCGGCCGGTAGCAGGCGGCCGGGGCGACGATGATCCGGCCGGTGCCGTCGGCGCCCTCGACGTCGTCGCGCGTGATCCGATGGTCGCCGAGCGGCAGCGGCGGCAGGTCCATCCTGAGGCGGCGTACCGTCCGTCCGTCCGGGGCGGCGATCTCATCCTCGGCCGTGTCGGCCGGGATCATGACCGTCCGCTCCTGGCCACCGGCGAAGCGGATGTGCAGGGCGCGGGGGCGCCGTCCTTCGGGATCGAGCGGCAGGGCGAGGGAAACGGGAGCGCCGGCCCGCGCCGCCGTGAACCCGGGAGCGGGACGGCGCGCGGTTTCGTCCGACAGGGCGGTGAGACCGGCCCGGACGTCGGAGGCGGTCTCAGCGGGGAGCCCCATGGCGGCAAGCAGGGCCCGCTTCGTGTCCGGCGACACTTCATGGCGGTGACCGTCCACCTCCCACCATTCCGGCGCGATGCCGGCGGCCTCGGCGAGCCGGTCGAGGCTCTCTGCGCCGTCGGGGGCCGAGACAGGCGGGGGCGTCGGCGCGGTTTCGGCCGATGGCGTGCGCGACGGGCCGCCGGGTCCCGAACCTCCGGGGATCTCCTCCACCAGTGCGGCCGATCGCGGCGCGATCGCAAGGTGCAGACCCTCGACCGGACGGACGGCCGTCATATCCGCCGCGCCGGTGTCGAGGGCAAGGCGCCAGCCATGACCGTCGCGCGGGCTCGGCAGCACGACATCGAGCGGCGCGGATCCGGCGTTGAGCGCCAGCACGACCCGGTCGCCGGCCGGACCGCCGGCATAGGCGGCCATCACCAGATCCCGGCGGTCGGGGTCGTCCCAGTCGGCCGGCGTCATCGCGTTGCCGTCCGCCCGGCGCCATTCCACGTCTGGAATGCCGCGCGCATCGATCGGCGCGCCGGTCAGATAGGCATCGAGGCGAAGGGCCGGATGGCGCCGGCGCAGCTCGGAGAGATGGCGGACCAGGGCGATCCGGTCGGTGTCGGCGCTCGCCCAGTCGACCCAGGTGGTTTCGTTGTCCTGGGCGTAGGCGTTGTTGTTGCCGCCCTGGGTGCGGCCGAGTTCGTCGCCCATGGACAGCATCGGCAGCCCGCGTGAGGCGAACAGGGTGACCAGAAGGTTGGCCGCATCACGTCGCCGTGCCGCGTTGACCGCGGGCTCGTCGGTCGGGCCTTCGACGCCATTGTTCCAGGACTGGTTGTCGTCGTGCCCGTCCCGGTTCCACTCGCCGTTGGCCTCGTTGTGCTTGTGGGTGTAGGCGACGATGTCGGCCAGCGGAAAGCCGTCGTGGGCGGCGACGAAATTGACGCTCGCAGAAGGCCGGCGGTGGGCGTGCGCGAAGATCTCCGCCGAGCCGGTCAGGCTGGAGGCGAGCGCACCTGCGGCCGGCTCCACGCCGCGCCAGAACTTCCGGACGGTGTCGCGGTAGCGGTCGCTCCACTCCGACCAGCGCGGCGGCATCTGGCCGAGACAATGGCCGCCCGGCCCCACGTCCCAGGGCTCCGCGATCATCCGGAGCGTGCGCAGCACCGGGTCCTGCTCGATCGACTGGAACAGGGGTGCGGCGGGATCGAAGCCGGTGCCGGTGCGCCCGAGGGTAGTGGCCAGATCGAAGCGGAACCCGTCGATGCCGGCGGCCTGGGCCCAGTAGCGCATGGTGTCCATGGCGAGCCGCAGCACGTGCGGGCGGTCGAGGGCCAGCGTGTTGCCGCAGCCGGTGTCGTTCACGTAGAGCGACGGGTCGTCCGGGCGCAGCCGGTAGTAGCCGGCGTTGTCGAGGCCGCGGAAGGAGAGGGTGGCGCCCAGCTCGTCGCTTTCGCCGGTGTGGTTGAGGACGATGTCGAGGATCACCTCCAGCCCGGCGGCATGGAGGGCGGCGACGGCGGTGCGGACCTCCTCGATGCCGCCCGGGGCGAGGCGCGGATCCGGTGCCATGAACGCCATGGTGTTGTAGCCCCAGGCGTTGGCGAGGCCGAGCTCCGGCAGGTGCCGCTCGTCGATCCAGGCCATGACCGGCATCAGTTCGACCATTGTGACGCCGAGGTCGACGAGATGGTCGGTGACGGCCTTCTCGCCGAGGGCTGCGAAGGTGCCGCGGATCTCTTCCGGTATGTCCGGATGAAGGCGGGTGAAGCCGCGCACGTTCAGCTCGTAGACGAGGGGCGGCCGGTCGGTGCGCGGCCGCTGGAAGGGCCGGGGCGCGATCCGGTGGCCGGCGGTGGCGATCGCCTTGGGCACCAGATCGGCGGTGTCGGTCGGCTCCGGGCTTCCGTCGTCCCGGGAGCCGCGCAGGAGCGGATCGTGGCGGAACGGCCGGTCGAGGGCCCGGGCGTAAGGGTCGACCAGCAGCTTCGCCGGATTGAAGCGCAGGCCGCTGGCGGGATCGTAGGGGCCGTGGGCGCGCAGTCCGTAACGCTGTCCCTCGCCGGGCCCCTTCAGGAAGCCGTGGTGAACGGCCCCGGTGCGCGCGGGCAAAATGACGGTGGCTGTCGCGCGGGACCCGGTCTCGTCGAACAGCACGATTTCGATCGCGTCGGCATCGGGAGCCACGACGGCGACGTTGAGACCGTCGGCCTCGACGGTGACCCCGAGAGGTTCGGGTCGCCCGGCCAGGACGGGAGGCGCGCTCATCGGACAGCCGCCCGGGTCTGGCGGGCCAGCGACCGGTAGAGGCCGGCATAGGCGGCGGCGGGACCGGCCCAGCTCACGTCGGTGCGCATGGCGTTCGACTGGATGCGGCGCCAGACCTGCGGGTCGCGGTAGAGTTCCGCGGTGCGCACCAGCGCCTGGTCGAGGGTGTCCTTGGTGACGGGGGAGAACAGGACGCCGGTGCCGACGCCGGCGACCTTGGCCATCTCGTTGGTGTCGATGATCGTATCCGCGAGACCGCCGACCCGGCCGGCGACGGGGATCGCGCCATAGCGGAGCGCACAGAGCTGGGTCAGTCCGCACGGCTCGAACCGGGAGGGGACCAGGATCGCGTCGGCGCCCGCCTGGATCTGATGGGCAAGCGCCTCGTCGTAGCCGATCTCCACGCCGATCCGGTCGGGATGGCGGGTGGCGGCGGCGGAGAGCGCCTCCTGCAGCGTGGCGTCGCCGGCGCCGAGGACCACGAGATCGCAGTCGAGGCCGAGGACGGTGGGCAGCGCCTCGACCAGGAGATCGATGCCCTTCTGCCAGGTGAGCCGGCTCACCACCCCGAGCAGCGGCCGCTCGCTGGCCGGATCGAGGCCGAAGCGGGACAGCACGGCCGGCTTGTTCGGCTTGCGCTTGTAGAGCGTGACGGGATCGAAGCCGGAGGCGATGGCGGTGTCGGCGGCGGGATCCCAGACGCCGGTGTCGATGCCGTTCAGGATGCCGACCACGTCCTGTCCGCGGGCGCGGATCAGGCCTTCCAGCCCCATGCCGAACTCGGGCCAGCGGATCTCGCGGGCATAGCTGGGCGACACGGTGGTGACCCGGTCGGCGAGGCGGATCGAAGCCTTCAGGAAGCCGATGCGGCCGAAATACTCGATGCCCTCGACGCTGTAGGCGCGGGTCGGCAGGCCGAGCCAGGGCAGGATGTCCGGCGGCATCTGGCCCTGGAAGGCGATGTTGTGGATCGTCATGATGCTCGGCGGACCGCCACGCTCGCCATAGCGCAGATAGGCGGGGACCAGACCGGCCTGCCAGTCGTGGCAGTGCACCAGGTCGGGGCGGAAGCCCTCCACCGCGCCGCCGGCGAGTTCGGCCGCCGCCCGGCAGAAGGTGCCGAAGCGCAGGCCGTTGTCGGGCCAGTCGGCGCCGTCGGGGCCGGCATAAGGGGTGCCCGGCCGGTCGAACAGGTCGGGCGCGTCGAGCACGAACAGGCTGAGGCCGCCGGCCGTGCCGGCCAGGATCCGCGCCTCCCGCCCGAACGGCGCCGACAGGTCGAGGACCGTCTGGGCCGAGGTGAGCGCCCGCTTCACCGCCGGATAGCCGGGCAGCAGCGTGTGGACCGTCACGCCCTCGGCCCTGAGGGCGGCCGGCAGGGCGCCGGCGACGTCGGCCAGCCCGCCCGTCTTGATCAGCGGAAACATCTCGGACGTGACGGAGAGGATCGAAAGCGGGGTCATCAACTGGGCCGATCTCGCAGGTGCGGGCGACAATGCACCGGGGGAGTTAACGGAGCCGGAACGGCGGGCGGCGATCCGGCCGCAGACGGCGGGGGCTGGAGCCTGTCAGCGTTTCACGGAATTGCCTGTCGGTTCCAATCCTTCGTTTTGACGCAGGTCCGGACGGCCAACCGGTGTCCACTTGGCCTGGACATGCTTTAGTCGAGCGCATCCAGCATCGCCTGGGTGATGAGGCAGATGCCGCGGTCTGTGCGGCGGAACCGGCGGGCGTCCTCCTCCGGATCCTCGCCAACGACGAGCCCGTCCGGGATCTTCACGCCGCGGTCGATGACGGCGCGGTCGATGCGGGCGCCTTCGCCGATGTCCACTTCCGGCAGGACGACGGAGAAGGACACGTCCGCGAAGGAGTGGACGTGGACGTTGGAGGAAAGCAGGGAGCGCTGCACGGAGCCGCCGGACACGATGCAGCCGCCGGCGACGAGGGAGGAGATCGCCTGGCCCCGACGCGCGCCGCTGTCGTGGACGAACTTGGCCGGCGGGGTCAGCTCCGAATAGGTCCAGATCGGCCAGTCCCGGTCGAACAGGTCGAGTTCCGGCACGATCTCGGTGAGGTCGATGTTGGCTTCCCAGTAGGCGTCGATGGTGCCGACATCGCGCCAGTAGGCGGAGCGTTCCGCGCCGGAACGCACGCAGCTCGCCTCGAACCGGTGCGCCCAGGTGTTGCCGGCGGCGACCAGCTTCGGGATGACGTCCTTGCCGAAGTCGTGGCTGGAGGCGGGGTCGGCGGCGTCTTCGCGCAAGAGCTCGAACAGGAGCTTGCGCTCGAACACGTAGATGCCCATCGAGGCGAGCGAGCGTCCCGGCTGGCCCGGGATCTCAGGAGCCGTCTTCGGCTTCTCCACGAAGGACACGATCCGGTCGGCCTCGTCGACATGCATGATGCCGAAGGCGGACCCTTGCGCGGAATCGATCTCCACGCAGGCGACGGTGGCGTCCGCACCGCTGGCCACGTGCTGGGCGAGCATGACCTCGTAGTCCATCTTGTAGATGTGGTCGCCCGCCAGGATGATCAGATAGTCCGGCGCGTAGCCCTCGACGATGTCGAGGTTCTGGTAGACGGCGTCGGCGGTGCCCGCATACCAGCGGTCTTCCGAAACGCGCTGGCTCGCCGGCAGGATGTCGAAGCCTTCGTTGCGTTCCGGGCGCAGGAAGGTCCAGCCGCGGTTGAGATGGCGGATCAGGCTGTGGGCCTTGTACTGGGTCGCCACCGCGATGCGGCGCACGCCCGAGTTCAGCGCGTTGGAGAGCGCGAAGTCGATGATGCGGGTCTTGCCGCCGAAATAGACGGCGGGCTTGGCGCGCCGGTCGGTCAGTTCCAGAAGCCGGCTGCCGCGGCCGCCGGCAAGCACATAGGCCATGGCGGAGCGGGCAAGGGGGGAATTGCCTTTGAGACCGGACATGCACCGCTCCTATCGTGTCTGCTTCCGATCGGAAATCCGCTTCCGAGTCAGATGCTTGCGTCTTTCCGTCCCGGTCGTGTCGACCCGGTCGAACGGGAAACGCCCTAGGCTTCCTCCCACGCCAGCCACACCGTCGCAAGGGGCGGGCACGTGACCCAGGCCACCGGACGGCCGTCGCTGTCGTTGCGCGTCGTGACGCCGCCCATGTTGCCCCAGCCGGAGCCGCCATAATGCTCCGCGTCGGTGTTGAGGACCTCGCGCCAGCGGCCGGCGCGCGGCACCGGCACGGCCACGTCCGAGTGCGGCGTTTCGGTCAGGTTCGCCACGACGAGCACCGGGGCGTCGTCGGGCGCACCGAACCTGAGCCAGGCAAAGATCGAGCGGTCGGCATCGTCCACGATCGCCCAGCCGAAGCCCTCCGCCTCGTTGTCGCGGACGTGAAGCGCGGGGACATCCGCGTAGAGCCTGTTGAGGTCGGCGACGAGGTCGCGGATGCCGGCATGGCGCGGATCGTCGAGCAGGTGCCAGTCGAGCGCCCGGTCGAAGGCCCACTCGCGGACCTGGGCGAATTCCTGCCCCATGAACAGGAGCTTCTTGCCGGGATAGGCCCACTGGGCGGCCAGAAAGGCCCGCACGTTGGCGCGCTTCTGCCAGTCGTCGCCGGCCATGCGGGTGTAGAGGGTGCCTTTGCCGTGCACGACCTCGTCATGGGAGATCGGCAGGACGAAATTCTCCGAGAAGGCGTAGAGCAGGCCGAACGTGATCTCGTTGTGGTGATGACGCCGGTGGGCGGTCTCGCGCCGGAAATAGGCGAGGGTGTCGTGCATCCAGCCCATGTTCCACTTGAAGCCGAACCCGAGGCCGCCGGAATAGGTCGGCTGGGATACGCCGGGCCAGGCGGTGGACTCCTCGGCGATGACGACCGCGCCCGGGACGGTCTCGTAGACGATTTCGTTGAGCCGCCTCAGGAAGGCGACCGCCTCCAGGTTCTCGTTGCCGCCGTGGGCGTTGGGCCGCCACTCCCCGCCTTCCCGGCCGTAGTCGAGATAGAGCATGGAGGCGACGGCATCGACGCGGAGCCCGTCGACATGAAAGCGCTCCAGCCAGTAGAGGGCCGAGCCGATCAGGAAGTTCGCGACCTCGACGCGGCCGAAATCGTAGACCGCCGTTCCCCATTGCGGGTGGCGGCCGCGCAGCGGATCCGCATCCTCGTAGAGCGGCCCGCCGTCGAAGAAGGCGAGGCCGTGCTCGTCGGAGGGGAAGTGGGCCGGCACCCAGTCGAGGAGCACGCCGATGCCGGCGCCGTGGAGCCGGTCGACCAGACGGGCGAAGCCGGCCGGATCGCCGTGCCGCACGGTCGGCGCATAGAGGCCGATCGGCTGATAGCCCCAGGAGGCGTCGAGCGGATGCTCGGTGACGGGCAGGAACTCCACATGTGAGAAGCCCAGGGCGCTGACGTACGGGACCAGCGCATCGGCGATCTCGTCATAGGTCAGGTAGCGGCCATCCGGGCCACGCTGCCAGGAGCCGAGGTGCACTTCGTAGATCGCCATCGGGCTGCGGCGCGGATCGCGGCCGGCCCGGGCGGCCATCCAGTCGTCGTCCGTCCATTCGAAGCGGTCGGTGCGGATGACGCGCGAGGCTGTTGCCGGCCTCAGTTCGCCGGCGAAACCGACCGGATCGGACTTGAGCGGCAGCAACGTGCCGTCACGGGACAGGATCTCGTACTTGTAGAGGGTGCCCTCGCCGATCCGGGGCAGGAAGATCTCCCAGACGCCGGTGTCGACGCGCTTGCGCATGGGGTGGCGGCGGCCGTCCCAATTGTTGAAATCGCCGACCACAGAGACGCGGCTCGCATTGGGAGCCCAGACGGCGAAATGGGTGCCCGGCACGCCCTCGTGCTCCATGGGATGGGCGCCGAGGCGGTCATAAAGGCGGTGGTGCGCGCCCTGGGCGAAGAACCAGTCGTCGAGGGGGCCGAGGACGGGCGCGAAGGCGTAGGGGTCGAAGAATTTCCAGGTGGCGGTCGCGTCGCTGGCCTTCAGCCGGTAGCGCGGCCGGTCTTCCCGGTTCGGGATGGGGCCGGCGTAGAACCCGGCCGGGTGGATCCGCTCCAGCTCGCCGAGTTCCCGATTGTCGGTGGCCGACACCGCGACGACCCGCCTGGCGTCCGGCAGAAAGGCGCGGATGGTCCACCGGCCGTCTTCCCGGTGGGCGCCGAGCACGGAAAACGGGTCCCCATGCCGGCCGGTGACGATCGCCTCGATATCGGTCGACGAGAGAGGCATGGCAGGCTCACGAACTCATGAAACGGGACGGTCCGGGCGGAGGGGCGAACGCGCCGTCCGGCCGCTTGCCCCCGCGCCCAATATGGCCTCGCGTCAGTCCCTGTCCACCGGCTTGGCGTGCCAAATGCCGTCGGCGTACTCGCGAATCGCGCGGTCGGCGGAAAACCACCCCATCCGCGCGGTGTTGAGCACCGACTTGCGCCACCACGTGTCCTTGTCCTTCCACTCGTTGCCGACATGGACCTGCATCGCCCGATAGGCCTCAAAGTCCGCCGTGACCATGAAATAGTCATGGTGTGTCAATGTGTTGACAAGCTCGCTGTAGCGGTCCGGCTGGTCCGGGGAGAACACGCCGGTGGCGATCTGGTCGAGGGCTTCCGACAGATGACGGGAGGCGTGGATGGTCTCCTGCATGTCCAGGCCCTGGCTGCGCCGCTCGGCGACCTGCTCGGCGGTCATCCCGAAGATGTAGATGTTGTCCTCGCCGACATGGTCGCGCATCTCCACGTTGGCGCCGTCGAGGGTGCCGATGGTGAGGGCGCCGTTGAGGCCGAACTTCATGTTGCCGGTGCCGGAGGCTTCCATGCCGGCCGTGGAGATCTGTTCCGACAGGTCGGTGGCCGGGATGAGCGTCTCCGCCAGGCTGACATTGTAGTTCTCGAGGAAGACGATCTTCAGGAAGCCGCGCACGGTCGGGTCCGAATTGATCATCTTCGCCACATCGCAGGAGAGCTTGATGATCAGCTTCGCGGTGGCGTAGCTCGCAGCCGCCTTGCCGGCGAAGATCTTCACCCGGGGACGCCAGTCGTGCATCGGGTTGGATCGGATGGCGTCGTAGAGCGCCACCGCGTCGAGAATGTTGAGCAGCTGCCGCTTGTATTCGTGGATGCGCTTGATGTGGACGTCGAACAGCGCGTCCGGATCCAGGGTCAGGCCGACGCGCTGCTTCACCAGGCCGGCAAGCGCGACCTTGTTCTGGCGGCGGACGGCGGCGATCTTCTCGCGGAAGGCCGGGTCGTCGGCGAAGGGGGTCAGCGCGGACAGTGCCTCGTGGTCGTCCAGGAACGCGTCGCCGATGGCCTCGCGGATCAGGCTGGTCAGGCCGGGATTCGCCTGGAACAGCCAGCGGCGGAAGGTGATGCCGTTGGTCTTGTTGACGATGCGGCCGGGGTGGACCTTGTTCAGGCCGCTGAAGACGGTTTCCCGCACCAGATCGGTGTGGAGC
The DNA here is from genome assembly GCF_030814015.1 of Amorphus orientalis. NCBI lineage: Bacteria > Pseudomonadati > Pseudomonadota > Alphaproteobacteria > Hyphomicrobiales > Amorphaceae > Amorphus > Amorphus orientalis. The sequence continues at coordinate 784,073 of NZ_JAUSUL010000001.1, forward strand.
GCCGACACCCCATTGATCCGGTGCGAGCCGATGAAGGCGAGGTTGCCCATCCGCACCGACCGTCCGTGATCCTCGCCGATCAGCGAGATTTCGGACAGGAGCGCACCGTCGTCGCCGAATTCGTCGCGCACCCGGTCCAGCTCGAAGGCGTTGATCAGGTAGATGATCTGCATGTGCCGCGGCAGCAGCCGCTCCATCAGCGGCACCGGCCACGTCTCCAGCGCCTCGGGCAGCAGGGTATGGTTGGTGTAGGACAGCGTGTTCCGGGTAATGTCCCAGGCGTCCGCCCACGGCACCTCGTAGACGTCGACCAGAAGCCGCATCAGTTCCGGCACGGCGATGGCCGGATGGGTGTCATTGAGCTGCACGGACACGTGGTCAGGCAGATCGTAGACGCTGTAGCCTTCGTTCACCGTGTGGCGGCGGATCATGTCCTGCAGGGAGGCGGAGGTGAAGAAGTACTCCTGGCGCAGCCGCAGCTCCTGGCCGGCATCGGTGGAATCGGACGGGTAGAGGACCTTGGAGATCGCCTCCGCCTTGGCGCGGTCGGCAAGCGCGCCGACATGGTCGCCGCGGTTGAAGTCCTCCAGGCTGATCGGGTCCTTGGAGCGCGCCGACCAGAGCCGCAGCGTGGAGACATAGCGGCCGCGCCAGCCGACCACCGGATTGTCGTAGGCGATCGCAAGCACGGTTTCCGCCGGCTTCCATTCCCGCGCGCCCAGGTGGTGGGCGTCGTGACTGGCCGCGACCGAGCCGCCGAAGCCGATGTCGTAGCGGGCTTCGGGGCGGCGGAACTCCCAGGGCGAGCCGTAGGCCAGCCAGTCTTCGGGAAGCTCGCGCTGCATGCCGTCTGGCAGCGCCTGGCGAAAGAGGCCGTGATCGTAGCGGATGCCGTAGCCGTAGCCGGCGATGCCGAGGGACGCCATGGTCTCGATGAAGCAGGCGGCCAAGCGGCCGAGACCGCCGTTGCCCAGCGCCGCGTCCGGTTCGAGATTGCGCACCGTCTCGAAATCGGTGCCGAGCCCTTCCAGCGCGGCGGCGACGGCGTCGACATAGCCCAGATTGTAGGCGGTGTCCCGGAGCTGGCGGCCGATCAGGAATTCCAGCGACAGGTAGTAGACCCGCTTCACCGGCTTGGCATAGGTCGCCCGCGTCGCCGGGATCCAGTGGTCGACGATGCGGTCGCGGACCGCGAGCGCGGTGGCGACATACCAGTCGTGAGGCTCGGCGTGCTCGGGATCCTTGCCCACCTGGTAAACGAGCTTGGCGAGGATCCGCTCGCGCCAATAGTCCGCACGGCTCGGATCGTCGGTCGCCCGGCGGTGCGGGGTGTCTTCGGCATGCGTGCCTTCGCTCGCAAGGCCGGTCTCATGGGTCTGTTCGGTCATGGTCGCTCGGTTGGCTGACGATCGGCGGACCAGTCTCGCCCGGGAGGCTTTGGCGGGGCTTGTCCGGAAAAAACGGATTGGCAGGTGGCCGATTCACGCAAGGGACGGGGCGGGACCGGCGAGGATCCGCGCGGGCCGCATTGTGCCGCGAAGACCCGACCGATACCAGCACTCATCACGCCGACAGCGCTGGCACGCGGGTGCCGACGGATTTCCCGGCGACGTCGATCTCCCCGTAAAGGCGATCCGTCACGCGCCTTCACCCGTACTGGTCAAAGAACCTATCACGCGGGCGCACCGGGACGAAAGCGGCGCGCAGGGGCCGTTGGCCCACCTGTTGAGGCGTCGGAGTACCCGGAAACGGTTCCGGAGCGCATGAATCGAGCAGGCACGTTCCGGTCCGGCCGAACCGGTCCGACCGGGATCTGCTTCAGGAGGGGTATCATGCTGAGAGTTCTCGCCGCATTCGTGCTCGTCACCGGCATGGCCGCCTGGCCAGGCGGCGTCCAGGCCAACGAGGAGGCGGCCTGGGAGGCGCTGCGGAACGGCGGCGTCGCCATCATCCGGCACGCGCGGGCACCGGGAACCGGCGACCCGTCGAACTTCCGGCTCGGCGACTGCACGACCCAGAGGAACCTGTCGCAAACCGGCCGGGACCAGTCGCGCCGGCTCGGCGACCGGTTCCGGGAGGAAGGCGTCGATGTGGGCGCCGCGCTTCATTCGCGCTGGTGTCGGGCCCGCGATACGGCGGAACTGGCCTTCCCGGACGCCGCTGCGCCCGAGCCGGCGCTCGATTCGTTCTTTCAGAACCGCAGCCGCTCCGACGCCCAGACCCGGGCGACCCGGGAGATCGTGGCGGGCTGGGACGGACCCGGGGCGCTGGTTCTCGTCACCCATCAGGTGAACGTCACGGCGCTGACCGGCGTTTTCCCTCGGGAAGGCGAGGTCGTGGTGATCGAGCCGGCCAACGAGGGGGTCGCGGTCGTCGGGCGCATCCGACCGTGAGCCGTGAGGGTGCCGCTTCACAAGGACCTGTGAGGTGTCGATGAGGCAAGCAGCTGATATCGATATGCGCGGCCGGGGCTTCACACTTCGGGAAGGGATCCGAGCATGAAACGCAGTCTGACAGCTTTGCTCACCGGCTTCTGGATGATCGCCGCCGCCGTTCCGGCGGCCGCCCATCACGGCTGGAGCTGGACCACCGGCGACAACGTCGAGCTCACAGGGGTCATCGTCGCCACCCGTCTCGGCAATCCGCACGGCATCCTGGAGGTCGACGTCGAGGGTGAGACCTGGACCGTGGAGGTGGGCCAGCCCTGGCGCAACGATCGCGCCGGTCTGACGGAAGGCGATCTGGCCGAAGGCGTGGAAATCCGTGCGATCGGCGAGCCGTCGGCCGACATTTCCGAACGGCGGCTGAAGGTCGAGCGCCTCTATCTCGGCGATCGGGAATACGAACTTTACCCCGGCCGGGACTGAGCCTTCGGATGGCGGCGCTGCTGGCCGAGCTGCAGGCCACGTCGGTCGCGGCGTTCTTCCGCTCGGCCCGGTGGAGCTATGCGGCGCTGAATGCCGGGCACATCTTCTCAATCGCGCTTCTGATCGGCTCGGTGGTGCCGTTGGACCTGAAGCTCCTCGGGGCGTGGCCTTCGGTGCGTCGGAACGATCTGGTCCGCGTTCTCGCGCCGCTCGCGGCGGTGGGGCTGGGCCTCGCTCTGATCACCGGCGGGCTCCTGTTTTCCGTCCGCGCCACGCACTATGCGGACCTCCGGGTCTTTCAACTCAAGATAGGCCTCGTGGCGATCGCGACGGTGTCCGCTCTGGTCGCCCACGCGCGCCACGGAGCGCTTCTCGACCAGGGAAAAAGCGCAGCACTGAAGGCGCACGCCGTGCTTTCCCTGGGGTTCTGGATCGCGGCGCTCGCATGCGGACGTCTGATCGCCTTCGTCTGAGCGGGGCCGCCCGATGGTGCGTCGCAGCACGCATGGGTGGCAGGGATCAAAAAACCGCCGTGATCGTTTCGTATATCGATACGTGACAGACGGGGCGCTTGCCCTTGCCGGTGCAAGGGGGGCGGATCCGCAGTGTGGAGGACCGGACAAAGCCGTCCGGAAGCGTGAGTGGGAGCGACGAAATGGGCGAAACGAGTGAACAGGTTGCCGTCCCCGGGGCCGCTGCGGAGTGGCCGATTGCGGCCCCCTATCTGCGGGCACTCAAGGACATGGGGCTGACCGACGTGCAGATCGCGCGCTATTTCCACGTGGAAGCCGAGAGCGTGGCCGAGCTGCGCGACACCCACCACGTCGATGGTCTCTCCGACGACGGCAAATGGCGCCAAGCCTGATCCCTGAAGGTGAGTGGACCACGCTGGGCGAAGACTTTTTTGATTGATTTGGAAACGATCGTTCTCTAATTGACCGCAGGCATGATCACTGCGCCTGCTACCCACAGGCGGTCGCGTGGCCGGCCGCGCGAGTTCGACATCGACGCCGCTCTCGACGCCGCGATCCCCGTCTTTCAGGCGCGCGGCTACGAAGGCGCGTCGCTGGCGCAGCTGTGCGCCGCGATGAAGCTCACGCCCGGAAGCGTCTACAAGGCGTTTCCCGACAAGCGCGCCGTCTTCCTCGCGGCGTTCGATCGCTACGCCGGGCTAAGCCATGCCGAGCTGCGCGCCCGGCTGGACGACCGGCTCAATGGCCTGGAGCGGGTGCGCACCGTCCTGACCGCGTACGCCGAAAAGGCCCAGGCGCCGGAGGGCCGAGCCGGGTGCCTGGTGACCCGCAGCGCGCTCGATCTGGCCGTCTGCGATGCGGAGATGGCCGAAAAGATCGCCGCGGCGATGGGGCGTCTGGAGGCGATGCTGCGGGATGAGATCCGCCTCGGCCAGACCGACGGCTCGATCCCCGCGGAGCTGGATCCGGACGCCGCGGCGCTGACGCTGCTGTGCGTGGTGCAGGGGTTCCGGGTCGTGGGCAAGACCGGCAGAAGCCGGCCGGACATGATGGCCTGCGTCGTGCAGGCAATGAAGACACTCGCCTGATCGCCGAGCGGCCGCTGCAAAGGCGGCCGCATCCAACCGGAGCTGCTCGTTGTCCCCTGCCGCCATGTCCCCAGACGCCGACCGCTTTCCCGGCTGGCTCACGTTCCTGCTCGCGCTCACCTGCGGGCTTGGAGCTGCGAACATCTACTACGCCCAGCCGCTTGTCGGCGTCATCGGCACGGCCCTGGACATGCCGGACGCGCTTGCCGGCCTGATCGTCTCCGTCTTCCAGATCGGCTACGGCGTCGGACTCTTCTTCGTGGTGCCGGTCGCCGATCTGGTGGAGAACCGCAGGCTCGTGATCGGCCTGCTCGGCCTCTCGATCCTGTCGCTCATCGGGGCCGCGTTGTCGACGACGGCGGCGGCCTTCCTGCTGTCGGCCTGGCTGATCGGCATTGCATCGGTGGCGGTCCAGGTGATCGTGCCCTATACCGCGCATCTCGCCCCGGCCCGCCGCCAGGGACAGGTGGTCGGCAACATCATGAGCGGGCTGATGCTCGGCATCATGCTGTCCCGGCCGGCGGCGAGCTTCGCCACCGAGCTCTTCTCGTGGCACGCGATCTTCATTATATCCGCCGGCCTGCTGACGATCCTGGTGGTCGTTCTCGCGCTGGTGCTGCCGCCGCGCCGGCCGCAGACCCGCATGCGCTACCGGGACCTGATCGCCTCGATGGCGGGGCTCGCGCTCAGAACGCCGACGCTGCAGCGCCGCGCCTGCTATCAGGCCTGCATGTTCGGCTCCTTCACGCTGTTCTGGACGACGGCGCCGCTGCTGCTCACCGAGATGTTTCATCTCAGCCAGGGCGGGATCGCGCTGTTCGCGCTCGCCGGCGTGGCGGGAGCGATTGCGGCGCCCATCGCCGGCCGCGTCGCGGACCGGGGCTGGATCCGATCGGCCACCGTGGTTGCCGCGGGCACCGGGGCACTGGCATGTCTTCTTGCGCTTGTTGCGGCGAACGGAACAACCTCGGGCCTTGCCCTGCTCGTCCTTGCGGCGATCCTGCTGGATGCCGGTGCGACGGGCGTCATGGTGCTGGGCCAACGGTCGGTCTTTTCGCTGGCGCCGGAACTGCGCGGCCGTCTGAACGGCCTCTACATGACGGCGTTCTTCCTGAGCGGGGCGCTGTTCGCCGCGATCGGGGGCGGCGCCTATGCGATGGGCGGCTGGACGCTGGCCATGGCGATCGGCGGTGCGCTGCCGCTGGTCGCCCTTTCGGTGCTCGTCGCGACCGAAATCCTGCCGGCGCGCAGGGCGGCGGCAGCTTCGGCCGAAGCCGACACCCGGTCGCTCGGCTGAGGCCTTGCTCGCTCTCCGGTCAGGCGTTGCCTATGAGAATGCCGGCGGCGAATACCAGCGCGCCGCCGAGCACGATCTGGACCGTGGCCCGCAGGAAGGGTGTGTCCATGTACTTCCAGCGGATCCAGGCGATCGCCCACAGCTCCAGGAACACGACAAGGATGGCGATGGCCGTGGCCGTCCAGAAGGACGGGATCAGGTAGGGCAGGGCATGGCCGAGCCCGCCGACGGTGGTCATGATCCCGCAGGCCAGGCCCCGGCGGGTGGGCGCACCCCGCCCGGTGATGACGCCGTCGTCGGAGAGTGCTTCGGTCAGGCCCATGGAAATGCCCGCGCCGACGGCTGCGGCGAGACCGACCAGGAAGGTGCTCCAGGAATCCTGGGTGGCAAAGGCGGCCGCGAAGACCGGGGCGAGCGACGAGACCGACCCGTCCATCAGACCCGCCAATCCCGGCTGCACGTAGGTCAGCACGAAGCGGCGATGGGCGACGGCGTCCTCGGTGGAGCGGGCTTCGGGGGTCAGGGCGTCCTCGGTCAGTTTCTGGGCGACGCCGACGTGCTCGGTTTCCGCCTGGGCCAGCTCCGACAGCAGTTTCCTGATATCGGGATCCGGGCAGCGATCCGCGGCCGCGAGATAGAAGGTGCGGGCATCGACCTCCATGATCTCCGCTTCCTTGCGGATCCGTTCGATGCCGAGATTGGTGATCATCCAGATCGGGCGGCGCGAGAAGAAGCCGGTCACGTCCTGGCGGCGGATCGGCAGGATCGCCTGGCCGAAACGGGCGTGATAGAGGTCGGTCAGCCGGCGGCGGTGCTCTTCCTCCTCGGCGGCCATGCCCTCGAAGATCTTCGCGGACGCCGGAAAATCCTCCTTCAGATGCTCGGCGAAGGCGGCGTAGATCTCGCTGTCGTCGGTCTCGTTGGAGATGGCAAGCGCAAGGACCTCGCGCTCCGTAAGGTCGCGGAACCGCCGCCGGGTGGAAAATCCGGGTATCATGTCAATCCTGTCTCCTGACGTTCGGCCGGCAGCGAGCGGCGGGCGATGAGCGTGTGGCGCTCATAGAAACCGGTCCGGATTGACGCGCCCATGACAGAGGGCCGGCACCCGCGCCGAGGCGGTTGCCTTCCTTGCCGATTCTGGCTGATCTTTTGCATGTCGATCGCCGCGGGCATGACATGGCCGGCGTTTACGGTGTCTGACGCGCAGAGAGGGATCGTTTGGCTTCGAGAAGTGCCGGTATCCTGATGTATCGCGGTTCCGGCGACGGCCTGAAAGTGCTGCTGGTCCATCCCGGCGGTCCCTACTGGCGCAACAAGGACATCGGCGCCTGGTCCATTCCGAAGGGCGAGATCCAGTCGGAGGAAGAGCCGGAAGAGGCGGCCCGCCGTGAGTTCGAGGAAGAGCTCGGCTCCCCTGTCGACGGCACGCTGCAGCCGCTCGGGGAAGTCCGGCAGGGCGGCGGCAAGCGTGTGGTCGCCTACGCCGTGCATGGCACGTTCGAGACCCGGACGGCGCGCAGCAACACCTTCGACATGGAATGGCCGCCCCGCAGTGGCCGGATGCGGTCGTTTCCGGAAGTGGACCGCGCCGACTGGTTCGATCTCGACCGGGCGCGGGTGAAGCTCATCCCGCGCCAGACCCCGTTTCTCGACCGGTTGATGGATCTGCTGACGAGCGCCTGACGACCAAATCGGCCGGGCTCTATCGCCGGCCCGAGACGAGGGTCGGCCGCTCGTCCAGGGTCGGCATGACGCGGTGACCCAGCCAGTCGATCCGGCAGTCGCCGTCCTGTTCGACGAAGCCCTGACGCGACCCGAGCGCGTAGCCGTAGAAGCGGTCCTGGGCGTCGAGGAAATCGATCGTGGAATAGGCGGCCTTGGGGGTGTCGCCGCAGTAGCCGCCGACGAAGTAGCCGCGGTCCGTGCCGGAGGCGACGGCCTGGCAATTGTCGCCGAACTGGCTGCACTCCTGCTGCGCCTGCTGCCGGGCGTCGGCTTCCGAGCGCGCGCCGATGATCCAGCTGCGTCCGGCGGGCCCGACCGCCATCGCGGCGTAGCCCAGCGGGGCGGAGTTCTGAATGCTGCCGGAGCCCTCCGGATAGACCCGTTGCGGGACCTCCTGGGCCGGCTTGTAGGAATATTCGGCGACGGCCGCACCGGGAACGGACACAACCGCCAGCAGGGTCAGGATCCTCATCGCGCGATCGAGCACTGTCGCCTCCTTCGGAACGTCCCGGACCGTCCTGACGGACCCAGTGCCTTTTCCGATCAGGGGGAGACACCCGACCGACAAGAAAAGGCTCCAGGGCGAACAGGTTGAGCACTTCCTCTTCGTTCAGATCGATTGAATCCGAACGGGACATGCTCGAGCGGAGCCTCCGAAAAGAAGATCCGCCTGTCCGCCAAGGTTCAGGTTAAGGAAGTCCTAACGCAACAGGGCGGCGCTCCAAAGGCGAAACCGGTCGGTTGGTTAAGATGCGGGAGCGATGTGGCACGCCGGCCGGGCCCGTGCTGCGCCGGGCTCAGCTCCCGGCCTTCCGGCGGCCAGTCAGGCGATGGCGCAGGGGCAGTAGCACCATGACCGCGCAGAGCACCAGGATCGCGATGGTGATCGGCCGTTCCAAGAGGATCATCGGGCTTCCGTCGCCGAGGCTCAGCGTTTCCCGAAGCCGGTTCTCGATGATCGGGCCGAGGACGATGCCCATCACCAGCGCGACCAGCGGCCAGCCGAGGCGCAGCAGGACATAGCCGACGACACCCGCCGCCAGCGCCACGCCGCAGTCGAAGAAGCGCGTGTTGACCGCGTAGATGCCGACCAGCGAGACGGCGATGACGCAGACGGCGATGATCTCCTTCGGAACCTTGACGATGAGCGCGAACGGCCGGAGCCAGATCGCCAGCACGGCGAAGGAGACCAGGTTGATGAGCAGCATCGACCAGTAGAGGGTCGAGATCAGGACCGGCTCCTTGATCAGCAGGAGCGGCCCCGGATAGATGCCGTTCAGGGTGAAGACGCCGAGCAGGAGCGCACTCAGCGCCTCGCCCGGAATGCCGAGTGTGAGGAGCGGGATCAGGGCGCCGGCCGGCACCGCGTTGTTGCCGGCTTCGGACGCGAGGCAGCCTTCCGGGGTGCCGCGGCCGAACTCTTCGGGGTGCGGCGAGCGCCGCTTGGCGACGTCGTAGGCGACGAATGAGGCGAGCACCGAGCCGGGGCCGGGCAGGAGCCCGATGAAGGTGCCGAGCACGCCGGAGCGGATCAGCGTCTTCCAGTAGCGAAGAACCTTCACGATCTCGCTGAAATCGAGGCTGGAGCGGGTGAGGCTGAGCCGGTCTGTCTTCAGGATGCCCTGTTCCAGAAGCAGGAGCGCCTGGCCGATCCCGAACAGGCCGAGGACGAGGGCGACCAGGTCGAGCCCGTTCTGCATGGCCCAGCTGCCGAAGGTGAAGCGCGGGCTGAGGGTCGGGCCGTCGATGCCGACGGTGGAGAGCCAGAAGCCGAGCCCGATCAGGAGGACCGCCTGGCCGAGCTTCTCGCGGAACGAGACCGCGACCAGAAGCGTGCCGAAGACGGCGACGGCGAAATATTCCGGCGGCCCGAAGCTGGCCGCCACCCGAGAGAGAAGCGGGGCGAGCACCACCAGGATCGCGATGGAGACGAGACCGCCGCCGAGCGATCCGACCAGGGCGGCCGAAAGGGCCGTCTGCGCCTTGCCCTGTTCGGTGAGGGGAAAGCCGTCGAAGCTGGTCACGATGGACGAGGGAACGCCGGGCACCCTCAGCAGGACGGCCGGAACCGCGCCGCCGAAATAGCCGCCGCAGAAGACGCCGAGCAGCAGCGACAGCGCGACGTCGGGCGCGAGCTGGAAGGTGAACGGCAGAAGCACCACCATGCCGACCATCGGGCCGAGCCCCGGCAGCACGCCGACCACGATGCCGACGACGGAGCCGATGACCAGCGCGATCAGGTTGTCCAGGGCGAAGGCGGCCTGGAAGCCGGACGTGACGATGTCCACGGCTCAGCCTCCGAAGGTGAGCGGCGCCAGGCTCGGCGTCGGAAACCAGATGTCGAGGACGGTCACGAAGGCCAGATGCATGATCAGCGTCACAGAGACGGCGACGGCGAGCGCGCGCAGCGGGCGGCGGTAGCCGGCGGCGAGAAGGCCGAGAAACAGGAAGACGAACGTCGCGGCGTCGAGACCGAAGGCTGCGATGGCCGGCGCGTAGAGGCAGGCCAGCGCGAACAGGCCGATCGCACGCAGCGGCACGCCGGCGCCGTCGATCCGCCAGCTCCGGGTGGTGCCCGTGACCAGCCGGAACGCGGACGGCAGGGCGCCGGCCGCCGTGATCGCGAGCGCGATCAGCGGGAAGATCAGCGGCCCCTTGTAGAAGGGATCCGGTCCCGACCGGTCGACCAGGGAGGGCGCTGCGACGAACAGGCCGATGGCGGCGAGCCCGATCGCGGCGGCGATGGCGTCGCCCGTGCGCGAGGGCCGCGCACGGACGTCGCCCGCATCGACGTTGCTCATGGAGCGGCGTGCCTTCAGCGTTACTGGATGATGCCCAGGTCCTTCATGATGGCGCCGAACTCGTCGAGCTCGCGATCCATCCGCGCCCGGGCATCGGCTGGTCCGGTCCGGTTCGGCACGACGCCGACGTTTTCGATGACCTCGGCGACCTCCGGATCCTCCATGGCCTGGAAGAAGGCGGTCGACAGCTTGTCGACGATCGCAGGCTCGGTCCCCTTCGGCACGAAGGCGCCGAACCAGATCGAATAGGCGTCGCCGAAGCCCTGTTCCTCGACCGTGGGAACATCCGGGTAGGCGGGCACCCGGTCCGGCAGCATCGCAGCCAGAAGCTTCATCTTGCCGGCCTCCACATAGTCGGTGAGGCCGGGGGTGGAGAAGGTGATGACGTCGGCGTCGCCCTGGACCACCAGCAGCGGATTGAGCTTGCCGTAGGCGGTCTCCTTCCACTCGAAGCCGCCCACGTCGGCGGCCTTCATGGCGATCAGGGTGGGCACCGCGCCGAGACCCCAGTGGGCCAGCCGGACCTCGTTGTCCTTGGCGTACTCGGCCAGCTCCTGAAGGTTGTCATAGGGCGCGTCGGCGCGGGCGGCGAGGGTGAACGGGCTCGACCAGACCAGGCCGAGCGGCTCCAGGTCCTGGTTCTTGTAGGGCGTCTTGCCGCGCAGCACCTGGGTGATCATCGGGCCGATGGAGATCAGGCCGATGGTGTAGCCGTCGGGCCGGGAGCGGGCGAGTTCGGCGGTCGCCAGCACCGCGCCGCCGCCCGGCTTGTTGACCACCTTCACCGGCACGCCCAGCGCATCCGACATCTTCGGCGCGATGGCGTTGGCGACCAGCGTCGACGGATCGTTCGGCGCCGGCCACGGGATCATGATCTGGATTGGCTTGTCCGGCCACTCGGCCATGGCGCCCGTCGTGGTCAGCGCAAGTGCGGCGAGCGCACTCAGGATCTTCCCGGCTTTCATGAACAAAGTCCTCCCTACCCTCGTTGACGTCCTACCGGGGCTTCACGGCCTTTCGCCGGCCCCGGTGTTGCGTTCCTCCGCGTCGGCCCTGAGCTCCAGGAACGGCTGAAGCTTGTCCAGAAGGCGCAGCAGCGTCTCGACTTCCGCCCCGTCGAGCGCGGACAGGACAGCGTTGTTGCGCGCCTTGGCGATCTCCAGGACCTCGCCGTGAACCGTCCGTCCGTGGGCGGTGAGCCGCAGGATCGTTACGCGCTGGTCCGCCTCCGACGCCGTGGCCTCGATCAGACCGCGTTCGATCAGCGATTTCACCAGCCGGCTCAGCTGTCCCTTGTCGAGATTGAGTGCGTGGCCCACCTCGCCGAACCGCACCGGCTCCAGCGCCGCGACGATGCCCAGCACCCGCCACAGGAGGATGCTCAGACCGAACCGCGCCTTCATCCAGGCCTGGCCGACCCGGTCGCTGGTTGCCGCCAGCATCGCGATGCGGAACGTCACCAGATCGCGGATGTCGTCCACCGCAGGGTGGGGACCCTCCTCCACGACCTCGCGTGTCTGCCTGGCCGGCACTGGCCGTCCTCCCGGTATTCGACCTCTTCTTGTTGTGTAGTATGCTTGCCGCGTTCGTTGCCGATGTCAACAAATGTCGGCCACGGCGCGTGAGGCGAGCAGGAGGCGAGATGACGGATCGGCGGAACGTGTTGTGGATCATGTGCGACCAGTTGCGGTTCGACTATCTGGGCTGCGCCGGCCATCCGTCGCTGAAGACGCCGAACATCGACCGGCTCGCGGCGCGCGGCGTGCGGTTCACCAACGCCTACGTCCAGTCGCCGATCTGCGGGCCGTCGCGGATGAGCTTCTATACCGGCCGCTACGTGCATTCCCACGGCGCCACCTGGAACGCGATCCCGCTGCCGGCGGGCGAGCCGACGCTCGGCGATCATCTGCGGGCGGAAGGGGTTCGCAGCGTGCTGGTCGGCAAGACGCACATGAAGGCCGATCTGGACGGCATGATGCGGCTGGGCATCGATCCGGAGACGGAGATCGGCGTGCGCATCGCCGAATGCGGGTTCGAGCCTTACGAGCGCGACGACGGGCTGCATCCCGACGGGCCCTACGACCCCGACCCCCGCTATGACGACTATCTGCGCGAGCACGGCTTCGACGGCGAGAATCCCTGGGAGCAGTGGGCCAACTCCGCCGAGGACGAGGATGGCAGGATCCTCTCGGGATGGCTGCTCTCCCACGCCGACAAGCCGGCGCGGGTGGACGAGCCCCATTCCGAAACCGCCTACATGACCGACCGGGCGATGGACTTCATCCGGGAGGCCAAGGCGGACGCGCGGCCCTGGTGCCTGCATCTGTCCTATATCAAGCCGCACTGGCCCTACATCGTGCCGGCGCCCTATCACGACATGTACGGGCCCGATGACGTGCTGCCGCCGGTCCGCTCGGAAGAGGAGCGCCGGGACCCGCACCCGGTCTACGCGTCCTACATGACCGAGCGCTTCAGCCGCGCCTTCTCCCGCGACGAGGTCCGCGAGCGCGTGATCCCGGCCTACATGGGCCTGATCTCCCAGATCGACGATCATCTCGGCCGGCTGATGGATTTCCTGGAGGCGGAGGGGCTGCTGGAGACCACGCTGATCGTGTTCACGTCAGATCATGGCGACTATCTCGGCGACCACTGGCTCGGCGAGAAGGAGCTGTTTCACACGCCCTCCGTGAAGATCCCGCTGATCATCGCCGACCCGGATCCGAAGGCCGACGCCACCCGGGGCAGCGTGTCCGACGCGCTGGTGGAGGCCATCGATCTGGCGCCGACCTTCCTGGAGTATTTTGCCGGTAAGACGAAGCCGAACGTGCTGGAGGGTGCATCGCTGATGCCGCACCTGCGGGGCGACACGGTCTCGGAGTGGCGCGGATATGTGATCAGCGAATGCGACTACGCCATGCGCCGGGCCCGCACCGACCTGGAGCGGCCGGTGGCGCGGTCGCGCATGTTCATGATCTGCGACGGGCGGTGGAAATATGTCTATGCGGAAGGCCTGAGGCCGATGCTCTTTGACCTTGAGAGCGATCCGCAGGAGTTCACCGATCTGGGCGCCGATCCGGCCCATGAGGACGAGCGGGCGCGCCTGAAGGACGCGCTGTTTGCGTGGAGCCGGCGGGTCCATAACCGGATCACCATCACCGACGAGCAGATTGCGGCGAAGGCCGGGGGCGAACTGAGGGGCGGCATCCTGATCGGCTACTGGGACGAGGACGAGGTGGAAGAGGCGCGTCGCGACCAGAAGCCCGGCGCCCCGCTCTGATGGGGGCGGGCGGGATAACCGCCGTGCCCGCGCAGCGGAGAGCGAAGCGGCGGGCAACGCGACATCCGCTTTCACCGGCGAGAGCCGGGGTCCAGGGCATCCTGCTCAGAGGCTGCGGTCTGCAGCCCTGGATTCCGGCTTTCGCCGGAATGAGCGGGAGATTGGGGCCGGCGCCGCGGCTGCTCCTACGCCCCCTGCAAACCCTTTCCGCAGATCCCGGACGGAATACCGGGCCACTGTTCCTGGCGTTGCTGGATCAGCGCGCGATCACATCGGTAGCTCCGGAAACAGCGGCCGGAGAGCGAAGCGACGGGCATCTCGACATCCGCTCACCCCGGCGGAAGCCGGGGTCCAGAGCGATCCGCTCAGAGGCTGCGGTCTGCAACCCTGGATTCCCGCTTTCGCGGGAATGAGCGGATAATGAGGCCCGGGATTCCTCCCGCCAGCGCGCGACTGCGCGCCTGCCGGAGGCCGCGCCCGCGCAGCGGTGAGCAAAGCGAACTCGCGTGAGCGGAAAGACCTAAAACCGCTGCGCACTGTTCCTGGCGTTGCTTGTCAGCGCGCGACTGCGCGCCGGCCGGAGGCCGCCCACCCGGAGCCGGTGCGCGGAGCGCACTCGGCGCGAGGGAGAAAGCCGAAACCGGTTCCCACTTTTCCTGGGATTGGCTTTTTCTTAGCAACGCCCGGGCGGAAAACCGCTGCGCACTTTTCCTGGCGTTGCTAGTCGCTGATCTTGCCCGAGCGCAGCTTCTTCACCGCGCCGCGCTTGGTCTTGGCGTCCACCCGGCGCCGCTTGGCGGCCTTCGACGGCTTCGTCTTGACCCGGTAGGCCTGACGCTCGCTGGCTTCGCGCAGAAGCTCGACCAGCCGCTCCCGGGCGTCGGCCCGATTCTGCTCCTGGGTGCGGAAGCGCGCCGCCTGGATGACGATGACGCCGTCCTTGGTGAGCCGGCTTCCGGCCAGCCGTTCGGCCTTGCGGCGGACATAGTCGGGAAGCGATGGCGAATGGCGGATGTCGAAGCGGAGCTGGACCGCGCTGGAGACCTTGTTGACGTTCTGTCCGCCCGGGCCGGCCGAGCGGATGAACGTCTCCTCGAGCTCGGACGGGTCGATGGAGAGGCGGTCGGTGATCGCGATCATGGGCGCAGGCGATAGCGGGATGCGCCCGGAACGGCAAGCCCGCAGCCGTTGACCGCGGGCCGGTTCGGTTCGGTCTTAACCGGCGGGGCCGAACCCGCTACTCCGGGAGCCGCCCGGTGGTCTCCGAGGGATCGGTCAGCGGGCCGTCGGATGTCGGGAAAGAGAAGTCGGCCCCGATCACCTCATTGCTCGGCCCCGCGTCGCTCGGCCCCTCGTCGACCGGACCGTCGTCCGATCCGGCCGAACCGTTCCCGACATGGGCCTCCGGGGGAGCGCCGAACGTGATCACGAACTCGGAGTCCTCGCCCACGTCGACCTGCATGTGGTCGATGTCGTCCTCGTCGGTCATCCGGTTCAGGATCTCGGTCGCGATCGCCGGGCGCAGCGTCCGGTTGACAATGTGGTCGATGTTGCGGGCACCGGTCTCGACCTCGGTGCAGCGCGCCGCGATCAGGTTCACCACAGCGTCGGAGTAGGTGAGGTCGATCTTCTGGCTCTCGCGCAGCTGACGCACCAGCTTGTTCAGCTTGAGCCGGACGATGCCGGCCAGCGGCGAACCCACCAGCGGATAGAACGGCACGATCTGCATGCGGGCGAGCAGCGCCGGCTTGAAGTGGCGCGACAGTTCCGGCCGGATCGCCTCGACCAACTGGTCGACCGACGGCTTTTCGTCGGCGAGCCCCATCTGGGTGAGGGTGTCGGTCGCGAGGTTCGACGTCAGGATCACGATGGTGTTCTTGAAGTCGATGACGCGGCCTTCGCCGTCCGACAGGGTGCCCTTGTCGAACACCTGATAGAACAAGTTCATCACCTCCAGATCGGCCTTCTCGACCTCGTCGAGGAGAACGACGGAGTAGGGGCGCTGGCGCACAGCCTCGGTGAGAATGCCGCCTTCGCCGTAGCCGACATAGCCGGGAGGCGAGCCGACCAGCTTGGACAGCGTGTGCTTTTCCTGGAACTCCGACATGTTGATGGAGGTCAGGAAGCGGTCGCCACCGAACAGCGTCTCGGCCACGGCGGTGGCGAGTTCAGTCTTGCCGACGCCGGACGGGCCGACGAAGAGGAACACGCCCATCGGCTGGGTCGGGCTGTTGAGGCCGGCCTTGGCCGCCCGCACCCCCTCGTCGATCGCCAGGATCGCCTGATCCTGGCCGATGACGCGCTCCTTGAGCCGGTTCGACAGCGCCAGCACCGCAGCGGACTCGTCGCGCACCATCCGCCCGACCGGGATGCCGGTCCAGTCGGAGATCACCTGCCCGACGGCGTCCGGCGAGACTTCGTAGGTGAGCAGCGGGTCGTGGCCCTGGACCTTGGCCAGTTCGGCGACCTTCTGCTTCAGGGCGTCAATCGCCTCGCGCTTCTCGTCGGCATCCATTTCGGAGGTGCCGTCTGGCGCGGCAGCAGGCTCGACGGCACCGTCGGCCGTCTTTTCCTGCTGCTTGATCTCCGCTTCCGCCTCCTCGACCGATCCGCCGATGCCGAGCTTCTGGCGGAGGGCCAGGATTTCCTCGATCAGGCCGCGCTCGGTCTCCCAGCGCGCGCCCAGGCTGACGGCCTCGGCCTTCAGCTTTTCGATCTCGGCCTCGAGCTCCGGGATCAGGTCGGACTCGGTGCCGATATAGGACGCCTCGTCGCGGCGGACGGCGGAAAGCGCGCGGTCGAGCTCCTCGATCCGACGCTCGGTGCCGTCGAGGCGCGCCGGCTTGGAGGAGATCGAGAGCTTCACCCGGGCGGACGCGGTGTCGAGCACGTCGACGGCCTTGTCGGGCAGCTGGCGGCCGGAAAGATAGCGCGCGGAGAGCTTGGCCGCGGCCACCACTGCATCGTCGCGGATGTAGACGCCGTGGCTCTTCTCGTAGAGGCCGCGCAGGCCGCGGATGATGGTGACGGCCTGGTCCGGGGTTGGTTCGTCGAGCTTGACCAGCTGGAAGCGGCGGGCGAGCGCGGCGTCCTTCTCGAAATACTTCTTGTATTCGCTCCAGGTGGTGGCGGCGATCGTCTTCAGCTCGCCACGCGCGAGCGCCGGCTTGAGCAGGTTGGCCGCGTCGCTGCCGCCGGCCGATCCACCCGCGCCGATCATCATGTGGGCTTCGTCGATGAACAGCACGATCGGCTTGGTGGAGGCCTTCACCTCGTCGATGATGCCCTTCAGTCGGTTCTCGAACTCGCCCTTCACGCCCGCGCCGGCCTGAAGCATGCCGAGGTCGAGGCCGACCAGCTCGACGCCCTGCAGGAAGGCGGGCACGTCGCCCTGGGCGATCTTCAGCGCGAGACCTTCGACGACGGCGGTCTTGCCGACGCCGGGCTCGCCGACGCAGATCGGATTGTTCTTCCGGCGCCGGCCGAGGATGTCGATCATCTGCTGGATCTCGAGATCGCGGCAGAACACCGGATCGATCCGGCCCGAGCGCGCCTGCTCGGTGAAGTTGATGGTGAAGCGGCCGAGCGCGCTGTCTTCGGTGATGCCGGCGGCGGGCGCCGCACCGGTGCTGCCGTCCGCCTTGCCGGCCTCGCCGGGCTGGGTGGCGAAGGCGCCGGCCTGTTCCTCGGAAGCCTGGGTCAGTTCGCCGAACCGGCGCTTGGCCTCACGGGCGGAAATCTGTTCGATCAGCGAATACCAGTCCGCGCCGCCATAGCGGCCGGGGGTCTGGAGCAGCGCGATCAGGAGCGCGCCGGAGCGGATCTCGCCGAGATTGAGCTCGACGGAGGAGATGATCCAGCCGTCGGTGAGCCATTCGATGAGGAGAGGAGAGAAGACGGGGCGGCCGGAATTGCCGCTGCGCAGGCCCTCGACGGTGCGCTGAAGGGCGCGCCGGAGATTGGCCGGGTCGATGTCGAACGCGCGCAGCATGGCCTGCAGGTCGCGGTTCTCGTCGTCGATCATGACCAACAGCAGATGGTCGATGGTGACTTCGTAGTGGCTGCTGGACACGCACAGTCCGGAAGCGGTCTCCAGGCTGCGCTTGGTGTACGGGTTCAGACGCGCAAAGAGCGCCTTGAGATCGGGCTGCATACTGGTCCTCCCCCGAGCAGGAACCGGATTTTACACGACTTTGCCGCCCGCACCATCCGGTGGCACGGGCGGCAGTTCGTTGATAGGGCCATTTCTGGCCTCTCGCCAGCGCTTAGCTGCTGGCGGTGTTCCGGGAGACGCTGGCCTGAACCGAAGCGGCCATGGCTTCGTGGTCGGCGGTCTCGAAGGAGAAGTTGATCACCAGGATCTCGTCGAGGTCGCGGACCGCGTCGCCCGAGCCCGACTTGGACTTCACCAGCTCGCTGGGCTCTTCACCGCACATCGACTTGAAGCCGGTGATGATGCCCTTCTTGTAGGTGTGCTTGAAGTGGTTCTCGTTGGTGCCGTCGCTCTTCTGGCGGTACCGCTCGATCACCACTTCGTCGAGGGTCTCGCCGTTGTCGAACATCGTGCGGACCGAAGCTTCCAGCGCCGTGCCGCCCTGGCACGCAACTTCCACCGGGAAGTAGACCTTGGAACCGGTCGCCTGACCGGTCGTGCTGCGCTGGGTCTCGCCGCCCTCGTTGAACCAGGCGAGCGTCACCTTCTTCTCGTAGTTGGAAACGGCCAGGGTGCCGTCGCTGTCCGCGGTGTTTGCCTTCTGGCTGACTTCCCCAGACTTCGAACCCTTCATAGTCATGAAGTAACGGTATTTCATTTTCTTTGCTCCATTCGACCACTATCGCCAGCGGGTGATTGGTAGTTAGTATAAGCCAACCCCCATGACAATGTGCCGACAATGCCTTCAATTCCTAAAATTTCTGCAATGTGGCTATCTTGGTCGCGCGGTAGATTACATAAGGATGGCAGCAAGGCGCAGGCATTCACGGAAGTTCCGCATATGTTCGCGACGCTGTGGGGCGGTAGTCCAGATTCCGGATCTTTAAGGTCAGTCTAATTAACCAGTCGACAAAGGTGGAGGTGGCGATGGAAACCGGTGTCGTGAGCATGAATCTCGAGATAAAGGGGCAGGAGCTTCAGGATCTCGATATGGTCTCTTTCGAAGGCTGGGAAGAAATCTCCGAGCCTTACGTGTACATTGTGCGGTTTCTGACGACGACCGACACGACGACTAAGACGTTGACCGGCAAGCAGGTGACGTTCGACTACGAAGTGGCCGGTCTGCTCGAGCAGAACGAGCCCGCCTATGTGCACGGCTACATTCACGGCCACCGCATCCTGGGTCTTTCGCTGGACCGCAAGTTCGTGACCGAGCTGGAGATCCGCCCGCGTCTCTACAAGCTTTCCCTGTCCGGACAGACGCAGGTCTTCGGCACGACCTCCAAAATAAAACTTCCCGACCTGGCCAAGTCGATCCTGTCGCCGAGCAGCTACAAGGAGGGGACGTCCACCCAGGGCGATTTCTCCGACGACCGCGAGATCGACTGCGACATGCCGGGGGACGTCGACCAGACCGAACGAAGCTTCATCGTTCAGTACCGCGAGACCGATCTGCACTTCCTGTCGCGCATCATCGAGAACGAGGGCATCTTCTATTTCGTCTCCAACGACAAGTCGAAGGAGACGGTCCAGTTCGGCGACAAGAACCACATCTTCAAGAAGATCGGCGGCAAGGTGCCCTACATCCCGCAGCACCTGGTCAATGCTGCCCCGGTCGAAGAACACGTCCGCACGGTTCACATGCGCGCGGAGATCGCGCCCAAGAAGATGTACGTGCGCGACTACAACCCGAACGAAGCCAGCCGGCGCGGGCAGTATCTGCGCAATCATGCCGTCGACAGCAACGGCAGCGGCGCGATGGTGTCCTACTACGAGCACTACACCTCGACCTCGGACGGCGATCGCTACGCCAAGATCCGGGCGGAGGAGAAGATCGCCTGGCAGCGGGTCTTCGAGTGCGAGACCAACTCCACGCGGCTGCGGCCGGGCTATCTGTTCACCATGGACACCGACGAGACCAAGCTGAACGGTCTCAACCAGCGCTATCTCGTCGCCGGGTGCCATGTCCGCTATTCCAAGGGACTCGACAGCGTCTGGGTGGAGGACGGGCATCCGTTCAAGAACGAGATCGTCTGCATCGCGCTGCCGAGCGACGCCACCTGGACCTTCCGCCCGAAGCGCCGGGCCGAGAAGCCGAAGGTCGCCGGCCTGATCCGGGCGCTGGTGGACAACGACGCCGGCGGACAGGAGGCCAAGCTCGACGACAACGGGACCTACAAGATCCGCCTGGTCGAGGAGGAGAGCACGGAGAGCCGGCTGCCGTCGGGCAAGGCGAGCGCGAACGTCCGCCATGCGCTGCCCTATGGCGGCGGCCAGGACACCGGCTTCCAGTTCCCGCTCTACAAGGGGACCGAGGTGATCCTGGCGTGCATCGAGGGCGATCCGGACCTGCCGGTGATCGTCGGCACGGTCGCCAACTCCGACAACAAGACCGTGCTGGACGGGATCGACAAGGCGCTCAACAAGAACAAGACGAACCGTATCCGCACCCGGTCGGGCATCACCATCGAGCTCATCGACGGGTAAGATCCGGCGGATCGCTCGGACCGGGGAAGCGGTTTCCCCGTCGCCGGGAAAGGCTTTAGAAAAACGCCGCGTCCGGATGGCATCATCCGGGCGCGGTTTCGTCCCGGCCCGCCGGTGACGAACGAGACGGTCTGACCGGGCGCCGGGCCGGCGTCGGCGGACACGAGGATGAGAGGGCGTTGGGAATGGTGCAGAGCATCTGGCATCCGCCGGGGGAGGAAACCGATGCGTTCACCGCAGCGGTGCTGGACGCGGTCCGGATGCGGCTTCCGGCCCATTTCGGGACCCAGTCCCTGGAGCCGCTGCAGCTCGGCGAAGAGCGCAGCGTGCTGCCCGACGGAACGCCGGTCGTCATTGTGGCGGTCGCCCAGTATTCCCAGGGGGACGAGTGGTACGGACGGCCGGTGCTGCGGTTCGACCTGGCCGGACACGCCGCCCGCAGGGAGGTGGCCCGCCGGTTCACCGGACATGCGCTCGTCGACACGGAGACCAAGGCGTTCCTGGAACTCGATGTCCAGTTCACGACCGAAGCCGAAGTCCGCCGATAGGGCACGTCCCGTTCGGACCGTTTCGGTCTGACCGAAACGGACGTGTGCAAGCTATCGAGGGTGGCCCCATTGTCTATTGCTTGGATTCTTCCATCCGGACCGGATCTCGATCCGGTGAGGCCCCGGTTGCCGCTGCCTCGGCGATGACGTCTTCGAGCGTGGCGCGGGCCATGGCGATCACCTCCGCCCGTTTCTGACCCGGAGAGAACTCCACCAGCCGGATCGACGGATACCAGACCGCCCGATCCCCCCCTTCGGCCTTGCGCCAGTACCAGAACTGGCCGCCCGGGACGATCGCCACGCCGGGAATGCCGAGCGCGCCGGCGATGTGCACCGGAAGCCCGTCTCCGCCGATCACGGCATCGAGGGCGGAGACGGCGGCGACCGCGCCGTCGAGGCCCTGGATGTGCAGCCCGCCGTCGATCGCCTCGGGCATGGTGGCCAACTGGGACCGGTACTGGTCCCAGACCAGCGAGACGGGCGTGGCCGAAAGACAGTCGAACACGTGCCGGAACGCCGTCAGATCCAGGCCGGGCGGGAACGCCGACCAGGCGAAGCCGATGCGCGGCGCCGGCATCTCGGAGACCGCCTGGGCCCACATCGCCGCGGTGCTCTCGGCGGCGACCAGACATTGGGGCGCCGCGATCATCTCCGCCTCTGAAATACCGGCCCGGGCCGGCAATGCGAGCAGGGGCAGGTCCTCCGGTTCATCAGAGCCCGGTTCCGCAGCCGGGTTGGACCCGGTTCCGTCCTGCGGCGCGGGCGCGGGCGCGCCGTGCCGGACCCGCCCGGCGAGCGCCGCCAGCCATTCGGGGGCGGCGATGGTGATCTCGTGGCCCCGGCTCTGGGCAAGGGGTATGGCCCGCAGAAGGGGCACGGTTTCCAGAACGCCGATCGTGTCGTCCAGGCGGACGCGGAGCCGGGCGGGGCCCTGCAGGGGTTCCTCCGAGGACAGAGCCGGCCAGATCTCGTCCGACCGGCCAAGCCCGATGAGGCTGTGGCGCTCCACCGTCCGGGCGAGCAGCGACTGCGGGGCGCGGCGCAGACACTCGCGGGCCGCCGTCAGCGCCTGCTCCCGCCGTCCGGCCCGGTGGAGGAGCTGGCTCATGGTTTCCAGGAGCACCGGGTCGTCGCGGTTGTCGCGCAGCTGCTTGACGATTCCCGCCAGCGCGTCGTCGGTCTGGCCGGCGGCGAGCCGGAGCGAGGCGAGGCGGCCGTGCAGATCGGGCAGGCGCGGGTGGAGGACCAGCATCCGTTCAATGAGGCCGATGCCGCGCTCCGTGTGTCCCGTCGCCTCCAGCGCCCCGGCCAGAAGGGAGGCGAAGGCGGGATTCAGCGGTTCCAGCGCGTGCGCGCGCTCGGCATGATCCAGCGCATCCTTCGGACGGCCGGATCCGGCGTAGATCGTCGACAGGTTGGCATGGGCTTCCGCGGTGTCGGGTTTCACCTCGAGCGCCTTGCGGTAGCTGGCGATCGCCTTCGCCAGATCGCCCCGCATCATGTGCGCGCCACCGAGCGCGACCAGCACCTCCGGCCGGTCCGGATGGACCTGGTAGGCGGTCTCGATATGCTCCACGGCGTCGTCGAGCCTGCCGGTGGAAATCAGCATTTCCGCAAGGCCGATGCGCGCCTCGACCCGGTCGGGCGCCGCCGTGACGGCTGCCTCCAGACAGGTCAGGGCGTAGTCGCTCTCATCGCGCAACCGGTAGACGACGGCCAGGTTCTCGTAGTTGACCGGGTTGCCGGGGTCGAGGGAGGTGGCCCGGCCGATGACCTCGAACGCCTCGTCGACGGCTCCCCGGCGCAGCAGCACCCCGCCGAGACCGGACACGGCGGCAGTGTTCTGGGGCTCGGTCGTGAGGACGTCCCGGAACAGCGCTTCGGCTTCGTCGAGGCGGTGGCGCTCCACGTGATCGGTCGCCGCCTTCAGGCGTTCGTCGGTCGTCAGCATCGGTCCTGTCCTTCCGCCTCCGGCCGGGGCGAGGCCGCGGTGGCCGCGATCCCCCGGGGGATGCGGAAATGGCTTCTGGCGTGTGAAATATCCGGCCGGGGCCGGGCCGCCGGACCGGGACTGGTTCGCATGGGACCCGTCAGGCCGGGCCGGCGGCGCGCCGGAGCGACGCAGCCATCGGCGACCCCCGCGGTCGGGCTTCCGGTCAGCCGACCGTCACGCGCTTGCCGTCCATCCGCAGATCCTCCGTGGCGACGAGCACCGTCGAATAGGAGGCCTGGGTCATGACGCCGGAGACCTTCACCGACAGCGTTCCGATCATCTGGTTGTCGGTGTTGTCGACGATTTCCACCCGGTCGAGCGCCTTGGTGACGATGCGTTCCGACATGGTTTCCAGCGAGCGGGTGTTGGTCTGAATGCGGCCATAGACCTGCTGAAGCCCTTCGCCGACCATGGTCAGGGTCTTGGCGGTGAGTTCGGCCTTCGGCGCGGTGAGCGAAATCCCGCCGGCGCTGACGGCGTAGCTGCCTTCGGTTTCCACGGACACCTCCGAGCCGCGCAGGCGCAGCGGACCGTCCGGGTTCGACAGGGTGACCGCCTGACGCTCGGGATCCGGGCGGGAGAGGATGTGGAGGATCGTGCCGCGCCCTTCCTCCTCGACCACGTAGAGCACGCGGTCGCCGGTCTGCGGCTCGACGAGGCAGCTGACGGCGCGGCGCGCCAGAACCGGGCCGTGCTCCGTCTCGAGACGGAAGCGCCGGTCGGCGACCTCGCCGACCTGGCCGGTGGCGAACTCCGACTGGCTGCGCGCCGCGGGCTCGCCGATCGTGGCTTCGGTCACTTCGGCGATGAGGGTGGTGCCGCTCTTGACTTGCATGGGGCCATTCTCCGACTGCGGACGGGGACCTTATGGCAGATTTTCGGGCCGACCGTCAGATATTGATCTCGGCCGTCGAGTTCACGCGGCTCTCGACGCCGAACAGGTCGGCGTCGATGTCACCCTGGGTGATGTCGATGTTGCTGAAATCGAGGTCCGAAAAGACGTCGGTCGCATCGGCCAGCGACTGCTTGATCCGCGCCAGGATGTTGGAGCTCTTGATGGCATCGATGCCGTTCTTCAGGGACTTGCTGTCGAGCTCCTTCCCGATCGCCGTGCTGTCGACCGCGGTGGCGCCGGACATCAGCAAGGACGTGCCGGTTTCGGCACCGCGCACGATGGCACTCAGGAAGACGAAGAAGGGAGCCACGCCGATGGTGACGCTGGTCGCTGCGGCGAGCGTGATCGAGGTCGAATTGCCGCCCGAGGATTCCTGGTTTCCGAAGACCTCGACGAACCCGCTGTGGATGGTCTTCTTGAGGCCTGCCGCCGGGCACTTCAGGGTCACGTTGCCGGTCTTCGAGCGGGCCTTGAAGGCTTCCGACGTCTTGATCTGGACGGTGCCGTCGGGAACGGACGGCACGTCGGAGTTTTCATCGACCACATAGCCGGACTGGAGAAAGACGCTGCGGGAGGTGAGCTCCAGGGAGGAGTCGGCCTCCAGAGCGAACGCGCCCTTGACCACCTGGATGTTGAGCGACGCCGCGCTCTGGGCGTAGCTCTCCTCGGCCGCGACGATCGTGACATCGCCGTCGGTGCTCATCAGGATGCCGTCGGAGGACTCCAGTCCGCGGGTGAAGTTCGACGGCAAGCCGGTCTCGCCGGGCACGTACCGGCCGAGCCGCAAATAGGCCACGTCGGCGTTGTCCGATCCGTAGTCGACCGTCATTCTCAACGTCGGTTTGGTCATCATTTTCCTCCCGGACGGCCGGACCGTCTGCTTCGGCGCACCGCTACATGGTGTTCTGGACGCCGGTCCGCGACGCCACGGCCTTGGACTTCAAGCCGGCCAACTTCAGCGCAAGCCCCACGCCTTTCGTCTCGTTGCCGAGGGCCTTCTGGTCCTGCTCCACCAGGGCGTTTTCCTGGAAGGCCATGCCATAGATCGTCGTCAGACCGATCAGGAACGCCCCGAGGCCCACATTCTTCTGGGCCGCCAGACCGATCGAATTCGACGAGTACGCGAACTGGAAGTCCGCCAGCTTGACCGTCACGCCGAAAATCGAGAGGCCGGGCATCGAGCCGACGATGCCGGAGGTGTTCAGACTGCTCACGATCGAGGCGACGAACCCGGCCGTGACGGAGTTCACGAAGCCCATGTTGAACGTGTTGACCTTGCTGCTGTAGGTCGTGTCGGTGGTGTTCACGACGACCACGTTCTGGGCGGAGTTGAATTCGGTGATGGACTCCGAGTCGCTTTTGATCTTGTCGGAAGCATAGACCAGGAGCTCCTTGTCGGTGGCGCTCTGGGCCGCGCTGGACGCCGTCACCGCGTTGATGACGACGCCGGAGCCCTTCAGGGTCGCGCTCTTGCCGTCCTTCACTTCGTAGGTGACCGGATAGCCCTGGGCCGTATAGCTGGTCTCGGTCGTCGAACTGCCTTCCAGCACATCGATCCGAAGCACGGCATCGGTGGTGTCCTGGGGATCGCCGATCAGGATCTCCGCATCGTCCTGGAACTCAATCTGGACGGCCTGGTCGGCGTTGACGAGCAGAACGCCACCGGTGGTCATGAACACCCCGTCGGACTCCTCGAACGACCCGTCGTACATGGAGGGTTCGAGGGTGCTTTCCTTCGACTGGTAGGTGCCCAGACGCAGATAGGCGGTGATCTCGCCGGTCTCGGTGTCGGAGGTGGAGAACACCGTTGCCGCCATGTCAGCATCCTTTCCCGTCTGTCCCGGCGTGTCGGCCTCGGTGGGGCGTTTCCACCCGAGCGCACGGGGTCGCTAGTTCGATGAGACGGCGACCGTGTTCACCGCCGTGCCGTTGTTCTCGCTGAGGGCGCCGGACTGGCTTCCCCCAAGGGCCTCATCCTCCGAATTGACGAGGGAGTTGGAGTTGCCCGCTCCGGTCGCGGACGATTCCGCGCCGGCGATCGGCAGCATCAGCCCGATCAGGAATGCCTTGATGCCGAAATTGGCGTTCTCGAACGCCGCGGCGCCACCGGCAAAGCCCTTGTTCGTGAAGCTGAGCATCGAGAAGAAGGCCGCCTGCAGATAGGGGGAAAACCGGGCGACCGAGACCTCCGAGGAGTTGAGCAGGGACGCGCTCGTCGACCCGCCCAGGGTGAAGGTCGTATTCGTCTTGTAGTGGGAGGTGCTGCTGCTGGAGAACGAACTCGTGTAGTTCTGATCGACCACGTAGCGCAGCGTCTCGCAGGTGATCTCGATGCCGGTTTCCGCGTGAAGCGTGACGCCATCCTCGGCTTCCAGCGTCACGTTGATGTCGTCCGTGGGCGGAGACGAACTCGCGCCGAAGCCGGTGGTCATCGCGCGCACGCTCGTTTCGCCGGAGACGACCGCCGAAATGGCCTTGTCGCCGTCGACGGTCATGCCGTTGCCGGCGCTCACCACGATGTCGTTGCCGCCGTCGACCGTCAGCTCGGCGTTGGTCATCAGGTAGATGCCGCTGCCCGGCGTGAACTTGCTGTCGATGTAGCCGTCTTCGGCCGATCCCGACCCCAGATAGGAGCCCAGCCGAAGATAGGCGAGCGGTGTGCTCGGATCGTCCGCTTCCGGCGTGAAATAGCTGTTCTGATTGTCGCTCATCGGCCGGCACCCGCTCATTCCGGTGGTGCCGGGAGACGAACTGCCGAAACCTGAGGACGATCGATGCGCGGTCCGGCCGGCGGCGGCCGCCGCGCACCCGTCCTGTTGCAGACCATCGGTTCCGATCAGGGCGGTGGACCCCGACGCCGACCTCGTCCGGCGAAACGGTCATCCCCGCCCGTTGGTCATCTCCAACGACACGTCGTTCGGAAGGTCGACCAAGGAGTGTCCGGCTGCAGATCTGTTCCCGCCAGGCTCCCCAATTCCCCTCTCAAGCAATCTGCGCACACTGTCACAAAAATGCAATAAACATTGCCGGTTTTTAATAAAAAGCCTTGCCGGCGGAAGAGATCGCCCGCTATCCGGCCGTGCGTCCGTCCGTCATCAGAAGTATTCGGCCGCCACCTTGGCGTCGGGAGCGCGCGTGGCTCAGGCCGGCATCAGCAGCAACTGCTTGATCTGGCACGGCGACAGCTGCGCACCGATGCCGCTCGGAGGAATGCCGTCCGGCAACGACACGTTGAGCATCGCTGTCGACGGCATGAACACCACGAAGTAACCGATCTTGCAGGTCGCGTCCCGGTTCATCATGGCGATCTGTCCGCCGGTGACGCTGGGTGCGATATCGCCGACGCTGGTGGTCGTGGTGTCGAGCACCCGTTTGGCCGGCATGCAGCAGGAGAAGTTCGTCACCTGGGACGGAACCACGGTGGCCTTGAAGCCTGTGTTGCAGGTCGGCGTCGGGATCGGCGGCACCGAGGGGACCAGGTCCACGGAGAGGTTCGTATTGGTGCCCGTCGGGCTGGTGCAGTCGTTGAAAATCATGGTCAGCCCCAATCTCGCTGGAGCATTTCCCGTTCAGATTGACACCATCGGAACGAAAAGGAACTGCTCAAACTAGTGAACCTGGAGCCATTTCCTATCGATCAGATATTTCCAGCTGATCGGAAAAGGCTCCCCGTCCGGCGTGGACCGGACAGATGTTAGGATGAGCCCACCGGCCCCGTGCTTCAATGGCCTTACCGGAATTTAAGGCGCTAGTAGCTCCGCATATAGGCGCCGGCGATCCCGTTGTGCGCGCCCCAGAGATCGGCGTCGATCTCTTCCTGGGTGATCGTGAAAGCCTCGGTGAGGGCCTTGGAGAGCTCCTGGTTGAGCGACGTGATCTCGTTCTTCACATGAAGGCCGATGCCGAACGTGCCGATCCCGAGCAGCGTGTCCCAGATCGACTTGTTGTCGAGCTTGGTCACGTGGGCGCCGATCTTGTAGAGCGCCATGGTGGACGCGCTCAGGGCCATCTTGGATTCCGTGAGGCGGACCTTCATGCGCCACCAGGAGAACGAGGGATAGACGCCGATGGGCACGTCGGTCAGGGCGCCGAGCACGATCGAGGCGGCCGTGCCGTTCGATTTCTCCTGATTGCCCCAGACCTCCTCGAACCCGGTCGAGGTGGTCTTCTTGTAGCCGGATGCCGGGCAGTCGACGACGACGTTGCCGGAATTGGATCTGGCTTCGAACTGGAAGGCGGTGTCGAACTTCGCCTGCCCGACCGGCAGGGAGGGAACCGACGCGGTCTGATCGACCACGTGGCCGGACTGCACGAACAGGCTCTTCGCCGTCAGCGACAGCGTGGAGTCGGCCGTCATCGAGAAATCGCCCTTGTCCACGACGATCGCCACGCTTTCGTCGGTCTCCGCATAGAGCTTGGTTCCGGACACCAGCGTGAGCGTGCCCTGGGTCGACATGAAGATGCCGTTGGTCTCCGACGCCGTCCCCTTGTATGTCGACGGAAAGCCGCTCTCGTCGGACACGTAGGCGCCGAGCCTCAGATAGGCCGACTTGCCGCCCTTGCCGTCGGGCACGGTCATGCGCACACTTTTGGACAACGGCTTTCTCCTCACGCTGCGATCGGAGCGATCGCTACATTTCGTTCTTGACGCCGGTGCTGTTGGAAACCGTCGACGACTTGATGCCGGCGGCACGCAGCGCCAGGCCGCAGCCCGTGGTCTTGTTGCCCATGGTCTTCTGCTTCACCGACGTGATCTCGTTTTTCTGGACGCAGGAGCCGACCCCGATCGCGAGGCTCTTCATGAAGGCCCAGATGCCTTCGTTTTCCTGTTTGAAGGCAATGATCTCGTTCTTGGTGACGGGATAGGAGAAGTCGAAACCGGAGATCTTCCAGTCGAGCGGCCGGATCTGGATCCTGAGCCCCACCATGGCCGAGGTGTAGGCACCCGGCACGATCTTGGCCTGCATGCCCGACACGATCGAGTTCACGAAGCCCATGTTGAATTCGCGCTGCCGGGTGCCGGTGGTCGAGGCCTCCTTGTTGGTCACCTTCACGTTCCCGCCGGCATGGAGCTTCGTCATGTCGCCCGAGCTGATCAGGATCTTGTCCGACGCGTAGACGGTGAGCTGACCGGCCGCCGGCGCCTTGGCGCTGGCGGACGCCGCCACCGCGTTGATGGCCGTGCCCGATCCCTTCAGGAGTGCCGATTTGCCCTCGATCGTGGTGACCTCGCGAGGCGGCTGGTCGGGTGAATAGATGGTCTTGGTGGACTTTTCGCCCTCCAGCACGTCGATCGTCAGATGCTTGTCGGTCTCGGTGCCGAAATCGCCGATCAAGATGGTCGCGTCGCTCTTGAGCTGAAGGTCGATGGAGCCGTCGGCGTTGACCAGCCAGTTGCCCTTCGTGGTCACGAAGTCGCCGTCCGACGTGGAGAACGCCTCCTTGTACTGCTCGGGCTTCAGGCGCTCTTCCTTCGCCTGATAGGTGCCCAGACGGAGGTATGAGGCTCCGGGAGCGGTCGCGTCGGTCGAGGCGGTCCAGGCGGGCATGAGCGGTCCTCATGAGATCGATTTCGCGCCGGCTGGCTGCACCGGCAAGGACGGTCCGCAGGACCGCGCCGGGAGCCGCGGGTCGGTGATGCGTCAGTTGTTGTTCAGGGGGGCACTCTCGACATCGATGCCGCTGTTTTCGGAATCGGCGCCCGACTGCTGGGAGTCGATGCCGTTCGCTTCGATCTTCGCCGCGGAGTTCGAGTTTTTGACGCCCGTTGCCTCAGATTCCGCCGCCGAAATCGGAAGGAAGAGACCGATGCCGAATGCTTTCAGGCCGTGATTCTCGTTCTTGTAGGCCTGGCCGGACGCTTTGACGATGACGGACGAATTGTCGATCAGCGCATATTTGTGGTCGTAGATGCGCGGCTCCCAGCGCAGACCGGAAATATCGGTGTTGTTGGTCAGGTAGAGACCGGTCTTGCCGCCCAGGGTGAAGGTGGTCTGGGTCAGGTAGTAGGAGACGCCCTTCGCCGAGGTCGACCAGGTCAGGTTCTGGTTGACCACATAGACCAGGCGCTCGCAGGTGATCTCGATCCCGGTTTCCGCCTCGAGCGTCAGATCGCTCTCGGACTGCAGGTTGATGTCATTGTTGGAGGTCGACGGGGTCGAGCCGCCGCCGATGGATGCGGTCATCGCCCGGATGCTGGTCTGCCCGGCATCGCTCACGCCGATCGTGGCGTTTCCGAGAACGGTCATGCCGTTGCCGGCTTCCAGATAGGCGCCGCCGTCGGTGTTGGTGGTGATCTGGGCGCCGGTCATCAGATAAATGCCGTCGCCGGCCGGAACCGTCTTCTCAATGAGGTTGGCCTCGGAGGACTGATAGGCACCGAGCCGCATGTAGCCGAGCGGCGGATCGCCGGGGGCGGCCGCCGGTGCGCTATGAATGATGGCCGTATTGCCCACGCCCGTCTCTTTCGCCTTGGGCGCCGGCGGCGGGTTGCCGTGCCGCCGCGCCCGCGAGGCCGTCTCGGTAGCGCCCGCGTCCGCCGCCAGCGCCGGTCCAGGCGGCTCCTGTCCCAGATGTCAGTTCGAAAGCTTCACCTTGAACGGGTTGTAGCGCTCGGCCACCGCCCGGTGCTGGTCCGTTCCGAAGGTCGAGCCGGTGCTGCCTCCGGTGAACGTGGTGTCAGTATCCACCATGTGCATGAAGGTTTGATGGAACCTGGCGCTGCGGAACGACACGCCTTCCACGCGGGCGTTGGCGAAGTTGGCCTGGGTCAGGCTGGCGCGGTCGAAGGCGGCCGCGCGGGCATCGGATTCGTCGAACTGGGCGATGTTGAGCTGACAGTCGATGAACGAGGTGCGATGCAGGGTGGCGCCGGCGAAATTCGCCATGTCGAGCCGACTGCCGGTGAAATCGGCCTCCCGGAGATCGGCCCGGGTGAAGATCGTCTTGGATCCGTCGATGCCGGTGAGGTTCGCCTTGCGCAGCGAGCTCTCCAGAAAGATCGAATAGGCGAGATTGGCGCCGCGGAAGTCGACCCCGTCGAGCTGGGCCTGCATGATGGTGCAGTTCTCCAGGGTCTGGCCCGCGAAATTGTGGCCGCGGAGGTCGCCCTCGATCAGAAGCACCTGCTTGAACTGGGTGTTGGTCAGGTCGGCGCTGCGCAGGTCGGCTTCGGTCAGGAAGACGGTGTTCAGAAGCGTCGTCTTGAACGAGACGTCGGTGAGATCCGACTGGAGGATGGCGACGGTTTCCAGGCTCGCGGCCTCGAAACTCGCCCCGGTCAGCGGCGACTGGGCGAAGGCGCAGCGCAGCTGTTCGCTCTCGGTGAAATGGGCACGCTGCAGCGCGGTGGCGCCGGTCTGGCAGTCGGTCAGGACGGCGCCGGTGAAGTCGGCCTCTTCCGCCGCGCAGCTCAGAAGCGTGACCCGCGTCAGGGTCATGCCCGCAAAGCACGCCCGCGCCATGTCGCACATGGTGAACGAAGCCTCGTCGAGGGTCGTCCCGCGGAAGTCCACGCCGGTCAGGTCGCAGTCGACGAACTTGGCACGGGACAGGTCCGCCCCGGCAAAGTCGATCTCGGTCAGGTCCCGCGTGACGATCTGAAGGTCGTGCCCGAGATATTCGAGCAGTTCCTCAATCGACAGTTTCCGGCGCGCGAAAGGCGGTCTTGATGAGATGGGCATCGTGCAGATCCGTTCCTGTCAGCTTCGCCAGGGAGAAGTCGGCGCCGTAGGCGTTGGCCTTGCGCAGGCTCGCAAAAGAGAGGTTCGCCTTGCGCATCTGAGCCCCCAGGAGGTTGGCTCCGAAGAAGTCGCACTCGCGGTAGTCCGCGCGCATCATCAGGGTGTCGCGCAGGGTGGAGAGCCGGAAATCCGAGTGCCGGAAGTTCGACATCATCAGGTTGCAGTCGCGCATCTGCGCCCTGAGGAAACAGCTTTCGCTGAGATCGGCGGTGAACCAGCTCGTCTTGCGGGCATTGATGGCGGCGAAGCTCGCCTGCTGCATGGACGGCTCCCCGATGAAGCCCGTCTCCAGGAGCTGCGCCTCGTCGAAGACGGCGCGGTCGAGCGGGACCTTGATGAACCCGCATTTTTCGAACTCCGCCCCGTCGAAGCGCGCTTCGATGGCGCTGCCCTCGATGAAGACGGCCTTGACCATCTGCGCCCGCCGCGCGCTGGCCCGGTCGAAGGTGCAGCGCATGAAGGTGCATTCCGTCAGCTTGGCCCCGTCCAGGACCACACCGCAGAAATCCTGCTTGGCGACGGTCCAGCGCACCAGATCCGCGTTCTCCAGCCGGACCTCCTCCAGGGACGCCAGCATCAGATTGGGACTGACGATCCGGGCGCCTGCGAAGCTCGCGCCGTCCAGCTTCGCTGAGGCGAAGTTGACCTTTTCCATGACCGAACCGGAGAGGTTGGCGCCGCGCAGGTTGGCCCCGGTGAAGGCGGCTTCCGTTGCCGTGACGCCGGACAGGTTGGCGCCCTGCAAATTGGCGCCCTCCAGAAGGGTTCCGGTCAGGTCGGCGCCGGACAGGTCGGCGCCCGCGAGATCCGCTCCGGCGAGATCGCGGCCGGCCAGATTGCCGAGGCCGATCTCGGTGCGGACGAGGTCGCCGAGGCGTCTGGCCACCGCGGGAGACAACGGTGGCTGCGGCACGGCGGCCTCGAGCGCGATCAGCCGGCTCTTGCGCTTGCCGTCGATGACCATGGGTTCCATCAGGTCGAACATGGCCTCGAATTCCCGGACCATCTCGTCCGGCGAGGGGCGCTCGCGCTCCGCCGAAACAGACGCGATTTCCGACAGGAGCCGGTCGAAGCCTTCGCCGGGCGTGTCGCTCTTGAGGATCGGCAGCATTTCGGAGAGCTTGGATTCCGCTTCGCCCAGGCGCTGAGTGGCCTGATCGATCTCGTCCGGATCCATGCCGGACTGCCGCATCCGCTCCATCGCGTCGGCGATCTTGTCCTGCTCGAAGGTCTCCCGGGATTCCGCAAGCAGGCCTTCCAGGCCCGCCCCTTCCATCCGCTCCACGGCGTCGCGGATCTGGGACCGCGCGTCGTGCATGGGCCTGGCTTCGGGAAGATCGAGTGCCCGGGCCCGTGCCATGCGGAACTGCTCGTCCTCGTCGGCAAGGAAATTCGCCGGATCGTTGTAGGCCGCGCCGGAAAGAAGGCCCCGGGCCTGTTCCAGCCCGGCCTGAACCTTGGCCTGTTCCTCCTCGGAACGCTCGGCGAGCGACGGCATGTCCGCCACCAGCGATTCCAGGTCGGCGATCGCGGCGGTCCGGTCGATGTCGGGGGCGCTGACGTCGGAAAAGGCGCCGGCATATTTCGGGTCGGCCTGGATGTTCGGCACGATGTCGTAGAGTGAGGGGAGGCCCTTCAGGCCGTCCATCCCGCTCTTCTCGATCATGTCCTTGCGCAGGGCCTCCGCCTCCACGAGGACGGTGTCGGCGAACTTCTTCTGCTCCTCCAGATCGTCGAGGAGCTCAGCGAAGTCGGCCTCGCCGCGATCCAGTTCCTCCCGGGTCGGGATCGCCACCGGAGGGATCGGCGGCAACGGGATCTTCGGCACCAGCGAGAGCGGCAGGTCGTGCTGCTCGTACTGCTTGCGCATGGAGAATTCCTGAGCGGCGGAGAACGCCTCCATCCGCTTCTGGAAGTCGGCCAGCTTGCGCTGGCGCCGGGCTTCCTTGATCTCGGGATCGATCGCCGGGGAGAGCTGGTAGTCGGCGAGCAGATATTTGACCTTCTCGTCCGGATCCTTTCGGAGCCGGTAGACCTCGGCATAGTGGTCGTGGCTGCGCGGCTCCTCATCGAGGCGCTCGTAGGCGATCATGACATCCTTGACGTCGTCGCCCTCGATGTCCTCGATCCAGGTGGAGCCGCGAAAGGCGGCGAGGCCCTTGTTGACCGAGCCGAACACCCAGACGGTGTCGAGCTTCATGGTCAGTTCCTGCAGGCCGGCCGGCTCGGAGCTGCGATAGACGAAGGCGCGGCCGCGGATGCCCGGCAGGCGCGAGTGCACCTGCGGATGGGTGGACGACATCCCGGAGACGTAGATCTCCTCGTCTCCGCGAAAATATCCGTCGATCTGCTGGTCGTCGGGGGCGGTGAGGAAGTAGCGCGTGTCGAAGTCTTCCGGATAGCCGGGAAAGTGGGTCTTCATGTAGCGCTGATCGAAGGTGCCCATGTATTTGCGGCGCCAGGGCGCGTCGAGGCCGTAGGGGCCGAACCAGGCGGGCGGCGGGGTGTCGTCGATGGTGAGGATGGGCCGCGCCGGATCCTCCAGATTGGGCAGCGGCGCCTGATAGCCGGCTTCGTACAACCCGCGCGAGCCGATACCGCGTCCGACCGGATTCGCCTCGAACCCCTCGCCGCCGAAGGCGAGTTCCGGAACGATGGGGATGTGGGTGAATGGCACCGGGTCGGTGAACACCGGACCATGGTCGCCGCGCACCCAGTGGCGGTTGCCCACCGCGAGGATCTTCTTGCTGATCGGACCGACGCGCGCTTCGACCAGAAGCTTGCCGGTCGGGTTGCCGCCGGGCGGAATGGCGCTGCCCGCGACGATGACCTCGGCGTTCGGCTTCGGGGTTCCGAAGTCGAGGAGCGAACCGGGTGGAAGCTGGTCGGCAGCCGTCGGCCACAATCCGATCTCCACCAGCAGATAGTCGGGCTCAAGCAGGTCGAAGAAGGCCAGGGAGGTGACCGTGAAGATCGCACCACCCTCGTGGGGGGTACATTTGGTCAGAACGCCGAGCCGCATGGGCTTGATGTAGCCGGGCATCGCCTCACTCCCCGATGGCGGTCCGGCGCACCCGTGCTGGCGCGGCTGCACCATGCGGCGGGGCCACACGACGAGGCGGCAAAGATAGATCGCGCATGGTCCAGCCCCAGATCTCGCGCTCGGATTCGACGCCCCCGTCGACAGTCATCGACATGTATCGCTGGCGCGGTCGAACAATTCAACAGTCATAAAGCTGTCATGAAAGCCCGGCTCCTGCACGCGGCTTATCGGGAATTGCTTGCACCCGAATTTCCGGAACCGGAGGTCGAGGAAGAGGAGGTCCCGGATTTGGCCGTCGTCTGGCCTCCGCTGGACGGCTGGCTGCCGTACTTGCCTTCCTCGAGACCTTCGATCGAGATCGGGCCTGCGGTTGCGAGCGGATTGCCCTCGGCGTCCTTGGGCGCCGGTTGCGGGAGCGGCGGGCCGGCGGCCTGGATCTCGAACTCGACGGGAAAGCGCCCGGCGATCATGAAATCGAGCTCGACCGGGATGGTGGCGTTTTTCTTGGTGAAGTCCTCGTGGACGCGGGTCAGGCGCAGCATGTAGCCGGTGGTCGAGAGCTCGACCGACCCGCCGGCGGGAATGTCGATGCTCTGGACGGTCCGCTGGCTGGGCGTGCCGCCCACGACGATGGTGCGCTGGATCTCGATCGGCCCGGTCTTCTTCGATGTGGCCCGCAGAAGCCGGTCCGCCGTCGAGCCCTGGTTCTTGATGCGCATGAGGGCGAGGGCGGTGGTCGGGCCCTTCTTCTCCGCCGACTTCGAGTTCGCATCGGTCGCGCCGGAGGTGCCGGACGCGGATGCGGAGCCGCTCGTTCCGGTCGGGGAAGCGGGCTTCGTCTGCGCGCCCGAGGTCGCCTGGGAGGTGGATTTCGACGAGGAGGACGACGCCGCAGTCGAGGCGGTCTTCGTCGGGGACGCGGATGTCGACGTCGACGCAGAGCTGCCCGTTGCGGACGTGCCGGACGGCTTGTCCCCGGTGGCTTCGGACAGGGGAAAGACGATCGGTCTGTCGATCTCGATCGACGCCGCCTTGAAATGGTCGGCGCCCCCGGAGCAGGCGGCGGCTGCCGCTGCAAGACAGGTGGCGATCAATGCCCGTCGGAGCGTTCGGCAGCCCAACCTCGACCTCCGTCAACGGCGTGCGGTCTTCGCGAAGCTCCCCTTGTACACGCCCGCCGCCGACACTCAACCGACGAAATCGTGTCCCGTAATGTTGATTAACCTAATGTTCGCTGCCGGCGCGCAGGTCTTCGTTTCTTGAAAACAGATGTGCTAGGAGATCGCGGGTGAGGGGTACTGGGAGAGGCTGATGGGGTCGTCGACAAAAACTGTCTGCCGCGGTCTGGCGCTGGCGCTCGGCGGCGTTCTGGTGGCGTCTCCCGCTTTGGCCAACTGGACGCTGACCAATGAGGGCGGCGGCAGCTACGTGCTGTCCGGCGCCGCCGACCACGCCGATACGCTGCGCGCGGAGTGCGGGCCGAACGGAACGCTGTCGTTCGCCTATATCCAGCCCGGCAACTGGGAAGACGTGCTCGGCACGATCCCGATGACCCTGTGGACCAGCACCGACGACGGGCCGAAGCACACGATGAAGGTGACGGCCAAGAAGTTCGGCGAGAACGGCGTCGCCTACACCAACGACAGCGACATGCAGGCGATCTACACGGCGCTGGTCGACGTGCGTAACGCGCTCGTGACGATCCATCTGGGCGTCGAGGCAGCGAGCTACGGCGTGTCCTGGACCGATACGTCGTCGGCTAAGGATTCGACCGCGACTACCCGCGAATTCGCCCGCAAGTGCGGCATCAACATCGACAAGCCGCCGCCGCCGGCGAATGCCTGGTCGCCCAACGATCAGCGCTGACCGGCCGGCCGAAGCGGATGTCGTCGCTTCCGACATTGCAGAGAATTAACGAAGCGACGGTTGCGTATTTGTCATGCCCATAAGATTTAAGGATAAAGGGCTGACGTATTGGGCAGTGTTCGGCTGATTTTGGCAGCTGAACGAATGTAAGGGGCTTTCCGTGTCGGATTGGCGCGACCAGTTCGAGGATCCGCGCGCAGCGGTCGGTGGCGAGGCGATCCGCGCCGACGCCCCTGCCGGCAAGCCCGTGCGGGACAGCGAGGCGTTCACCCTCGTCGAAGACGAACTGCGCAAGCTGGAGACCGAAGGCCCGACCGCGGTGCGCTGGCCCAATGTCCGCGACCGGTCGCTCGCCATCCTGCGGGAGGAGGGCAAGGATCTCCTGCCCGCCTGCTGGCTCTGCTTCGCCCTGTTCAAAGTGGAGGGGTTCCACGGCCTGGCCACGGGCCTCCTGATCCTCGACGGCATGTGCCAGACCTTCTGGGACGAGATGCAGCCGCCACCGCAGCGGGCGCGCGGACGGGCAAACGTCTTCGACTGGCTGTCGGAGCGCATTTCACCGCTGCTGGAACATGCCGATGTCGCCCAGGAAGACGATGTCGCCATCGTCGCGGCCTACGAGGCGGCGCAGACGCTGACCGATCTCGTGGCCGAGAAGCTGTCGATCGACACGACGCTCTCGATCCTGCTGCGCTCCATCCGCACCCATGCGTCCCCGGCGCGCGAACGCCTGGAACAGGCGGCTGCCGCGGCTGATCGCGCCGCCGAGGAGGCCGCAAAGGCGGAGGAGGCGGCAGCGTCGGGGCCCGAGGCTTCGGCAGATGCCGCGACCGAGCCGGCACCGGCTGCCGCGGACGCGTCCCCGGCCGCCGGCGGAGAGGCTGCCGCTCAGACGCCGGCCGCGCCCGCACCGGCCGCGGCCCAGCCGACACCGGCGCCTGCCGCCGCGCCGGCTGCGAGCGCGCCGGCCCCCAATCTCGTCATCGACACCGCCGACGCGGAACGCGCGGTCACCCAGGTCACCGAGGCCATGGCCCGGGTCGCCACCC
This sequence comes from Amorphus orientalis, assembly GCF_030814015.1. Lineage (NCBI taxonomy): Bacteria > Pseudomonadati > Pseudomonadota > Alphaproteobacteria > Hyphomicrobiales > Amorphaceae > Amorphus > Amorphus orientalis. The sequence goes on from NZ_JAUSUL010000001.1 coordinate 821,377, forward strand.
AGCTTCGCAAGGCCTCGAAGGCGGATGCGCGCGCCTACGCGCTGCTGCGCACCGCCTGCTGGAGCCGGGTCGTGCAGATGCCAGATGCCGAGCGCGGGCGCACCGCCATGCCGGCTCCGCCCGGCGACATGGTGGCCATGCTGGAGGCGGCTTTCACCGCGGGCAACCACGATGCCGTGATCGAGCAGGCCGAGGCGCTGCAGCACGATCGGCCCTTCTTTCTGACGGCGAGCCGGTGGACGTCCGCGGCGCTGCGCGCGCTCGGGCCCGGTCACGAAGCGGCGGCTGCGACCGTCGACGGCCAGACCGAAGTCTTTCTGCGCCGCTTTCCCGACCTTCTCTCCATGACCTTTTCCGACGGAACGCCATTTGCGGACGCCGATACGGTCGCCTGGATCCAGTCGACCCAGGTCGGCGGCAGTGGCGGCGCCGACGCGGATCCGACCCAGGAAGCCGCGGCCCAGGCACGCAGTCTGCTGGCGACGGGCAAGGGCACAGAGGCCATGGCGCTTCTGGTGAAGGCCGGCAACGGCGCGGCGTCCGGCCGCGAACGTTTCCAGTGGCGCCTCGCCCAGGCCTCGCTGTGCCTGGAGGCCGGCCGGATCGTCGAGGCCGTGGCCCTGGCCGACGCGCTGGTGGAAAGCGGCGACGGGGTCGATCTGGCCGAGTACGAGCCCGGCCTTCTGGCGCGGGCGGCGGAAGTGCGTCTGATGGCGCTGCAGCACCAGGCGGCGACGGCCGCCTATCCGGAGGACGAACTGACGAGACGCCGCGCGGCAGCGCGCAGCGAACTCGTCAAGGTTGATGCCGCGCGCGCTTTCGCATGCGGTGTGTAAGTCGAAGCCAGTTTGAGGCAATATAGACGCGCCAGAGCTGTTGGGTCTGCCGCGGGAAGAGGAAGCTGACCATGTCTAAGGAATCGTCGGTTGCGCCGAAGGAGCGGGTGAACATCCGCTACAAGCCGGCCACGGGTAATGCGCGCGAAGAAGTCGAGCTGCCGCTGAAGCTTCTGATGCTTGGCGACTTCACGATGAAGCCGGACGAGACGCCGATCGAGGATCGCAAGCTCGCCGACGTCAACAAGGACAACTTCAACGACGTCATGCGCAGCTACGATCTCGGGCTCGATCTCAACGTCGAGAACAAGCTCGAGGAAAGCGAGGGCGGCGAGCCCGAGCAGATGGCGGTGTCGCTCAAATTCGAGACCCTGAAGGACTTCGAGCCGGAGAACGTGGCGCGGCAGGTGCCCGAACTGAACCGGCTTCTGGAGCTGCGCGAGGCGCTGGTGGCGCTGAAGGGCCCGCTCGGCAACGTTCCGCAGTTCCGCAAGATGATCCAGGGCATGCTGGACGATTCCGATCAGCGCGAGAAGCTGCTGGCCGAGCTGACCTCGGTGACGGAAGCCAAGTCCCAGGACGGCGAAGAGCCGAAGTCCTGATCCACGGTTCGGCGCGGACGTGGCGGCGGGGTGGTCCACCCCGTTCCGCCCCGGGTGCCGACCGTGACGGAGGTGGCCCAGGCCGCCGCCCGATGAACCAAACCGCTCCGCGGGCCGGCCGGTCCGTGGAGGCTTGAGGGGCGCCCACCCGGCGCAAGAACACCAGTCGAAGGCACGAGGCCATGGCCGACACCGAACTCGAAAAGTCCCAGGGAACGACGACCGAGGAGACGACCGAGGCGTCCCTTCTCGACCAGATTCTCCAGGAAACCCGGATGGCGCCCGAGGACGACGGCTATGACGTCGCCAAGCAGGGCGTCGCGGCGCTGATCTCGGAGCTGATGAAGCCGAGCCGCTCCGACGAGAAGGTCAACAATCTCGCCGTCGATCAGATGATCGCCGAGATCGACCGCAAGATGTCGGATCAGCTCAATTCGATCATGCACCAGGAGAACTTCCAGAAGCTCGAGTCGGCATGGCGCGGGCTGAAGTTCGTGGTCGACCGCACCGACTTCCGGCAGAACATCCGCATCGAGATGATGAACGCCGCGAAGGACGATCTCCTCACCGATTTCGAGGACGCGCCGGAGACGGTGAAGTCCGGCCTCTACAAGCACGTCTACACGGCCGAGTACGGCCAGTTCGGCGGCCAGCCGTTCGGCGCGGTGATCAGCAACTACGAGTTCGGGCCGGGCGCCCAGGACGTGAAGCTGATGCAGTACATGTCCAGCGTCGGCGCCATGTCCCACGCGCCGGTCATCGCCGGCGTGTCGCCGCAGATGCTGGGCGTCGACAAGTTCGAGGAGCTGCCGAACCTAAAGGATCTGGAATCGATCTTCGAGGGCCCGAAATACGCCAAGTGGAAGAGCTTCCGCGAGTCCGAGGACTCCCGCTACATGGGGCTCACCCTGCCGCGCTTCCTGCTGCGCCTTCCCTACGGCCGCGAGACCGTGCCGGTGAAGAGCTTCGACTTCGAGGAGGATCCGGCCGGCAGCACCCAGAATTATCTTTGGGGCAACACCGCCTTCGCCTTCGCGACGCGGCTGACGGACTCGTTCGCCAAATACCGCTGGTGCCCGAACATCATCGGCCCGCAGTCCGGCGGCGCGGTCGAGGACCTTCCGCTGCACAACTTCGAGGCCATGGGCCAGCTGCAGACCAAGATCCCGACCGAGGTTCTGGTCTCCGACCGGCGCGAATACGAACTGGCCGAGCAGGGCTTCATCTCGCTGACCATGCGCAAGGGCAGCGACAACGCCGCCTTCTTCTCGGCGAACTCGGTGCAGAAGCCGAAATATTTCGGCACCTCGGCGGAAGGCCGGGATGCGGAGCTGAACTACAAGCTCGGCACGCAGCTGCCGTACATGTTCGTGGTCAGCCGTCTCGCCCACTACATCAAGGTGCTCCAGCGCGAGAACATCGGCAGCTGGAAGGACCGGGGCGAGCTGCAGCAGGAACTGTCGACCTGGATCCGTCAGTACGTGTCCGATCAGGAATCGCCGTCCGCCGAAGTGCGTTCACGCCGTCCGCTGAAGAAGGCGGACATCGTGGTCGAAGACGTGGAAGGCGAGCCGGGCTGGTACCGGGTCAACATGGCGATCCAGCCGCACTTCAAGTACATGGGTGCGGACTTCACGCTGTCGCTGCACGGCAAGCTCGACAAGAACTGAGACGGACCGGCAACAAGGAGTCCCGGAAGCGGAAGGCTCCCGGGCGCCGGCCGGCGGACCCGGTTCGATGGTGCCGGATCGCCACGGTCGGGTCGAAACCCGCATCGCAGCCGGCGGTCGCCGTCCGGGGCGTGTCATGCGGCTTCGATCGTCGGCGACGCAAACGGGCGGAAGGAGGGTTCCGTCCGGTGGGCGAGGGGGCGCGCGGCCGGGACGGCCGCGGCGGTCTTCGCCCGGACTTCGGTGAACGATCGCGCCCGCTTCGGATAAGGGCGGCTCGATCAACGCGTTTTCGGATGGGCGAAGTGTCATGCGTTACGAGCTCACCTTGCTGGAGCGACTGGATGCCGCCCAGACCGGGCGTCCGGTCTCGCGCGGCGACATCGATCCGTCCGCCGTGGTCGAGAGCGTTATGGCCAACCTCCAGCTGGTGCTGAATTCGCGCGAGGGGTGCTGCGAGACGCGTCCGGATTTCGGCGTGCCCGACTTCAACTCCTTCCTGGGCCAGTTCCCCGATGCGCTGCCGGCGATCTCGCGCACGGTGCGCGAGCAGATCCGCGCCTTCGAGCCGCGCCTGACGGAGGTCGACGTCAAGTTCATTCCGGATCCGGATCAGCCGCTGTCCCTGAACTTCCACATCACCGCAAAGCTCATCGTGGACGACAAGTCGCGGCCGGTTTCGTTCGAAACCGTGTTCACCGACGACGGCCACGTGTCGCTGCGCCGGTAAGGGATGGCCGCGCGATGACCATCAACCGCTACTACGAAGACGAACTCACCTACCTGCGCGAGCTCGGCGAGGAATTCGCCCGCGCGAACCCGAAGCTCGCCGCGTTCCTGGGCCGGGAATCCGACGATCCAGACGTGGAGCGGCTGATGGAGGCGTTCGCCTTCCTCACCGGGCGACTGCGGCAGCGGCTCGACGACGAGCTTCCCGAGCTGGCCACCGGCCTGCTGCAACTGGTCAATCCGCAGCTGCTCAAGCCGATCCCGCCGATGACGATGATGACGTTCCGCCCCAAGCCGGACGTCGGCATCGAGCCCCTCGAGGTGCCCCGCAACACGACGGTCGCCTCCCAGGGCGTGCGCGGAACCACCTGTCTGTTCACCACGCGCTATCCGCTGTCGGTGCTGCCGCTCGAGGTCGACGACGTGGTGATGGAAAACCGCAGCACGTCGGCCAACCTGACGATGAACCTCAACGTCACCGACGCGATCCCGGCGGAGGATCTGCGCCGGATACCGCTCCGGCTGCATTTTTCCAGCGAACGCGAACCGATCATCGGCCGGACGCTCCTGTTGTGGATGCTGCGCTATCTGCGCGAGGTCACCGTCTCCGTCGGCGATACGACGGGGATCCGCCTCAGCCCGAGCGTCATCAAGCCGGTCGGGTTCGGCCAGGGCGACGACGTCATTCCCTATTCGGTGAACAGCTTCTGGGCGTTCCGCGTCCTGCAGGAATATCTGCTGTTCCCGTCGAAATTCCTGTTCGTGGACCTGGACTGGTCGGAGGCCCTACCGGCGGATTTCGGCCACACGGGGTCGCCGCGGATCACGGTCGCGTTCTCGTTCTCGCGGCCGCTGCCCGATCAGGTGCGGGTGTCGCGTCGGCACATCGAGCTGAACGCGACGCCGGCAGTCAACCTGTTCCGGACCGAAGCGATGCCGATCATGGTCGATCCGCGCCGCAGCGAGTACCGCGTGCGGCCGCCGAAGCCGGACGAGTCGGTGCACGGGATCCAGCGCGTGACCGGCTACGTGCAGGGCCAGAGCGGCCGCATCACCTATTATCCGTTCGAGAGCTTCCGCCACGACCACGGCAACGAGAGCGACCGGCGGATCTACTATCGCAGCCATCCGCGACCGGCGACGGTGACCAACGGGATCGACATGGAGATCTCGTTCGTGAACGGGCGCGAGCAGGCGATGGACCCGCGTGCGGAAACGATCACCATGCTGATCGACGTGACCAACGGCGGCGTGGCCCATCTGCTGCCGATCGGTTCGGTGACCCAGGCGACGGGTGACACGCCCGGCTCGGTGACGTTCCGCAACGTGTCGACGGTCACCAACGAAGTCGCGCCGCCGCTGAACGACGGCATCCAGTGGCGCCTGATCTCGAGCCTCGCGCGCAATTTCGGATCGCTGCTCTCGGTGGAGGCGCTGAGGGCGGTGATCGACGCCTACGATTTCCGGGCGGCCTATGACGTGGCCGAACGGCAGCAGCTCGACAATCTGCTCGCCGCGATCATCTCGATCGACGTCGAGCCCTTCGATCTCTTCCTCGACGGCCGCCCGGTGCGCAGCCGTCGCATCGTCCTCCGCGTCAGCGAATCCGCCATCGGCGGGGAGGGCGAACTGTTCCTTTTCGGATCGGTGATGGACGTGTTCTTCGCCGCCTATGCGTCGGTGAACAGCCATCACGTGCTCCGGGTTATCGGTGTCGACAGCAACGCGGTGTACGAATGGGCCCCACGGATAGGCGAGGCGAGTCCGCAATAGGCGACGCCGAGCTTTCGGCCCTTGCGGACTACGGCTTCAACAATGCGGTCTCCCGTCTCCAGCGCCTGCTCGATGCAGAGTCGATTGGAGGGGTGGACCTGCGTCCGGAGAACGAGCGGCTGCGGTTCCGCGCGACCCGCTCGCTGGGCTTTCCCGCGCGCGAGGTCGACAGCGTCAGCGAGTCGCCCGACATTCCGGGCCTGATCGAGATCCGGGTGAACTTCCTCGGCCTCTACGGCCCGTCGTCGCCGCTGCCGCCGGCCTATACCGAACGGATCACGCGCGCCGATCTCGACGACGACGTGCTCGAGGACTTCCTCGATTTCTTCAATCACCGGATGATCTCGCTCTACAGGCGGATCTGGGCGCGGTGGCGGTATCATCTGCGCTACCGGACCGGCGGCGGTGATCCGATCTCCGCCCGGCTGCTGTCGCTCTATGGCGCGCCGGCGGTGAAGGGGTCGCGCGCGGCCGATCCGCAGGCGGCGCTGCTTCTGCCGCAGATCGGGCTTCTGGCGCTCTATAGCCGGTCGTCCGACGTGGTGGCGAGCATTCTCACCCATCATTTCAAGGTGCCGGTGAAGGTGCGCGAGTTCGTCACCCGCGAGGTCCAGCTCACCCAGGAGGCGCGGGGCCGGCTGGGCGCGTCCATGCAGGTTGGCCGCAACATGATCATCGGCAGCTATGTCCGCGACAGTCTCGGCAAGTTCCGGGTGCGTGTGGGGCCGCTGTCGCTGCCTCTGTTCAAGCGGTTCCTGCCGAGCGGCGGCGACTACGAGCGGCTGCGCCGCCTGATCGAGCTGACGCTCAAGGAGCCGCTGGAGTGGGACGTGGAACTGGTGCTGGAAGACAATCAGGCCGCCGGCTCCCGGCTCGGCCGCAGCCAGCTGGGCTGGACCTCGTGGCTCGGCCAGGTGTCCGGCTCGGTGGAGCCGGTCGTCGTGGCCGGCGACTTCCGGGGGCAGGGGCCGACTGAAACGTCAAGCCAAGGGAGGCAGGCGGCATGAAGCTCGTCCTCTCCGTCCTGTCGGGTCAGCCCGGCGGGCTGAAGCGCGGTACGGAACACACCTTCGACTATCAGGGCGGGGTCATCGGCCGGAATGCGACCTGCGACTGGCGGATCGAGGATTCCACCCGCACGATCTCGGGCCGGCACGCCACCATCAGCTATCGCGACGGCCGCTTCTACATCACCGACACCAGCACCAACGGCGTGTATCTTGGGGACGCGGAAACCCCGCTCGGACGGGGCCATTCGACGGAGGTCGTCCAGGGAACGCGGCTGCGCTTCGGCGACTATGTGATCAGCGCGCGGCTTCAGGAGGACGGCGGCAGCCAGAGCCGGTCGGGTCCGCGCATGTCGATCGTTCCGGACGCGTCGTCCCAGCACGGCGAGGTCGATCCGCTGTCTGCGCTGGGTGCAGAATATTCCGGACGCTCCGACAATATCTACGCGACCGGCCGCGGTACCTCGACCGCCAGCCGCGACCCGATGCCGACGCCGCGCCGCAGGGGCGACGACACGCTGGGGTCCTTCTTCGGCAGCGCGCCGACCCAGGCCACAAAGAGCGATCCGTTCGCCGACCTCGGCGGTGGCCCCAGCCGGCCCCGCCCCTCGACCGATCGTCCCGACCCGGCAGGCGGTCACTCCGGCGGGTCGGATCAGACGGCCTACATTCCGCGGGACATCGGGGCCGATTTCGCCTCGCCGCCACCGCGGCAGGCTCAGCCGCAGCCTCAGGAGATGCCCCAGTCCCAGCCTCGGCCGGCGCCGGCGCCGGCGAGCATCGCGCAGACGCTTGAGAACGACATCGGCGCCCGGCTGAGCAGCGCACTTGCGACCGAACTCGGCAATCCCGGTTCCGGACAGGCGCGGGAGAGTGCGGACGCGGGCAGCGGCGCCCACGATCACGGCGCGCGCCAGGCGCCGCCCCGACAGCAGCCGCCGGCCGCGCCGCCTTCCGGCGGCGGCAGTGCGGCGGGGCCGATCCCCGATCACGTGTCCTGGGAGGATCTCCTCGGCGGCGGGGGCGGCAGCGCCGCCGCCTCAGGACCGGCGATCGCGCCTGCGACCCCGGCGGGCACCGGGCAGCGCAGCCCGGCCGCCGCGCAGCCTCTGCCACCCCTCGACAGCCTGCTCGGATCCGAGCCGGATGCCCGCCCGGCCCAGCCGACGCCATCCCAACCGGCGCAGTCGCCGGTCGAGACGCGCACGCCAGGGCCGGAAGCGACGTCTCCGGCCGCCTCCGAACCGAGCCGTCCGCCGCGGGCCCGCCGGACACCCGGCAACAATCTGCTGTCCGATCTGGTGACGCCGGCCAGCACCGGTTCCGGCCCCCGCGCAGGCAATGGCGAGAAGCCGCCGGCCGAAGGTGCGACGCTCGATCCGGTGTCCGCCCTGCGCGCCCGGGCCAGCCACCGCGCCGCCAGCCCGCCGCAGCAGCCGGCGCCTGCGGCAGCCCCGGCACCGTCGGCCGCGCCCGCCGCACCGGCGGCCCCGGTGTCGGCGGATCTCGACGCGGTGCTGACCGCGGCCGGGCTCGATCCGCAGACGATCCCAGCCGACCGCAAGGCCGCGGTGGCCGCCGAGGTTGCGCGCACCGCACGGGCCGCCGCCGAGGGGCTCTCCGACGTGCTGGCCGCCCGCCGTCTCTTCAAGGAGGAGTTCCGGCTGGACCAGACGCGGATCCAGCCGGAGGACAACAACCCGTTCAAGTTCTACGGATCGGGCCAGGAAGCGCTGCAGCGGGCGCTTTCGAAGCCGGAGCCGGGGTTCCTCAAGCTCGACGAGGCCATGGAGACCGGCTTCACGGAGATCAAGGCCCACGAGATGGCGGCGGTGACGGTGATGCAGGAGGCGATTGGCGCTATTCTTGCGCAGCTGGATCCGGCATCCATCCAGGCCGAGGACGCCGCGGGTGGATTTTTCGGTCGCGGCGATGGCAAGGCGTTGTGGGAGCGGTACAAGGAACTGCACGCCCAGCTCTCGCAGGATCCGGAAACGACCACCCGCCGGCTCGTCTCCGATCAGTTCATGCGTGCCTACGACAAGAATCTTGCCGCGTTGAAAGGGAAGGACAGGTCGCGATGAGTTTTGCGTTTGCAAGCAGGAGGCCCGCGGCGCTCGCCGTGTTGATGGCGCTCAGCGTCGTGCTGGCCGGGTGCGGCGGCGGTCTCTTCAAGAAGTCGCCGACGACCCTGAACATCACCATGTCCGCAAACGCCCAGCTCAATCCGAACGTGGACGACGAGCCCTCGCCCGTCGTGGTCCGGATCTACGAGCTGAAGTCGGCGCAGTCGTTCAACCAGGCGGAGTTCTTCCAGCTCTACGACGACGACACCAAGACGCTGGGCCCGGACCTGGTGGCCAAAACCGAGTACGAGATCGCGCCGGGGACCACCAAGAAGATCAAGAAGACGACGCCCGACGAAACCGCGTACATCGCCGTGCTCGCCGGGTTCCGCGACATCGATTCCGCCACCTGGCGGGCGTCCGCCGCCGTCACGAAGAACAAGGAAAACATCGTCACGGTCACGCTGACCAGTCTGGCGGTTTCCTTGTCGGCCGGTGAGAAGAAGGCCTTGGGCGTATTCTAGACGATCGGAGAAGCCGCCGCGGGCGGCCTCGACATTGAACTCGAGGGCCCGCGGTCGAGCGGGCGACAGGGCGACGGAAAATATGTCACTGACGAGCAGGACGCTTTGGTTCGAGGGGATGTTCATGTCCCCTCAGCACTTCCAGCAGCACGACCGCTGGCTCGACCGGCTCGTCGACGAGCGGGCGAGCGGCCTGTCGCCGGCCGCCTGGGGGGTGCGGGCGATCTCCGTCGACCAGAACGCTCTTGCCCTGGGGCGGTTCGTGCTGACGAACCTGCGGGCCGTGCTGCCCGACGGCACCGTCGTGCGCGCGCCCGAAGACGCTGCCTTGCCCGAACCGAAGGCGATTTCGACCAACGACGGCGGCAGCCTGGTCAAGCTCGTGCTGCCGCTGCGGCCGGGCGACGGCGTCGAACTGAGCCGGAATCAGGAATACCGCCGGGTGCTCACCTCCGAGATCGAGGCGCGTGACGCCACCAATCCCGATCGCTCGGCGGTGCGGGTGACGGTCGGCCAGCCGAACATCCGGATCGCGGTGGGCAATAAGCCGGTCGAGGACTGCTGCGAGCTGCCGATCGCGCGCATCAAGAGCGTGGAGCCGAGCGGCGCGGTCGAACTGGACACGGACTTCATGGGGCCGGCACTCGATATCCATGCGTTCCCGGCCATGCTGGATGCGGCCCGGGAAACCCACCGGCTTCTGAACCAGCGGGCCATGGTGCTTGCCGAACGCTCGGGACCGACCCAGAGCGATACCGACACGGCCGGCCTGATGGACATTATCCTCTTGAGCTGCGTCAACCGGCAGGAGGTGCTGTTCCAGCACTACTCGCAGACCGCCGGCGTGCATCCGGAAGCGCTCTACCGGGCGATGATCGGGGTGGTGGGCGAACTGTCGGCCTTTCTCGGCCAGACGCGCCGGCCCGAGGAACTGCCGGCCTACGTTCACGCCAAGCCGGAGGAGGTGTTTCCGCCGCTGGTCCTGCGGGTGCAGGAGCTGCTGGCGACGGTCACCGAACGCAAGGCCATCCGGATCCCGATCGAACCGAAAGCCTACGGCATCTGGATCGGGCAGATCACGGACCGGTCGATCTTCACCGGCTGCCGCCTGATCCTGGTCGCCACCGCGAGCATGCCGACGGAGGTGATCTCACGGGAGTTCCCGGTGCGCACCAAGGTGGGGCCGGTCGAACAGATCCGGGATCTGGTGAACCTGCAGCTTCCGGGCATCCCGCTGCGTCAGGTCAACGTGGTCCCACGCGAGCTGCCGGTGCTGCGCAACGGCGTCTACTTCGAGCTCGACCAGTCGGCGGAGCTGTGGCCGCGACTGCAGAATTCAGCGGCCTTCGCGTTCCACGTGAGCGGCGACCATCCCGACCTCTACATGGAGTTCTGGGCGGTCAGAACCTCTTAATCGGGGCCGGACTAGGCTAGTATCGGAAATTGCGCGTGGCCGGCCGATACAGGCGCCGCGCGCAGGACACAGAGACGATGGTGGACACGAGCGACGACGATCCGACGGTCATGCAGTCGTCCTCCCGCAGGGGGGACGGCAAGGTCTCGCCGCGTTCGCGGACGAGCCTGCGCGATCTCGTCGGGGATGAGGACGATGCGACGGTCCGCCGGAACGGGGGCGACGACGATCCCACGATCCGCAAGGACCAGGGCTCGGACGACCCGACGGTGGTGGTGTCCTCGCGCGGCGGCCAGTCCGGCGCGCCGGTCGCAACCGGCACGGAAAGCGGCGACGCGTCGGGCTACGACATGCTGCTGCGCCGGCAGCCGCAGCGCAACGACGAGATCCTGCTGGTGTGCGCCGAGCCTCTGCTGGTGCTCGCCGCGGAACTCCGCAATTCCGTGGAATTCGCCGATATCGACGCGCTGCGCCGGCGCGTGTCGGCGGAGATCGAACGGTTCGAGGAGCGCGCGACCAAGATGGGCGCGTCCGCGGGGGAAATCACCGCGGGCCGCTACGTGCTGTGCTCGCTGATCGACGAGATCGTCCTGACCACCCCCTGGGGCAGCCGCTCGACCTGGAGCAACCAGAGCCTGCTGAGCGAATATCACGGCGAGACCTGGGGCGGCGAGAAGGTCTTCCAGCTGCTCGACCGCATCATGGAGCAGCCGAAGAAATACCTGGCGGTGCTCCGGCTGATCGATGCCTGCCTGGTGCTGGGGTTCGAAGGCCGCTACCGCGTGGTCGAGGGCGGCCGCGACCAGCTCGAGAACGTCCGCACCCGGCTCGGACGGACGCTCCGGGAATATCTGCCCGCGCCGCCCGACCAGCTGTCGGCGCGATGGGAAGGGCCGCGCAAGAAGCGGTCGATCCGCACCTTCGTCCCGCTCTGGGTGGCGTTCACGGCGAGCGCGGTGCTGATCGTGCTGCTCTACGTGTTCTTCCAGATCCGTCTTCAGGAGGATCTCGGGCCGGTCCTTACCACGATCCAGAGCCTGCAAGGCCAGGTAAGGTAGCGCGCGATGCTGGGTTCCCTGATCCGTGAACTGTTCAAGATCCGGACGCTCGTTTTCCTGTTCGCGCTGGTCGCCCTGTCGCTGGTGATCTGGTTCTTCGGACCGGAATTCAGCTTGATGGGCGGCCATCCGCTGGCCAGCCGGGCCGCACGGATCGGGGTCATTCTCGGGCTGGTCGGGCTCTTGCTGCTGATCGCGCTGGTCCGCTTCCTGCTGATCCGCCGCGCCAATTCCAGGCTGATCAAGAACCTCATCGAGTCCGACGAACTCGCCTCCATGGCGACGTCGGACCGGGACGAGGAACTGGAGATCATCCGGGAACGCTTCCAGCACGCCCTGGAGGTGCTCAAGGAGTCGACGCTCAGCGGCAAGCGCGGCGGGCGGTTCCTCTACGAACTGCCCTGGTACGTGCTGGTCGGCGCGCCGGGCACCGGCAAGACGACCATCCTGTCGAACTCGGGGCTGGAGTTTCCGCTGTCCGACCGGTTCGGATCGGAGGCGGTGCAGGGCTTCGGCGGCACCCGCCACTGCGACTGGTGGTTCACCGACCGGGCGATCCTGATCGACACGGCCGGCCGCTACACGACCCAGGACGTGAACCGCGAGACCGACCGCGCCGCCTGGATCGGCTTTCTCGACATCCTGCGCAGCCATCGCCGGCGCCGGCCGATCAACGGCGCGCTGCTTCTGGTCAGTGCGGCCGACATCCTCGACCGCAGCGATACCGAGCGCCGCATGCTGGCCGACACGCTGCGGCGGCGGCTGCAGGAGCTGGTGAAGGCGTTCGAGGTCTCGGTTCCGGTCTATCTGATGATCACGAAGTCCGACCTGATTTCGGGCTTCACGGAGTTTTTCGACGACCTGCGCGAGGAGGAACGCCAGCAGGTGGTCGGCATCACGCTGCCGGCGGAAACCTCCGCCGTTCAGGTGCCGTCGGAAGTCGACAGCCGGCTGAAGGAGCTTTTTGCCAACATCGAGGCGCAGGCGCCGGAGCGGCTGCACGCGGAACGCAATCTGGAGCGCCGGGCCAAGATCTTCCTGTTCCCGCGCGAGCTCGCCGCCTTCCAGGGGGTCCTGTCGACGTTCGTGCGCGACGTGTTCCGGACCAGCCGCTACGAGAAGACCCCGCAGCTGCGCGGCGTCTACCTGACCAGCGGCACCCAGGAAGGCACCCCGATCGACCGTCTGCTCGGCGCGTTCAGCCGGCGCTTCGGCCTCGCGCCCGGGCAGATGGTCCCCTATTCGGGACGGGGCAAGGCGTACTTCATCCATCGGCTGCTCACCGACATCGTCTTCCAGGAAGCCGACCTGATCGGAACCAACCGCCGGCTCGAGCGGCTGCTGGCGCTGCGCTACGGCTTCGGATACGCCGCCGCCGTGCTTCTGGTGATCGGGCTGGGCCTCGGGATGGCCAGCGTGATGAGCCACAGCCGCGCCCAGATCGCGGACGTCAACCAGGAGCTCCAGAACACCGAGGCGCGGGTGAAGGAGCTGGGCGGCCAGCCTACGCTGGAGCAACTCACGCCGCTGCTGGATTCCGCCCAGACGCTGGTCACCAAGGCTTCGACCGGCGGGGCGCTGCCGCTGGTCGGCGGGTTCGGTCTGGATGCAAGCGATCAGCTCGGTCCGGCCACCCAGAAACTCTACAACGACATTCTCGCCAAGGATCTCCTGCCGGCGGTGGAAAGCCGGCTGGCCGCGCGGGTCGCGATCCTGACCCAGAGCGAGAACGAAGCCGACATGCCGCAGCTCCGCCAGACGCTGCAGGCCTACATGATGCTGAACGATCCGCAGCGCTTCGACGCCAGCTTCCTCCTCGACACGCTGAAGACGGAATCCCAGCGCATCTATCCGCTGCAGCCGGCCCAGCAGCAGGCGATGGACAGCCATTTCGCGTCGCTGGTGGCGGAGATGCCGCAGCCGGTGCCCTTCAACCAGGGCATCGTCACGGCGGCGCAGCGCCGGCTGTCGACGGTTCCGCCGATGGACGAGATGTACGCGTCGCTGGTGCGCAAGGCGAACGCGGACGGATCGCTGACGCCGTTCCAGCTGACCGACGTGATCGGCACCGTGGCGCTGACGACGGACGCCTCGCGCATCCAGCAGAAGCAGCCGATCCTGCAGATCCCGGGTCTCTACACCCGTGACGGCTTCTACAACTTCTTCCTCAAGCAGGCCCCGCAGATCGTCAACGACTCGCTCAACCAGGACTGGATCTCCGGCCGGAGCCAGAGCCAGAGCAACAACTACCAGACGGCGATGCAGGGCCTCGTGAAGCAGTACGTGGCCAACTACATCTCGATCTGGCAGAAGGCGCTCGACCAGATCACGGTGGTCGATTTCTCCTCGCCCCAGCGCGCGCAGCAGGTGCTGCAGGTGCTGGCCAGCCCCGACACGCCGCTCGAGGGGCTTGCCAAGGCGGTCCAGACCAACACCCAGCTGCCGATCCCGGGTTCCCAGGCGACGGGCGCGTCCGGCCAGAGCGCAGATGCCTCCGGAGGCTCGGGCGGTGGCGACGGCTCGGGCGGCGGCAGCGGAAGTGGCGCGTCGGGCGGCAATCCGATCACCTCGGCCGTGACGGGTGCGGCCGGGCAGGCCGTCAGCGCCGCGGCCCAGCAGGCGTTCGGTGACATGGCCTGGCCCGGCGACCAGATCGCCCGACCGTTCACCCCCGTGGTGGCGCTTCTCGGCGGCTCGGGGGGCGGCGGCGGTTCCGGTGGGGGCGGCGGCTCGGCGAGCGGTACCACGCTGCCTCAGATCCAGCAGCTGATCGGCCAGGTCTACGGCGACATCAACGGCATCGCGTCGTCTCCCGACCCGACCCAGGCGGCCTTCAAATACGTGTCCCAGCGGGCCTCTTCACCGTCCCAGGATGCGCTGAGCCAACTGAGGACCGACTCCGCCACGCTGCCGTCGCCCTATGGGTCGATCCTGAAGGACATCTCGACCCAGTCCTGGGACGTGCTGATCGGGCTCGCGTATCAGAACATCAACACGACATGGCAGCAGCAGGTGATCCCGGCCTGCAACTCCATGCTCGACAACCGCTTCCCGATCACCAACGCGCAGCCGGAAGTGGCGCTGAGCGACTTCACCGCCATGTTCCGGCAGGGCGGGACCATCGATCAGTTCTTCACCACCTACATCAAGCCGTTCGTGACCCAGCAGGGCAGCCAGCTCGTGCCGGCGAGCTTCGACGGACGGACCATGGGCTTCTCCGCCCAGACGATGGACATGTTCCAGCGGGCCGAGCAGATCAAGCAGGCTTTCTTCAACGGCGGAACGACGCTCGGCGTGAAATTCTCCATCACGCCGTCCTTCCTGGATCCGCAGGCGTTGCGGTCGGTGTTCAGCCTGGACGGGACGTCGGTCACCTACCGGCACGGACCGCCGCGCACCACCGACATGACCTGGCCGAACAAGGGGGATGCGAGCACCGCCTCGGTGATCATCACCCTGGTGGAGGGCGGCACCATCAAGGAAGAACGCTCCGGCGCCTGGGCCCTGTTCCGGCTGCTGTACACCACCGGGCTGAGCCGCAGCGGCGCGACCGACCAGTACTCCTTCTCCGTCGCCAACCAGGCCGGGGTGCGGGCGAGCTACACAGTCCAGGCGAGTTCGGTCGTCAATCCGTTGGCGCCGGGCATCATCCAGGGCTTCCAGTGTCTGGGGGATCTATGACCGCCGGCATATACGGCAAACTGCCGGGGGCAGCGGACTTCTGCCGCAAGCATCTGCCGAACAGCTTCGTGGAGCCGTGGGACAAGTGGCTGCAGGAGTGCCTCAGCCAGGCGCGCGACGCCCTCGGGGACAAGTGGGAGAACGCCTATCTCTCCTCGCCGCTGTGGTGCTTCGCCATCGATTCCGGCGTGGTGTCGGAGGTGGGATGGACGGGCGTGCTGGCCACGTCGGTCGATGCGTCCGGGCGCTACTATCCGCTGACGCTGGCGTGCTCGATCGATCAGCTGCTCCCGTCCCAGACGCTGGCGGTGAACCTCCAGATTCCGCTGCAGGACATGGAGAAGAACGCGCTCGCTTTGATCGAGGGCGACAAGACCATCGAAGAGGTGATGGCCGCGCTGGACAAGGTCGACCGCGGGCTTTCGACCCTGGACAGCCTCGGCGCCGAGCCGATGCTGTTCGCCAATTCCTATGGGTCGGAACTGGCGGCGCTCCTGACCAACCCGCTGTTCGCGCCGGTCAGCGACCTGCGCCGCTCCGGCCTGACGACCTACACTCCGGCGCCGCGCCCCTCCAACGTGAGCGTCTGGTGGCACTATGGCTGGCCGGACCGCAATCCGGAGGCGATCCGGGTGCGGGGCCTGCCAACCGGCGCGATGTTCGCAAGCTTCCTCGACGGCCGGTGGAAAGACCATGGCTGGCGAAACTGACCTGATCGGTCCGCCGCCGCTGATCTGGTCGGCGGCAAGTCGCTGCGGGGTCCGGCACGACGTCAACGAGGACGCCTTCCTCGCCAGTCCCGAGCGCGGACTGTTCTGTGTGGCCGACGGCATGGGCGGGCATCTGGAGGGTCAGCTCGCCAGCCTGTCGGTCGCGCGCATCCTCGACCGGATGGTCGCGGTGGCGCCGCTGGAGGACTGCGTGGACACCATCGAGCGCAGCCTGCAGCGCATCAACGCCTCCCTGCGCAGCGAGGCGGTGAAGAGCGGCGCGTCGGCGATCATCGGCGCCACGGTCGTGGTGCTGGTGATGGATCGCGACTACGCGGTGGTCAGCTGGGCCGGGGATTCCCGCTGCTATCTCATGCGCGACGGCGAGCTGTTCCAGATCACCCGGGATCACGGCGTGCCGCAGAACCAGGAGACGCGCCGGACCAACGTGGTCAGCCGGGCGGTCGGCAGCGGCGAACGGATCGAGCTGGACCGGGTCGTGCTGGCGATCGAGCCGGAGGACACCTTCCTGTTGTGTTCCGACGGCATAAGCGACTATCTGGAGCCGGATGACATTCTCGCCGGCCTGCAGCGCCCGCTGGAAAGCGCTGCGGAGGACCTCGTCGAGGCGGCGGCGGTGTGCGGATCGCGGGACGATCTGACGGCCGTGCTAGCGCGGGTTGCCGGGTAGGTTGACGATGAGGTGCGACGTGCAACGCCGCTGCGGAATGCGGGACCTCCCGCGGACCGGACGCCAACGGGTGCGGGCGCGAGCCTCAGGGCGGACATGAGCGAGGGGACCACCCAACGCAAACCGCTGCCGGTCCCGCTCGGGACCAAGTTGCGGGATCGCTACGAACTGATCTCGGTGCTCGGCCGCGGCGGCATGAGCACCGTCTACAGCGCGCTCGACCATTTCCGGCTGCGTGCGGCTTCGCAGACGCCGCTGGTGGCGATCAAGCTCCTCAACAACGATCCCACGATCAACGCGGACATCCGCGAGCTGATGCACCGCGAAGCGCGGCGCATGCAGGAATTCGTGCATCCCGCGATCGCCCGGGTCTACGACTGGGACGAGGACGGCGGCCGCTCCTTCATCATCATGGAGCAGCTCGAGGGCCAGACGCTCAACCGCATGCTGCGCAAGCGCGGCAACGATCCGGTGTCCCGGGTGACGCGGGAACGCATCGTGACCGATATCGGCGCCGCCCTGGACTATGCCCACGAGCGCGGCGTCGTGCACACCGACGTCAAGCCGGGCAACATCTTCGTCACCACCGACGGCGCGGCGAAGCTGCTCGATTTCGGCATCTCCTATGCCCACGAGGCGGTCGATCTGTCGGAAGACGACGACCGGCCGACGATCGCCTATTTCGGTCATGTCGGCGCGCTCACGCCGGCCTACGCGTCCCTGGAGATGCTGCTCGGCATGGTGCCGGCGCCCTCCGACGACGTGTACTCGCTGGCCGTCGTGGCCTACATGCTGACCACCGGCCGTCATCCCTACGACCACAACTCGGTGCGCTGGGCGATCTCGCGGGGACTGGAGCCGGAACGCCCGGCGCGCGGGCTCACCACGCGCCAGTGGCGCGCGCTCAGACAGGCGCTGGCCTTCGAGCGGCGGGACCGGACACCCGAGGTGCACGAGTTCGTGGAAGGCTTCACAACCTCGTCCTGGCTGTCGCGCCTGTTGGGCTGAGCCGCAGCGAGGCCGGGGCAAGCGCCATCGCATTTTGTTGTCTCGGGCGGGGTAACATCCGCTATTGTTTGCCAGCGTCCATCGCGCATGCACAGCCTGGCAGCCAACGGGGGCCAGATGACCGACGACACGCTCGATCCCAACGGAGCCCTGGCCGCCAGCCTGGCGCGGCTGCAGCGGATCTCCCAGGAGGTCGCCCAGGGCAACTATGCCGTCTTCTCCGACATCGAGACGCTGACCAGCGACGCGGACGTCACGGAGAACGTGAAGGAGCTCGCCGAGGCCTTCGGGATGATGGTCGTGCGCATCGAGGCGCGCGAGTATCACCTGTCCGGGGTGATCGACGATCTCAGCGAGGCACGCCGGCGTCTGGAAGACGCCCAGAAGCGACTGCAGCGGGAGAACGGCAGCCTTCGCGCCGAGGTCAACGAGTTGCGGATCCACATCGACCGCGAGAAGAAGGACCGCGAGGTCGAGACGATCGCCGAGAGCGACTACTTCAAGGAACTGCAGAAACGGGCCCGTTCCTTGCGCGGGCGGCATCAGGAAGAGTGAGCGGGCGACCGCGCGCCTGGCGGTCCGCCCTCACTCGGCCGGTTTGAGCCCGTCGCCCGATCTTGTATGTCATTGTGACCGCTCAAGAGCCTTGTCCGCTCACACGGAACCATCCGGCGACAGGAACCGGTTCCGAACCGATCGAACACCCGAGGTCCCATGCCGACGCGTACCATCTCCATCCACTCCTACCGGGGGGGAACGGGCAAATCCAACATCACGGCGAACGTCGCGGCCCGTCTGGCACGCCACGGCAAGCGGGTCTGCATCGTCGACACGGACATCCAGTCACCGGGCATTCACGCGCTGTTCGGGGTCGACCCGCGGACCGTGAAGCACACGCTCAACGACTATCTGTGGGGCCGCTGCGCGGTCGAGGACACCGCCGTCGACGTGACGGATGCGGTCAACCGGGACGCGGAGATGGGCGGGCTGGATCCGGTCAGCGGCGGCGTGTTCCTGATCCCGTCCAGCCTGCGCGCCGGAGAAATCGCCCGCATCATCCGCGAGGGCTATGACGTCAACGCCCTCAACGACGGCTTCCGCGAGATCGGCTCGGCGCTGGATCTGGACTATCTCCTGATCGACACCCATCCGGGCGTGAACGAGGAGACGCTGCTGTCGATCGCGGTGTCGGACTGCCTGTTCATCGTGCTGCGGCCGGACGTGCAGGACTATCAGGGAACCGCCGTCGCCCTGGACCTGGCGCGCCGGCTGGAGGTGCCGCAGCTCTATCTGGTCATCAACAAGGCGATCGCCTCGCTCGACTTCACCGCCGTCTCCGACCGCGTGTTCGCGACCTACAAGTCGCCGGTCGCGGCGGTGCTGCCGCTCTCGGAGGATCTCATCCTGCTGGGCAGCGACGGGCTTGCCAGCGAGCGACAGCCGGACGGACCGTTCGCCGCCGGCATCGGACGCATCGTGGAGCGGATTGAGGAGGGCGCGCCGAGCGCGTAACCGGCGCGCCGCGGACCGTCTTACCGGCCGAACCACCGCCGGCCGGTGTCTTCGAGCCGGCTGCGGAACTCCGCGACGGAGGCGATGCGCTGGTCCATGTCGAAGGCGAGGGCGTCCCGGAGCGTGCTCATCTGGCGCCGGTCGAGGCTGTTCAGGTTCGCCGGCTTCTTGCCCAGTTCGCGGGCGTCGACGGAGGTCCGGTCGCCGAAGGGCGGTGCGCCCGACAGCATTTCGTAGACCACGCAGGCCATGGAATAGACGTCGGCCGCGGGGGTGCGGATCTGATGCTCGATCACCTCGGGCGCGGCGTAGCGGCCGGTGAACGAGGCCAGTTCGTCGACGTCGAAGACAGGCAGCGTCGAGGCCGAGGCGATCCCGAAATCCACGAGCTTGGTGGTGCCGTCGGCGCACAGGAAAATGTTCGACGGCTTGATGTCGCAATGAAGGACGTCGCGCTCGTGGGCGAAGCCGAGGCCGGTGAACGCACCGGCGAGCATCGCCAGCGTCTCCTCCAGGGGGATCGGCCTGCCGCGCCGATCGAGCTCCTCGTCGAGGGGGCGTCCGCGCAGAAGCTCCATGACGATGAAGGCGTCCGGCCCGTCGCGGTCGAAATCGTAGACGTGGACGATGTTGGGATGGGCCAGAGCCTGGGCCTTGCGCGCTTCGGCCTCCAGCGTCCGAAAGGCTCGCGAATCCTGGCCGAACTGGCGGTCGAGGACCTTGATGGCCACATAAGGCCGGCCATCGCCCGCCTCCAGCCGCCGCCGGTCGACGGCGGCGTAGACGCGGCCCATGGCGCCGCCCCCGATCTCCCGGTCGAGGACGAAGCGTTCCTTCAGCAGTGACCCGACCCGGGCGCGGCCGCCCTTGGTCTGCGGGGAGGCCGAAGGGGCGGCGGTCGATGCGCCGCCGCTCGCCTCGGTTTCCGTGCGCTCCGCGGTGCGGCGCAGACGGGCCCCGACGAACGCCGACATGAAGTGATCGAGATCCGTGTCGTCCTGGCGCTGGGCGGGCGCGTCCCCGCCCTTCAGCGCTTTGTATTCTTCGACCAGGGCCTGCAGCACCACGTCGTCGACGCGGTCGTCGATCGCGCTGCGCCGGCGCGCGCCCTGGCCGTCTTCGGGAGCACGCCGGACCGTCGCCTCGTCGTCCTCCTCGACGTCGCTTTCCGACGCGTGGCCGGGACCGCGCTGCACTTCCTGGATGATCAGGGGAACCAGATCGTGGGGCAGGCGCCCGCTTGCGCTGTACTCGCCGAGCACCTCGCCGAGCGAGCCCGGCGCAACGGAGCCCCGGACAATGCCGTTGCGGAGCTCGGAGATCAGCTGAACGTAGGACAGGCGTCCGGACAGGAAAGCTTCGAGCTTGTCCCGGTGTCCGTCATGTGCGTCCGCGACCATCGTGGTGCCGTCCCGCTGCTCGTGCGCCCGACCGCTGTGAGAGAGTTGCGACTCTAGAGCCTTTTCGGCTCGAATGGAAACAGCGGCCCTGTCTGAAAGAGCTCCGGATTCAACCGCTTGAGCCGTTCGTGGGCGCCTGGTTCGACCCGTCGGACAACGCTCCCGCCTACTCCTCCCGGCAGACCGAAACCACGCTACCGTCCTGTTCGCAGGCGGCGAGGGTGGAATTGCGTTCGGCCGCAGCATCGAGACGTGCTGACAGCGCGGCCGCATCGATCGGCAGGGCGAACTGTTCGTCCACGGCGAACTCGCCCACGGCCTGGCGGATCCGCTCCCGGTCGGCCGGGTCGGCGTCGCTGTCCAGATACTGGAGGTCCTTCAGGTGGCCGACCACCGCCGGATCCGACAGCGCCTGGTCCATGTCGGCGCCGTCCGCGTCGTCCGACGCGCCGGCGCTTTGCTGAGGCTGCGGCGCCGCCTCGTCGCCAGCCGCTCCGGGATAGATCACGCGGGAGACCGTGTCGTCCTGGGTGATCGGACGTGCCTCGGCCGAGCGGACCGGTCCGCGGGGCCCCTCCGGGACCTGGCCGTCCACGGTCTCGGCCACGGTTTCAGGATTGCCGTCCTCGGGCGCGGAAATCTGCTCATCGACGACTGCCGCATTCGGGTCCTGGACCGGATCGGGCAGGGGCGCGCTTTCCACCTCGTTGCTCGCCGTGTCCTGTCCCTCGGCCGTCGCATCTTCAGACAGCGGGACCGGGCTGCCGTTCGTTTCGCCTGTACCGTCGGCGGTTTCCTGGGGCAGCAGTCCGCGCCGGCGCAGTTCCTCCTCCGGCATCTCCGGCACCGGATCGTTCGGGTTCGACGCGACCGCGGCGCCGGTGGACTGCCGGCTGACGATCACCTCGGGCTGAACCATCACCCAGATGCCGTCGGACCGGCGGCAGCGGAAACCTTCCATGACGATCCGCTCGCTCTGATCCGCGGCCACATAGTTGATCTGATACTGCCGGCACGGATTGGCGCAATTCACACACGGCTGGCCGCCGCGGCGGGTGACCGGCGAATAGGGCTGGACGCTGACGCTTGCACCGGAGGGCGCGTTGATGCTCTGGGGCGAGCCGGGCGGGGTGACCTGAAGGATGCGGTGAAGCTGCTGGTCGATGGCGCCCAGGTCGCGCGGCGGGATCGGTCCTTCCTGGGCTGACGCGGTGACCGCAAACGCGAATGCGGCCGCGACCAGCGCCGCCAGCAGGCGGGCGGTTCGGGCCATTGCGCGCGGGCGGGCGAGAGCGCTCGTCATGGGGGCGTCGTTCCTGTCCATCGTGTCCCTGTGTCGGCGTTCGGGTGCATCGCGCGGTGCGGACGCAGAAGGCGCGGCACTCCGTTCACGCTGTTTACGCGACCTTCTGACCGACCATCAACGTCGAGTTCGGCGGGAAGGTGGCGCACAGCCTCATATAGGTGCGCCTGGAGCGGGCGAAACGGTGGGAGGCGGTGAAGGGCTGTGTCGATTCCGTGAAAATCGCCCCTTGCCGATGCGCTTTGGGCTCCTTATAACCCCGTGCGTTCGCGATTGCGAACGACGTGCGCCCTTCGTCTATCGGTTAGGACGCCAGATTTTCATTCTGGAAAGAGGGGTTCGACTCCCCTAGGGCGTACCACTTATCTCATTGAATTTTATGGCGAATGCTGCCCGGAACGGGCGCCCGCCCGCGCCGATCAGGCGCGAGCGCCTGATCGGCTGGAAACGGCATTCGATCCGTCACCCGGGACATGTCTCTTCCAGACCGGTCCGGTCCGGAGAGGGGCCGCTTCAGTCGCCGGCGAGCGCGTTGCAATCGACCTCGATGGCCGCGTTCTTGGGGATTTCCGGCACGATGATCGTCGAGCGAGTCGGCGGCGATTCCGGGAAGAACTCCGTGAACACGGCGTTCATTTCCGGAAAGTCATCGATATCCGAAAGCAGGACGATGCACTTGAAGGTCCGGTCGAGCGACGTGCCGGCGGCTTCGAGCATATTCTTCACATGTCCGAACGCCTGACGGGCCTCAGGCGTGATGCCGCCGGGAACGAGATCCTGTCCACCTTCGGCCGTGCCGAGAACGCCGCCGACATAGACGACGTCCCCCGCGCGAACGGCGCCGGAATAGGGCAGGCCCTCGACCGCCGTGGAGGGATAGGTCTTGAGTTCCGCCGGCGCGGCGACGGCCGTGCCGAGCCCGATCGCGAGTGCGACGCCGGCTGCAGAGAGTGCCTGGATCGATCGTTTCATAAGACTGTCCTTTCGTGCTGTGGGCCCACCTCATCCGGGCTTGCCGCGAGGTGGTGCCGGGAAAGCCCGGAGCTGCGGCGTCGCCGCCAGAAGGGCCGGTCGTGAAAGCGCGCTTCGCGTGCGTACACGTCCACGCGCCCGCGGCTGAAACGCTCAACGCCCGTGCGGAGCCGCGCCGCATAGGTTTCCAATTCGGAGAGATCGCCACCAAGGGCGGCCGTGACGGCGTTTGCCCCGTGGAGGCCGGTCCACAGCGCGGTCGTCATTCCGTGCGCGGAGAGCGGGTCGAAGGCGGCGGCAGCGTCACCCACGGCGAGCCAGTCCGGCCCGGCGCTCTCTTCCAGCCACGATGTGCCGGCCGGAGCGAGGCGGGGCGGCTCTGTGAGCGCGTAGCCGGCACTGTCGATCCATTGCGAGATGTAGGCCGTCTGCCCGGCCATCCGCCGCCAGAGATCGAGATTGCCGCTGAGCCCGCGCGGGATCAGATCGGGGTCCGAGTAAAACTGCACGACGAGCCGACGGTCCGCCAGAAGCGCGGCGTACCACCAGCCGTCGTCCACGGCCTCGATCAGCGTCGCGGGCGTCGGGTCGATGCCGGTATCGTGCTGCGTCAGGACCGTGCAGGCGGCCACCAGCCGATCGATGCGACGGACCCGGCCGGTGCGGCGGCCGATCAGCGCGCGACGACCGGTGGCGTCGATCAGGAACCGGGCGGGGATCACGTCTCCGGCGTCGGTGGTCAGGGTCCAGCCGGCCCCCGTGCGCCGAAAATCGGCGAGGGCCGCTTCGATCCGCTGGATCCCCCGGCGCTTCACCAGATCGAACAAGTCCGCCTCGAACCGGCCTCTGTCGAGGATCAGGCCCAGGCCCTCGGGCCGTGCGGCGGCGTGCTGCTCGATCAGCGCCGACGTGCCCCATGACGTGAAGCTGGCGGTCGCCGGCCGATGGGAAGGCGCGGTCAGCAGGTGGCCAGCCTCCAGGTCCGCAAGAAGGGGCAGAGCTGCGGCGGCGAGCGTTTCACCGGGCTTTTCGGCCGGAGGCGGCGGGGCGATCAGCGTGACGGGGATGCCGCGCCTGCCCAGGGACAGGCATGCGGCACAGCCCGCGATGCCGCCCCCGACGACCGCGACCGCACCGTCCGGTATGTCGCCGGGAGACATCGGCGGCTACGGAAGCTGGCCGTCGTCCGGCGTCCAGCCGAAGCGGTTCTCCATGGGCCCCCGTCCGACCTCGACATACATCCTGGCCGGAATGGCGTCCGGACGATCGGGATCGGTCGGCCCCGGCCGTTCGACGACGAAGCCCATCCTCTGCCAGAGATTGATCATGTTCTGGATGCCGTCCCAGTAGCTGGCGTTGGCGTGGTAGCCGATCCCCGGCACGCCGCGAGCCCACCACACACGGTTTTCGAAGAACTTCGTGCGTTCCTCCGGGGGCAGGTCGGTCCGCATCAGCTGATTGTAGAACTCCTCCGGCAGCACATCGACCGGCAGCAGCGCCGGCCACCAGACCGGGACGGGGAAGTCGTCCTGCATGGCGACCCGCTGGCAGCTGAACGCGTCGGGCTGCCACGGCAGGCCCATCCAGCGGGTCAGGTCGCCGGCCATCTGCGGCCCGATCGGCGGGTTGTCTCCGGTCGTGGCTCGCTGGAAATCGAGGATCCGGCCGACATTCTGAACCAGCGAGGACCGATTGCCCCGGCCGATCCGGAAAGGCTCGGCGTCGGCGTTGACGTTCCGCGCATAGAGGGGCGGCAGCCGGAGATAGTAGGACAGCTCGACGCCCGGATGGAAAGCGCCGCCGGAGCAGGGTTCGAGCGCGGCCCGGGTCAGCGCATGGGGGCGCTGTTCGATCGGCAACTCATCGAGGCTCTCGACCGCATCCAGGCTCGCGTCGGTGAAATCGTCCTCGAAGTCGCCCTCGGCCCATCGGCGCAGACGCTCATATTGCAGCTTCGGAAACTGGAACCACTGCAACGGGCTGCCGTTGTGGTCGATGCCGTCGCCCGGCATCATCGGCATCTTGAGATATTCTTCCTTGAAGGCCGACGGACCCATGTTGTGCGGGTTCCGGAACTTCTCGAAGACCTCCTGGCGGAAGGCCCGGTTGGCCTCGCTCGGATCGGCGAGCTGGGCGAGGTAGGCGTCGCTGGAGAAGTCGCCGATATCGAGCCAGCCCTGGCGCATGTTGGCCGCCGCGGACACCCACTCCATCAGCGCCAGCCGATAGAACGTGGGGTAAATGTGCTGGCGGAAGGAGAGCGGCGTTTCTGGCAGCTCGCTCCAGTTCTGCTCCCAGTTCATGCTCTCGATGACGTCGTAGAGGGTGGAGATCGGAGGGATCTCGGGCGCGAAATCCGGACCGACGCAGGCAACCCAGGCACCGTCCGCCTCCAGCACTTCGCCGTCGGGAAGCGTGACCGTGGCATCGACCGGGCCGTCGCACCAATCGTCGTACCAGCCGTCATTGTCGGCGAAGCTGGTGATGGGAGCGCCCTGCGGCGTGCCGGCGACACCGTCGGCCGGAACGACGAGCAGCCGCCCGGCGTCATCGGTGCGCACCTGTCCGAGGCCGACGTCCATGGCGTCCCAGAAGCGGCCTTTCATGGCGTAGTCCGCAACGTCGCCGTCCCAGTTGACGCGCGCGCCGCTGATTTCGACCGGCCCCGGATCCACGACAAGCATCTTCTCGCGCTGTGCCGTGCTGGTCAGATACTGGTTGCGCATCCGGGTCGGGATGCCCGGTCCGTGCGCTTCGTTGTCGTGGGGATTGGTGAAGCCGTACCAGGCCGCCTTGGTGTTGGCGACGTGGACGCGCCAGTCGATCCGGGCATCGTCGGACGTCAGTTCCCTGACCACGCGCCCCTGGTCGTCGAAGCCATAGACCCGGAAGCGCTGAACCTGCTTCTTGATGAGGGAATCGCCGTCCTTGTAGCCGCCTTCGGGACGGGACGGGACGCCGGGAATTTCCGGGGCGTAAAACCACTTCTGGCTTCCGCCGACCCTGCAGATTCCAAGCGCCGGATAGATCCCGACACGCGTGATCTTCGCACCCGCCGGCGCCGCCTCCGCCGTTGGTGTCGCGGCGACCGCCACTTTCGGCAGGAACGGCAGTCCGGCCGCTGCAAGTCCGCCCATGGCGCCAAGTCCGGCGAGAAAGTCACGTCGTCTGAAATCGGCCATGCTGGTCTTCCCTCACCGCTCCACTTCCGACGCAGGCCGGACGTCCGGAGTGTTCCTATTCTTTTAGCAGGCCGGCGTATTTCTGGTCAAATTACTATTTATTAATGAAATAATTTAGTAGTAAATAATATTTATTTTAATAGCTATGTCTATATGAATATAATCTAGAATAAATTCTAAGTAATAAAGTGTTCTTGCGCTCCTTTTCCGGAGCAAGGAGAGCGGACGGGACGATGAGGACCGGCTCACGATGCTGAGCCTGGGCGCAATTCTTGTCGCCCGGATGTCTCCGTCCGAGCAGAAACGGTCTTGGCGGAGCGATCGGCGCGCCCTTTGACGGGGGTGCCGACCGCTCCGGTCGTCCTTCTCACCTGAGGTCTTCGGGGAGGAGATCCTCAGGGATGTTCTGGTAGCAGACGGGCCGGAGGAAGCGGCGGATGGCGAGCGTGCCGACCGACGTGGTCGACGGGTTGGTGCTGGCCGGGTAGGGGCCGCCGTGCATCATCGCGTCGGCGACCTCGACACCGGTCGGGAAGCCGTTGGCCAGGATGCGGCCGGCCTTGCGCTCCAGGATCGGCATCAGCTGGCCGGCCGCGCCGTGATCGCCCGCGTCCATGTGCAGCGTGCAGGTGAGCTGGCCGTCCATCTGACCGGCAATCTCCACCATCTGGTCGACGCCTGTCACCCGGACCAGCAGACCGAACGGGCCGAACACCTCCTCGCCGAGCTCCGGATTGGCCAGGAAGGTCTGACCGTCGGTGACGTAGAAGTCCGGCGCGGCGGCACGGCCGTCGGCGTTTGAACGCAGCTTCTCGCGCAGGGTGTTCACGCCTGAGAGCTTGTCGCGGCCGGTCCGGTAGGCCTCCGCGATGCCCTCCGACAGCATGGTCTGGGGGCCGGTCTCACTGAGCGCCCCGGCGGCCGCCGTCTCGAAGGCCTCGGCCGCGTCCCCGTCCTCGATCAGCACGATGCCGGGATTGGTGCAGAACTGGCCGACGCCCATCGAGAGCGATCCCGCCCAGGCGGTGCCGATCTCGCTAGCCCGCGCCCGGGCCGCGTCCGGCAGCACGAACACCGGGTTGACCGAGCCGAGCTCGCCGAAGAACGGGATCGGCGTCTCGCGCCGGTTGGCCAGGTCGAACAGGGCCCGGCCGCCGCGCAGCGAACCGGTGAAGCCGATGGCAGTGATCAGCGGATGCTGGACCAGGGCGGTGCCGGCCTCGTTGGTGTTCGACTGGATCAGCGAGAACACGCCCGGATGCTGGCCGGTCGATTTGATCGCCGCGAGGATCGCCTCCGCCACGATCTCGCCGGTTCCCGGATGGCTCGGATGGCCCTTGACCACCACCGGGCAGCCGGCCGCGAGCGCCGAGGCGGTGTCGCCGCCGGCGGTGGAAAAGGCGAGCGGAAAGTTGGAGGCGCCGAACACGCCGACGGGCCCCAGCGGGCGCTGGATCAGGCGCAGGTCCGGACGCGGGCCGGGCTGGCGGTCCGGCTGGGCCGCGTCGTGGCGCCGGTCGAGATAGTCGCCGGCGCGGATGTGGCCCGCGAACAGGCGGAGCTGGCCGGTGGTGCGGCCGCGCTCGCCCTGGAGCCGGGCCTCGGGCAGTCCGGTCTCGCGGCTGCCGATGTCGGTGATCTGGTCGGCGCGCGCCTCGATCTCGTCGGCGATCGCCTCCAGGAAGGCGGCGCGGGCCTCGCGGCTCGACGCGCCATAGGTCCAGAACGCCTCCTCGGCGGCGGTCACCGCGGCGTCAACGTCCGCCGCCGTGCCCAGTGCGAACTCCGACGCCGGACCCGTGGCCGGCTTTGAGGAAAACCTGCCGCTCCCGGAACGCCAGTCACCGGCGATCAGATGGTTGCCGTGCGGGGTGAAGCTCATAGCGCGTGCTCCTTCGTGACGGGTCGGCTGAACAGTCTCGTGAGGCAAATGCCGGCGGCTACCGGTCGTTCCGACGCCGCCATTCGTCGAACTTCGCCTGGTTCTCGTCCCGTGTGCTGGGATAGAGACCGATGATGCCGCTTCCGCCATTCACCTGTTCCAGAACGAAATCCTCGTAGGTTTCCATGCCGATGCACTCGTCGGCGAGTTCATCGGCCAGGTGAGCTGGTATCACCATGACACCGTCGCCGTCACCCACCATCACGTCGCCGGGGAAGACCGGAGCGTCGCCGCACGCGATCGGCACGTTGATGTCGAGCGCCTCGTGAAGGGTGAGGTTGGTCGGTGCGGACGGGCCGGCGCAATAGGCGGGCATGTCGAGGGCGCCGATCCCTTCGGCGTCGCGAAACCCGCCGTCCGAGACGACACCGGCGGCGCCGCGCACGGCAAGGCGCGTGATCAGGATCGACCCGGCAGTCGCCGCGCGCGCGTCCTTGCGGGCGTCCATCACCAGGACCCACCCTTCCGGGCAGGTCTCGATGGCGACCCGCTGGGGGTGCTGCGGATCGCGGAACACGGTGATCGGATTGCGGTCCTCGCGCGCCGGAATATAGCGCAGGGTGAACGCCTGTCCGACCATGTTCTCCGGCTTGCGGGCGACCGGCCGCACGCCCTGGATGAACTGGGTGCGCAGGCCGCGCTTGTAGAGCGCGGTGGCGATCGAGGCCGTGGAGACCTTCTTCAGCTTGGCCCGGGTCTCCTCGGTGAGGACGTAGTCGCTCGTGCTGTCGTGTAAACTCATGGCTGCCTCAGAAAATGTCCGGTTCGCCGGCGCTGCGGCCGAAATCGGATTGCAGGAAGTCGAAGTCGCACCCCTGGTCCGCCTGGGTCACGTGCTGGGAGAACATGTAGCCGTAGCCGCGCTCGAACCGGGCCGGGGGCTGTGTCCACGCCGCCCGGCGCCGCGCGAGCTCGTCCTCCCCGACCAGCATGTCGAGCCGCCGGTTCGGAAGATCGAGGCGCACGGTATCGCCTGTCTTGAGAAGCGCCAGCGGGCCGCCGACGAAGCTCTCCGGCGCGACGTGGAGGATGCAGGCGCCGTAGGAGGTGCCGGACATCCGCGCATCGGAGAGGCGCAGCATGTCGCGATGGCCCTGACGCAGCAGCGCCTTCGGGAGGGGCAGCATGCCCCACTCCGGAAAACCGGGACCGCCGAGCGGACCGGCGTTGCGCAGCACCATGACGTGGTCCGGGCCGACATCGAGGGTCTCGTCCTCGACCGCCGCCTTCATCTCCGGGTAGCTGTCGAAGACCAGGGCCGGTCCTTCGTGGACGTAGAATTTCGGATCGCAGGCGGCCGGCTTGATGACCGCGCCGTTGGGACACAGGTTGCCCCTGAGAACCGCGAGCGACCCTTCCTGGTAGACCGGGTTGGACAGCGGCCGGATGACGTCGTCGTTGTAGACCTCCGCCCCTTCGACGTTGGCGGAGACCGGTTTGCCGGTCACCGTGAGCGCGGACCCGTCGAGGCGCTCCAGCAACTGCCGCATCAGCGCACGCAGGCCGCCGGCATAGTAGAAGTCCTCCATCAGGTAGGTGCTTCCGGCCGGACGGATGTTGGCGATGAGCGGCGTCGCGCGGCCGAGGTCGTCGAGATCGTCGAGGTCGAGATCGACGCCGGCGCGGCGCGCAATGGCGATCAGGTGGACGACCGCGTTGGTGGAGCAGCCCGTCGCCATGGCGACGGTTGCGGCGTTGCGGCAGGCGGCCTCCGTCACGATCCGGTCGGGGGTCAGGTCCTCCCAGACCATTTCCACGATGCGGCGCCCGCAGGCCGCCGACATGCGCTGGTGGCCGGAATCGACGGCCGGGATCGAGGAGGCGCCGGGAAGCGTCAGCCCGAGGGCCTCGGCGAGCGCCATCATCGTCGCGGCGGTGCCCATGGTCATGCAGGTTCCGGCGGAGCGCGCGATGCCCCCCTGGATGCCGATCCACTCGGCCTCGTCCAGGTTCCCGGCGCGCCGCTCGTCCCAGTACTTCCAGGCATCCGACCCGGAGCCCAGCACCTTGCCGGCGTAGTTGCCGCGCAGCATCGGCCCGGCGGGCAGGTAGATCATCGGCACCCCGGCCGAGATCGCGCCCATGACGAGCCCCGGAGTTGTCTTATCGCAGCCGCCCATGAGCACGACCCCGTCGAGCGGATGCGAGCGGATGATCTCCTCGGTCTCGATGGCCAAAAGGTTGCGGTAGAGCATCGAGGACGGCTTGGTGAAGCTCTCGTCGACCGAGAGCGCGGGCATCTCCACTGCGAAGCCGCCGGCCTGGGTGACGCCGCGTTTCACGTCCCGGACCCGGTCGGGAAAGTGGGAGTGGCAGGTGTTCAGCTCCGACCAGGTGCTGAGGATGCCGATCACGGGCTTGTCGCGGAAATCCTCCTCCGCGTAGCCGAGCTGCATCATCCGGGAGCGATGGCCGAAGCTGCGCAGGTCGTCCGGCGCGAACCAGCGCGCCGATCTGAGGTCTTTTGGGTCTGTCTTGGCCATGACTCTATCCGGTGAACGCGAAGATCAGCCAGCACACGATGGCCGTGAGGATCACGCCCAGGAGTTCCGGCCAGTTTCCGAAGTCGTGATGGTCGCTTCGTTCCTCCTCGCCGTACTCGGCGGCCGGGAGGTCTTCGTCCTGGTGGGTGAGATTGGGATCGCTCATGGTCCGGCCTCCTCAATCCAGCAGCGCCGGCAGCCAGAGCGCCAGCTGGGGGAAAAACAGGACCAGGAAGAGGCCCGTCGCCTGCAGCGCGATGAACGGCAGGACCGCGAGGAAGATCTCCTGGAGCTCGATCCCTTTCGGAGCCACCGACTTGAGGAAGAAGCAGGCCGGTCCGAAAGGCGGGGAGAGGTAGTAGATCTGGATGTTCATGGCGAAGAGGACGCCGAACCAGATCGGGTCGAAGCCGAGATCGGTGACCACCGGCGCGAAGATCGGCACGGTGATGAAGATGATCGCGATCCACTCCAGAAACGTCCCGAGCAGCATGACGATCAGCATCATCACGACGATCACCCAGATCGGGGCGATGTCGAGCGAGGTCAGGATGCCGTGCAGGAAGTCGCCGCCGCCGATCCGGTTGTAGATCCCGATCAGCGACACCGCGCCCAGCACCAGCCAGATGATCGAGCCGACGGTGAGAACGGTCTGGCGCATGGCGTCGCGCGCCATCACCCAGTTGAGTTCCTTGCGGACGGCGGCGACCCCGAGTGCCCCGACCGCTCCGATCGCGGCGGCCTCCGTCACCGTGGCGACGCCGGTGTAGATCACGCCGAGCACGGTCGCGATCAGGAGCGCCGGCAGCACGACGCCCTTCAGGAACTTCAGCCGCTGGAAGAAGGGCAGGCCGGTTTCGGGGATGTCGAAGATCGGCGCCATCGCCGGATTGAGCCGGACGCGCACGAGGATGTAGCAGATGAACAGGCTGGCCAGGATCAGGCCGGGCACGGCCGAGGCCGCGAACAGCTTGGTGATCGAGACCTGCGCGGCGAGGCCGTAGACGATCAGGACCACCGACGGCGGGATCAGGGTCGCCAGCGCACCGGCGGCGCAGATGATGCCGATCGACAGCTTGCGGTCGTAGCCGAGCCGGAGCATCTGCGGCAGCGCGATCAGGCCGAGCATGACGATCTCGCCACCCATGATGCCGGACATGGCGGCCAGCAGAACGGCGACGATGCAGGTCTGCACCGCGACGGAGCCTCGGAACCGGCCGCCCATGATCGCCATGGAATCGAACAGCGACTTGGCGATCCCGGAGCGCTCCAGCACGTTCGCCATGAACACGAAGAAGGGCACGGCGATCAGCTCGTATTTGTGCAGCACTTCGCTGACGTTGGCGGCGACGATGAAGTAGCCGGCGCGTTCGCCGAAATAGAGAAGCGCCGTTCCCAGTGAGACCGTGAGCGTCGTGATGCCGAGCGGAACGCCCAGCGCCATCAGGGCCAGGAGCGCGGCGACGATGAGGAATGTGATCGATTCAATGCCCACCGGAGGTCTCCCGCTCCGTGCCCAGCGCCCAGCGGATGATGTTGGAGAGCAGCTGCAGCAGGTAGAGAATGCAGCCCACCACCAGAAGCGCCTTCAGGTAGGTCGGCTGGATCGAATTCATCGCGGTGCCGGAATGTTCGACACGGGAGATGGCCTTCATCGCCGGATCCCAGAGGGCCAGCGTCAACACGAGGATCGCCCCGGCGGCGATCAGCATCTGGATCAGGCGGAAGACGTGCCAGGTGCGCGGGCCGACCAGCAGCTCCAGCATGGTGATGGAGATATGCCGGCTGCGCTCGGTGACGTAGCCGACCGACAGCACCCAGGCGCTGGCGCACAGGGCCATCGCCAGTTCGGTCGACCAGACGGTCGGGCTGTCGAAGCCGTAGCGCAGCACCACTTCGAGCGCGGATACGGCGATGCAGGCGAACAGAAACACCGTACACGCCTGGCCGAGGAACACGCTGACGCGGTCCATCAGCTCGGTGTAGGTGGACAAGATGCGTTTCATGGCTGTGGCCCTGGCTGTCGCACCCGGGGAGGGGCGCCGGCGCATGGAGATCGGCGGCAGACGGCGCGAAGGGAAGGACGGTCGTCCGGAGCCCGGTGCGGTCGGGCTCAGAGCGCCCGACCGACCGGCAAATGGTTCAGGACCCGCGCGTCAGGCGGGGCTGGACCGCTCTAGTCTTTGAAGAGACCGATCTCTTTCATGTAGTCGAGGTTCGCCTGGAGGGCTTCCTGGGCGAGCTCGGACTTCTGCGCGTACGCCTTCCACTGCTCACGCGCCACTTCGCGCAGCTGGTCGCGGTCTTCCTGGGCCCAGTCGATGACTTCGATGTCTTCGCTGGCGTCGTCCCGGGCGGCCAGTTCCTGGTCCTTCTTGGAGACTTCGGCGGCCATCGCGTACATGGCGTCGTACCACCACTTGCGAAGCGCGGCCTGATCCTCCTCGGACAGGGACTCCCACGTCTCGGTGTTCACCGTGAACTGCATCGACGGCATGGAATGGATGCCGGGATAGAGCGGGTAGGGGGCCACGTCGTGCAGGCCGGTGGCGTCGTTGTTGACGTAGGCCGATGCGTCGGCCGCGTCGACGATGCCTTTTTCGAGGGCGCCGAAGACCTCGGAGAACGGAATGGCGACAGGGGAGGCGCCAGCGGCCTGGAACACGGCGGCGGCCAGACCTTCCGGCGAGCGGATCTTCTTGCCTTCGAGATCCTCGAACGTGCGGATCGGCACCCGGGCGACCAGGGCTTCACGGGAGTAGGGGCCGCACGCCACGACGGTGACTTCGCCATCGGCCACGGAATCGGCGGCCTTCTGCATCATGGCCTCGCCGCCGCCGTCGCGGCAGAAGCCGAGCATCTGTTCGGGGGTGTCGTAGCCGGAAATCAGGTCGCCCATGATCGCGTAGGCCGGCTCCAGACCGGCGAAGTAATTCACCGAGGTGAAGTCGCCGTCGATGACGCCGGCCGCGACCGCTTCGGGCGTGTCGCGCGAGGGAACCACCGAACCGCTGGGGGTCAGCTCGATCTCGATCCGCCCGTCGGTCATCTCCTGGATCTTCGGAAGCCAGTTTTCGGTCAGGTATTTTGTGGAAAAATCACCGGCGTTGAAGGATGTCTGGATGGTCAGCGTTTCCGCATGGGCCGCGCCGGCGATGAGCGTGGCTGCGGAGACGGACAAGGCGAGCTTGGCGAATTTCATTGTTTTCCTCCCATTGAACCTTGAGGGAGCCTATCGGCACCCCACATCTGATGCACTAATATATCAGTGTATCGCGGTCAAGTTGGTGTCTATAGAGAGTTGCGCACATCGCTGGTGGCGGCGAGGGGCAAAGGATGAACGACGCACTATTCACGAGCGGCTCGGTGGCCGGAGAAACGATGCGCGGATCGCCGGTGCGGCGGATCTCTGCCAGTGACCAGATTCACGCGGCGCTGCGCGAGCGCATCGTGTCGCTGGAGCTGAAGCCGGGCCAGAACCTCTCCCGCTCGGAGACGGCCGAGTTCTATGGGGTGAGCCAGACCCCGGTGCGCGACGCGATGCTGAAACTCCAGCAGGACGGCCTGCTGGTGATCTATCCGCAATCCAAGACCGAGGTCTCCCGCATCGATGTCGAGCAGGCCCGGGAGACGCAGTTTCTCCGCCTGTCGATCGAGCTGGAGGTGGCGCGCATCCTGGCAGCCGCTGGTGAACCGCAACTTCTGGCCGCGACGCGCCGCGTCCTCGACGAGCAGGAAGCGGCCCTCGCCGAAGGCGATCTCGACCTGTTCTCGCGCCTCGACCGGCAGTTTCACCGGTCCCTCTGCGAAGCGGCGGGCGTCGTGAACCTCTGGCTTCTGGTCACGGCCCGCTCCGGTCACATCGACCGTCTGCGCAACCTCAACCTGCCCGAGCCCGGCAAGGTCTCGAATATCGTCCACTACCATCGCCAGATTCTGGCGGCGATCGAGGCGGGAGACCGGGCCGGCACAGAGGAGGCCGTCCGGGGCCATCTGTCGGGCACGCTCGCCGCGGTCGACGAGATCAGGGACCGCCATCCGGACTATTTCTGAGCAGTCCGAGCAGGCCGGCGTTCGGGTGGTGAGCCCGGTTGCCCGGCCGGGTCAGCCAGCCTTGCGGCGCGCTTCGGTGTCGGCGCGCGCCGGATGATCCGTGACCGTGGGGTCCGGCGTCGCTTCGGCCAGAAGCTCGGCGGCCACATTGCGGAAGAGATCGGCCATGGCCCCGAAAAGGGGTGCGCGTGCCGAACTCTGGCGCCAGACCAGCGCGATCCGGCGATTGGGCACCGGATTCTCGAACGGGATCAGCCGGACGGTGTCCGGGCCTGCGGTGCGGCGGTGGGTGGCGAGCTTGGGAAGAAGCGTGACGCCGAGACCGGCGCCGACGATGTGGCGCAGGGTTTCCAGGCTCGCCGCGCGGAAGGCCGACTGCTCGACCGCGCCGGACATCTCGCAGATGTCGAGCGCCTGATCCCGCAGGCAGTGGCCGTCTTCCAGCAGCAGCAGCTCCTGGTCGCGGATCTCGTCCAGGGCGATCGAGCTCCGCTCTGCGAGCGGATGGACCGGCGGGACCGCCAGCAGGAACGGTTCCTCGAACAGGAAGCTGGCGATCAGCTGGTCGTCCTGGAGCGGCAGGGCCAGAAGCGCCACGTCGATGTCGCCGTCGCGCAGATGGCTGATGAGGTGGGAACTCTGTTCCTCCACGAGCGAAAGCCGGAGGGCCGGAAAACGTTCCGCGAAGCGCAGCATCACGCTGGGCAGGAAATAGGGGCCGAGCGTGGGGAATATCCCGAGGCGCACCGTGCCGCTCTCCGGATCGCGGGCCTGGAGGGCGGTGTCCCTGATGGACTGGACCTCGGCGAGGATGCGGCGGGCGCTTTCCACCGTCGCTTCCCCGACCGATGTCAGGATGACCCCGCTGGTGCTGCGTTCCACGAGCGCCGTGCCGAGTTCCAGCTCCAGCTTCTTGATCTGGGTGGAGAGCGTCGGCTGGCTGATGTGGCAGGCTTCCGCCGCCCGGCCGAAATGCCGGTAGCGGGCAAGCGCGAGCAGATATTCCAGTTCCCTGAGGGTCATCGCGAACCGCCTTGGCGCCGGTCGGCAGTCAGGCCGCCTGGCTTGCCTGCTCCTCGTCGTCCGCCGACGAGCGGATGAGGTGGTCGAACGCGGCGAGCGACGCCTTCGCGCCTTCACCCACGGCGATGACGATCTGCTTGTAGGGCACGGTCGTGCAGTCGCCGGCAGCGAACACGCCCGGCAGCGAGGTTTCGCCGCGGTTGTCGACCTCGACCTCGCCGCGATCGGTGAGCGCAACGGTTCCGCGCAGCCACTCGGTGTTCGGCAGGAGCCCGATCTGGACGAAGATGCCGTCGACATCGACCTCCTTCAGGTCGCCGCCGATCCGGTCCTCGTAGGTGAGGCCGATCACCTTCTTGCCGTCGCCGCGGACCTCGGTGGTCTTGGCAGACGTCAGCACGGTGACGTTGGGCAGGCTGCGCAGCTTGCGCTGGAGGACGTCGTCGGCGCGCAGCTCCGCATCGAACTCCAGAAGCGTCACGTGCTTGGTGATGCCGGCGAGATCGATGGCCGCCTCCACGCCGGAATTGCCGCCGCCGATCACCGCCACCGGCTTGCCCTTGTAGAGCGGGCCGTCGCAATGAGGGCAGTAGGCGACACCCCGGTTCATGTATTCCTCTTCGCCCGGCACGCCCATCTGCCGCCAGCGCGCGCCCGTCGACAGGATGACGGTGCGCCCCTTCACCGAAGCGCCGTTCTCCAGCTCGACCTCGAACATGCCGCCGTGATCGCGGAGGCCCGTCGCGGTCTGGAGGTTCATGACCTCCACGTCGTAGTCGGCGACATGGGCCTCGAGCGCCTTGGCGAAGTCCGGCCCCTCGGTACGGCGGACGGAGATGAAGTTCTCGATGGCCATGGTGTCCAGAACCTGTCCGCCGAAGCGTTCTGCGACGACGCCGGTGCGGATGCCCTTGCGCGCGGCGTAGATGGCCGCGGCCGCGCCCGCCGGCCCGCCGCCGACGACCAGCACCTCGAACGGGGCCTGGGCCTTGATCTTCTCGGCGGCGCGGGCGCTGGCGCCGGTGTCGAGCTTGGCGATGATCTGCTCGACCTCCATGCGGCCCTGGGCGAACGGCTCGCCGTTCAGGAACACGGAGGGGACGGACATCACCTCGCGCGCGGCGACCTCGTCCTGGAACAGCGCGCCGTCGATGGCGACATGCCGGATGTTCGGATTGAGGACCGCCATGAGGTTGAGCGCCTGCACCACGTCCGGGCAGTTCTGGCAGCTCAGCGAATAGTAGGTCTCGAAGCGGAAGTCGCCGCTGAGCGCCTTCACCGCCTCGATGACGTGCTCCTCGACGCGCGGCGGGTAGCCGCCGGTCTGCAGCAGGGCGAGCACCAGGGAGGTGAATTCGTGGCCGAGCGGGATGCCCGCGAAGGTCAGGTGGATGTCCTCGCCGGGGCTCGTGAGGGCGAAGGCCGGCGCTCGGTCGCCGTCGGCGGTGCGTTCGCTGACCGTGATCAGGTCGGAAAGGCTCGCCAGTTCGGCCAGAAGCGTCGCCATTTCCTGCGACTTGGCGCTGTCGTTGACCGTGGCGACGATCTCGACCGGACGGACCATCTTCGTGAAGTGGTCCTTCAGCTGGGACTTCATGGCGTCATCGAGCATCACAGTCTCCTTGCGCGAGATGTCTCGCGCGCATCTTGCGACGGACGGACCCGCCGATCGGCGCGGGCCCCGGGGAAGTCGATCGGGTCAAGCGAGTCGCGGGAGGGAGCGGATCTCGGACCGTCGATCGGAATCGGTCGGGTGGCGCAGCCCGAAGAATGCGGTCGTCTCTCGCGAACGCACCACGCGACGTTGCGCCACGGCAGCGGCCCTCCGCCATCGGGCGGAGAGCCGTTCGCATCGGTCGATCAGATCTTGCCGACGAGCTGCAGAGACGGTGCCAGCGTCTGCTCGCCTTCCTCCCACTTCGCCGGGCACACCTCGTCCGGGTGCGCGCGGACGTACTGGGCGGCCTTGACCTTGCGGACCAGGTCCTTGGCATTGCGGCCGATGCCCTCGGCGGTGATCTCGATCGCCTGGATCACGCCGTCAGGGTCGACGACGAAGGTGCCGCGATCGGCGAGGCCCTGATCCTCGCGCATGATCTCGAAGTTGCGCGTGATGGTGCCGGTCGGATCGCCGATCATCGCGTACTGGATCTTGCCGATGGTCTCGGACGTCTCGTGCCAGGCCTTGTGGGTGAAGTGCGTATCCGTCGATACCGAGTAGACTTCGACGCCCATGCGCTGGAGTTCGTCGTAATAATCGGCCAGATCGCCCAACTCGGTTGGGCAGACGAAGGTGAAGTCGGCCGGATAGAAAAAGAAGATCGCCCACTTTCCTTTGATGTCGGCGTCGGAGACATCAACGAACTTGCCGTTGTGGAAGGCAGTGGCGGAAAACGGCTTTACGGCAGTGTTGATAACGGACATTCTTAATCCTCACATCCATGTCCAGCGGGTCGTCGGTGGCGGGACCATATTCGCTGCAGTGCAATATGTGAAATAGATATCAAGAAAGAAACCGATTGAGAAATCCTATTGTCGCGTGAAATTGTAACTTAAAGGCGAGTTATTATTTACAAAAACTCTTTTGATTGATTTCGGCGCCGTTCTGCAAGTATCAGGTGCTTGGTATTATTTTGAGCTGCCTTGTTCGAGTTTTGTAACTTTGGGTTTTCGGCCGGTGTTGGCCGATCCGGTCGCTCGTCTGCAGATCTGCAAGCAAGTGGGTCCAAAGTGCAGGTGCCGGATGAAGGGGCTGGAAAACCGTTGGCGGGTCGGTGACCTCGGATTTTTTGCAGTGCACAGGCGTGACAAGCTCACCCGGCCCGAACGGGCACCCCGGAGTGGCGTGACCGGTCGAAGGGTGCGATCGGCCACAATTTTTTCGTTCTGTTTTGAAGAACGAAAACTCATGAACAATCTATTTTAATTCCGCCTTTCCGATCGTTAGCTTCCCGGCGTTCGTCCAGTTCTGCCGGGAGATCCGCCGATGCCGCTGCTGCCGTTGTTGTCCCTGATTGCGCCCCTTGCGCTTGCCGTCGGCGCTTTTGTTGCGATGAGGGGGCCCGGGCTGCGGCCTGTCGGCGTCGCCCGTCTTCTTCAGGTCTCAACGCTGGTGGCACTGGCGAGCGCGATCGCGTCCGCGGTCGTCCTGGTGGCGACGGGGCCGGCGACCACCACACTGATCGGCACGCAGCGCTTCGGCCTCAGCCTGCGCCTCGACATCGTCAGCGTGGTGATGCTGGTCCTCGTGGCCTTCGTCGGGTCCGTGGTGATGCGCTTCTCCGTCCGCTATCTCGACGGGGAGGCGCGGCAGGGCCCGTTCATGGGATGGCTGGCGGCGACGCTCTGCGCGGTGCTGTTCCTGGTCCAGGCCGGCGATCTCGTGCTGCTGGCGGCCGCCTGGGTCGCGACCAGCTTCTGTCTTACCCGTCTGCTTCTGTTCTATCCCGACCGGGTTCAGGCGCGGCGCGCGGCCCGCAAGAAGTTCATCATCGCCCGCATGGGCGATGCGGCGCTCGCCATCGCGGCGGTGCTGATCGCGATCGGTTGGGGCACGACCGATATCGCGTCGATCCTGGATCGGGCGGCGGCCGGAGACGCGCCCGCCGCGGGGCTCGCCGCGGCCGGATTTCTGGCGCTGGCGGCGGTGATGAAGTCGGCGCAGTTTCCGGTCCACGGCTGGCTGACGGAGGTGATGGAGGCGCCGACCCCGGTCTCGGCCCTGTTGCATGCGGGCGTCATCAATGCCGGCGGCTTCCTGCTCATCCGCTTTGCCGACGTGATGCTGCTCGCCCCCGGCGTGCTGGCGTGTCTGGCGGTGCTGGGCGGACTCACGGCGCTCCTCGGCGGGCTCGCCATGCTGGCCCAGCCGGCGGTGAAGACGTCCCTTGCCTGGTCGACCATCGCCCAGATGGGGTTCATGATCATGCAGTGCGGGCTCGGGCTGTTTCCGCTGGCGCTGCTGCACATCGTCGCCCACTCGCTCTACAAGGCCCATGCGTTTCTCTCCGCAGGCGAAGCGGTCGAGACGGTCGCGGCGAACCGCCGGCCGGGGCCGGTGGCGGTGCCGGGCGGCCGGGCCGTGCTGCACGCCTTCGTGCTGGCGATCCTGATCTACGGGGTGATCGGGCTGGCCTTCGGGATCACGGGGAAGTCGCCCCAGGCGATCGCGCTCGGCGCCATCCTGGTCTTCGGCGTCGCCTATCTCCTGGCCCAGGGGCTCGCCGACAAGGCGCCCCGGGTGCTGACCCGACGCACGGCGATCTACGCCACCGCGGCGACCGTCGGCTACTTCGCGCTCCAGACGGGCGCCGAATGGCTGACCGCAGGAACGCTGCCGCCGGCCCCGTCTCCCACCTCGCTGGAATGGGCCACCCTCGTGCTGGCGGTGGTGAGCTTCGGGCTCGTCGCGATCACCCAGGCGGCGTTTCCGCTGTGGGCCGGGCATCCGGCCGCTTCCGGGATGCGGGTCCACTTCGCCAACGGGCTCTACGCCAACGCCGTGCTCGACAAGCTGGTCGGCAACTGGGCCGTGCGGAGGTCGTCATGACCGTCTCCCCGTTTCCGGTTTCCGCGCCCGTTCCCACCCCGATCAACCCGACACAGGAGCCTCGCTCAATGGACGGTCTGACCCTCATCGAGGCTGCCGAAGCCGCCGGACGCCAGATCCCGCCGCTGTGGCCGCTGGCCTCGTCCGTCGCGGTCAATCCGTTTCTCGGTCAGGCCGGTCTCTCGCTGGCGGAAACCGGCGCTCGGCTGGGCCGGGCAGGCGGCATCCCGGTCACGCTTCCGCGCACCTGGTTTGCCGATAAGATCGCAGCCGGCGAGATAACCGCCGAGGATCTTGCGGCCGCGCTTGCGGCGTGCAGGCACGCCGACCGCCCGCGGTCGGTCGAGGATCTCAGGGCGAGGGCCGGCCGCAACCGCGAGGTGCCGGCGCCGCCGCCGACCGTGGCCGATCTTGCGGCGCAGGCGAGCGGGACCGACTGGCCGGGGCTTCTGGAGAACCGGTTCGGGGCCTGGGCGGCGGGCTATCTCGATGAGGGCCAGGCGCTCTGGGCGGCCGCGCGCGACAAGTCCGCATGGCGGACCTATCGCAACCATGCCAGCCATGATCTCGTGCCGGAGATCATGGGGCTCACCGGCTTCGCCGTCTTCGTCAACGACGCGCCGGAGCGGCCGCGGGACGCGATCGCCCGGGCCGTCGACCGGCTCGAGATGGACGCCGGTGCGCTCGGGACCTACTTCCATCGCCTGTTGCTCTCGCTCGGCGGCTGGTCGCAACTGGCCCGCTACCGGCTGTGGCAGGCCGAGCTCGATGGCGGGACGGACCGGACCCTGTTCGACTTCCTGGCGATCCGGCTGCTCTGGGAGGAGGCGCTCTACGCCCGCTACGAGGACGAGATCGCTCCCGACTGGGCGGAGGCGCGCGCCGCCTATGCGGCGCCCGTCACGCCCGACGCCGAGGACGTCGTCGACGAGATCCTGCAGGAGGCGGCCGAGCGCGCCGCCCAGCGCACGCTGGCCGCAACCCTCGCTGCCCCGGCGCGAGATCGGGCGGACGGTCGGCCCGCGCTGCAGGCGGCGTTCTGCATCGACGTCCGGTCCGAAGCCTTCCGCCGCGCGCTGGAGAGCGTGGATCCCGGCATCCGCACGATCGGTTTCGCGGGCTTCTTCGGGATCTCCGCGGAGCACCGCAGGTTCGCCTCGGACGTGGAGGAGCGGCATCTGCCGGTTCTGCTGACGCCGGGGGTCACCAGTTCGGCGACCGGACCCGACAACGAGGCGGCCGACCGCGCCGCCCGCATCGCCGCCCGGGTCAAGCGGGCGTGGGGCCGGTTCAAGCTGGCTGCAGTGGCCTCGTTCGCCTTCGTCGAGGCCATGGGGCCGGTGTATGCGGGCCGGCTCGTCGGCGACACGTTCGGCCTGCGCCACCGGAAGAAGGGGCCCGATCCGGCCCCGAGATTCGCGCCGGAGCTCACGGTGGAAGACCGGGTGGCGATGGCGGAAACGGTGCTGAAGGCCATGTCGCTCACCCGGGGCTTCGCCCGGCTCGTGCTGCTGCTCGGCCATGGCGCGCGGGTCGTGAACAACCCCCACGCCAGCGGGCTGCAGTGCGGCGCGTGCGGTGGCTACGCCGGCGACGTCAACGCGCGCCTGCTGGCCGGCCTGCTCAACGAGCAGGTCGTGCGCGACGGCCTGCGCGAGCGGGGGATCTCGATTCCGGACGACACGCTGTTCGTCGCGGGTCTTCACGACACCACAACGGATGCCGTGACGCTTTTCGATTTGGAGGGCTCCGTCGCCGCGGACTTGCACGGGGACGACTTGAACCGCGTCCGGGGCTGGCTCTCCCGGGCTGGTCTGCTCACCCGGAGCGAACGCGCCCTGAGGCTGCCGGGCGCCCACGGCCCCGCGGAT
The DNA here is from genome assembly GCF_030814015.1 of Amorphus orientalis. Taxonomy (NCBI): domain Bacteria; kingdom Pseudomonadati; phylum Pseudomonadota; class Alphaproteobacteria; order Hyphomicrobiales; family Amorphaceae; genus Amorphus; species Amorphus orientalis. Next base: position 863,436 of record NZ_JAUSUL010000001.1, read on the forward strand.
ATTTTCGGCCGGGCACGCGACTGGTCGGAGGTGCGGCCGGAATGGGGGCTGGCCGGCTGCCGGGCCTTCATCGCCGCACCGCGCGGACGCACCGTCGGCCGCGACCTGACCGGGTCCGTCTTCCTGCACGACTACGACTGGAAGCAGGACGCCGAGACCGGGTTCGGTGTCCTGGAGCTGATCCTGACGGCACCGGTCGTGGTGGCGAGCTGGATCAGCCTTCAGTACTACGGCTCGGCGGTGGCGCCGGAGGCGTTCGGTGCGGGCAACAAGCTGCTGCACAACGTCGTCGGCGGGATCGGCGTGGTGGAAGGCAACGGCGGCGCGCTCAGGGGCGGCCTGCCGTGGCAGTCTGTGCATGACGGCGAGCGGTTCGTGCACGAGCCCCTGCGGCTGACGGTGTGCATCGAGGCGCCGAGAGAGGCGATGAGCGACATCCTGGAGCGCCACGAGAGCGTGCGCGCGCTGTTCGACAATCGCTGGCTGCACCTGTTCGCGCTGGAGGAGGGTCAGCCTGCCTGGCGCTATGAAGGCGATCTCGCCTGGACCCGCGAGCCCCGACACGACGGCGAGGCGGTGACCACCGCGTCGGCAGTCGCCTGAGGTGGCGGCCGTCCCGCCGGGTATCCGCTGACCGCTCGGGCCGACCCAGCCCGAGCGGGATGCCGGGGCCCGTCTACATCCCGAACCATCGACCCACGTAGACGAGGTCGGGGAAGCTGACGATCAGAGCGACCACGAACAGCATCATCAGCGCGAAGGGGGCGGCGCCGGAGAAGATGTCGCCGAGCTTGATCCGGTTGTCCGGCAACGACCCCTTGATGACGAAACAGGCCATACCGAGGGGAGGGGTCAGGAGGCCGATCTCCACGGTGATGATGGTGACGATTCCGAACCAGACGATGTCGGCACCCATGCCGTTCAGTATGGGCAGGAACAGGGGCACCATGATCAGGATGATCGACACGGAATCGATGATCGTGCCGAGGAGCAGGATCACGACGATGTAGACCAGCATGACCAGCAGGAAGCTGTCCCCCTCGCCGGAGACCAGGCCGGAGAGCCAGAACGGCACGCCGGCGACCGTCAGCGCCCGGCTGTACATGGTCGCCGCGATGATCAGGAAACAGACCGATGCGGTGATGTGGCCGGTCTCGAGAAGCACGTTCCAGAAGCTCTTCAGCGTGAGCGAGCGCCGGGCGATGGCGATGATGAGGGCGGCGAACGAGCCGATCGCGCCGGCCTCGGTCGGCGTGAACACGCCGCCATAGATGCCGCCCAGCACGATGACGATCAGGAGGATCAGCGGACCGCCTTTGCGGATCACGTCGAGGGCGGACAGCCGCGGACGATCCGAGCTGGCGTGGAGATCGGCGAAGCGGCCGTCGACGTCGTAGACGAAGCGCGGCAGCAGGAAGGCCATGCCGATGATGCCGGCGCAGTAGACGGCCGACAGCAGGATGCCCGGGCCGATCCCGGCATAGAACATCATCCCGATCGATTGGTCCGTGAGGATCGCGTAGATGATCAACAGGATCGACGGTGGGATCAGCATGCCCAGCACGGAGGAGCCGGCGACCACGCCCACGGCGAAGCGCGGGTGATAGCCGAGCCGCAGCATCTCCGGCACCGCGACCCGGGTGAACACGGCCGCCGCCGCGATCGACACGCCCGTCACCGCCGCGAAGACGGCGTTCGAGGTCACCGTCGCAAGGCCCAGCCCGCCGCGGATCCGCCTGAGAAAGTGGTCGGCCACGTCGTAGGCGTCCCGACCCACGTTGGAGGCGCTCATGATCAGTCCCATGAGCACGAACAGCGGGATCACCGCGAAGGTTTGGCTGGAGATGCTGTCGGCCGCTGCCAGCGTGAGCAGGTGCACCGCGATCGGGGTGCCCTTGAGCATGGCGACCAGGACGAAGGACACGAGCGACAGCGCGACGGCGATGTAGGCGCCCGCGTAGATCAGGGCGACGATGGCCCCGATGGAGATCAGTCCGAGTTCATAAGGGGCCATCAGGGTCCCGTCTCCGAAATCTCAGGGCCGGGCCCGGCCGAGGTCGCGCATCAGTCCGGCGTTGCGCCAGGCAAGCACCAGAAACTGGACGAGGGCGAAGGCCGCGCCGATCAGAAGGATGGCTTCCAGCGGCCACATCGGCGCGCGGAAGATGCCCGGATTGCCCTTGTAGAAGCCGTTTTCCCAGGCGGAGATCAGGCGGGGGACCTGGCCGTAGACGATCACCGCCAGGACGAAGGCGCCCATCAGGTTGAATGCCAGACGAAGCGCGAGATTGAGCCGGGGCAGCCGCCGTTCGGTGAGCTCCAGGAGCATCTCCGAGCGCGTCAGCTTGCCCACCGCAACGGCGTGGGCGAGCTGCAGATAGACGATCGCCACGATGCCCATCTCGGTCAGCTCGACCGCTCCGTCCAGCGGTGCGTTGAAGAGCCACCGGCCGAGGACGTCGACGTTCACGATCACCGCCATCGCCAGCACGACGACGGCGCCCACCATGTTCATGCCGGTGACGGCGGGCGTCAGGCCGGGGATCCAGGGCGAGTGGTCGGAGGGAAGGGTTTCCTCGTCCGGACCGGTCGATGGGTTGTTTGCCATCGCTCTCTCCTAGGGCATGTCCTGTTCAGAGCCGTCGGTCCGAATGACAGGGACCTGCTCAAGTCGTTGGCTCCGAAGCCGTTTCTTCCGCCCGGAGGGGCTCCGGGCGGAAGAGGGCTCAGGCGGAGTGCCGGGGACTAGTTCTCGTCCCACTGGCGGGCGATGGGCTGGTCGGCCTCGCGCATCGCGGACATGTAGTCGTGCAGGATGTCGTTGCCCGGGATGCCCTGGGCCTCCATCTCGTCGGCCCATTCCTGCGCGATGTTGGGAAGGGTCGCGGCCCACTCGAGCCGTTCCTGCTCGTCGATCTGGACGACGGTCCCGCCGTTCTCCTTGAAGGTCTCGATCGCGCGCTCGCCCAGGGTTGCGGCGAACTCGCCGATGGCCACGCTGTAGGCCTTGGCGCCGGTCTCCAGCGCGGACTGGACCTCTTCCGGCAGGGTTTCCCACTTCTGCTTGTTGACGTTGACGGCATAGGTGTTGGCGCCGCCGAGGTTGGCGTTGAAGTAGTACGGGCACACCTCGTAGAACTTCAGCGACACGACGGACTCGCCCCACACCAGGATGGCGTCGGTCACGCCGGTCTGGGTCATGTTGTAGAAGTTGCCGAGGTTGGCGTTCACCCCGACCCCGCCGATCGGTTCCACCCAGCGCAGGTTCGGTCCGATGCCGCCGATCTTGAGACCGTCGATGTCGTCGACGGATTCGATCGGCTTGGCCGAGCAGACGATGTAGTTGTCGGCGATGCCGGAAGCCGACAGGGTCACCTGGTTGAACTTGTCCCAGGTCTCGTTGAAGGCGGGATACTTCTCCACCAGGCCATCGACCACGTTGTGGACCAGCACCATGTCGGTGGTGGTGAACGGCGTGACGTAGCCGATCAGATAGAGCGGGATCTTGTCGGAATGGATCGCGGTGACGATGACGCCGACGTCCGCAAGGCCGGTCTGAACCGCTTCAAGTTCGCCGCCCGGCGTCGCCAGGGTGCCGGAAAAGGCCTCCTGCCAGTTGATCTCGTAGTTGCCGGTTTTGGCGAGTTCCTCGTTGACGGTCGGAATGAAGCTTTCCTGGAGCATCTTGACCGCCGCCACGGTCGGCGAGAACCCGGACACCACCGTCAGGTCCACCGTTTCCTGCGCCGATGCGGGCACTGCCGCCGCCGCGGCAAGGCCCAGGCCGATGCCGAACTTCGTCCATGTACGCATGCATTCCTCCCGATATTTTTGCGTCGTCTTCGTGTGACGGCGCCGCATTTTTGCGGTTACGCCAACGTGCTCGCGGGCGCGGCGGCCCGGAAGGCACGAATATGTCCAGAATGGACAATCAGGGCGGACCGGCGGCGCGGACACCGCCGGTCCTGCGTGTCACGCGTCCCGCCACTCTCCGGAATTGATGCGGAAGCGGTGGGACACGGTGTTGGGGACCGCTAGGGTCTGTTCCACGAAGCAGCCGCGCTTGGCGGCCTCGATCAGCCGGGCGACGTCGTCGGGCGGCGCGTCCGAAGCGAGGTCCACGTCCAGATGAAAGCCCTTCGGGCGCGTCTCGTAGGGGCCGATCTCGCCCCTGTCGGCAGCCCACTCGGCGCGGCAGGTCACCTTGAGGTCGGAGACGTCCACCTTCAGCTTGCGCGCGAACACGCGGATCTGGGTCATCAGGCAGCCCACCAGGCCGGTCAGGAAATATTCCAGCGGGGTGGGCGCGGTGCCCTCGCCGCCCTGAAAGGCGCCCTCGTCGGTGGCCAGCCGGTTGACGCTGGTGAACGGCGTGCGCGCCGTCAGCGTGATCTCGTTGCGCATCTTGCCGACTGCGACGCCCTCGGCGTCGAACACGACCTCGAACATCTGGCTGGACGACATGGTGCGTCCCTCAGGCGGCTGCCGACGGGCTTTTGGCCCTGAGCATCGGCTGGAGTTCGCAGGCTTCTTCCCAGGTGCGCATCCGCAGCGAGCGGGCGAACTTGCCCACCCCGTCGGTCTCCGCGCAGACCAGGCCGAGCTCGACGATCTCCTCCTCGCTGAAATGGCGCTTCAGGTCGTCGTAGACCGCGTCGTCGTCGATGCCGTCGTCGCCGTCCTTGAACGCGGTGGCGAAGCGCAGCGCCGCCTTCTCCCGCTCGTCGAACAGCGGGCTCGCCTCGAAGTCCGTGGTGGCCATCAGCTTTTCTTCGGTCAGGCCCGCTTCCCGGGCGATGCGCGACCGCACCGTCGAGCAGTAGCCGCAGAAGTGCTTCATCGAGATCAGGACCCGGCACATCTCCTTCAACGGCACCGGCAGCACGCCACCGTTCAGAAGCTCGTTCCAATGCCTGAGCCAGTTCCGGCCGGCCTCGCTGCGCACGTAGATGCGCGCGCACAGGGGATCGGGTGCGCCGTTGGCTTCGGCGGTCTCGATCAGGAGGCGCTGGGTGCCGCTGGCTTCGTCGTCGCTCAGAGGGGCGATCCTCGGATCCATCGTCGGTTCTCCTTGGACTTGGGGTGCTCCGCACCAGTCGGGCGGACGGCCGAACGGGCCCGATCGACGCCTGCTGCCGCAAAGTTTGTGACCTCACCTCAGATTGTAGAGTCGAACCGCCATGCGTAGAATGCAATTTCGAAGATGATAATGATGCGAATGACGCATGGATAACTTTCCTCAGGGCCTCACTGACCTGCACCGCTTCCTCGAGATCGCCGAGCAGGGAAGCCTCACGGCGGCCGCCGAACGGCTGGGTGTCTCCCAGTCGGCGCTCAGCCGTTCGGTCCAGTCGCTGGAGCGGGCGTACGGGTCGCGGCTGCTGGATCGCGGCAAGCGCGGCGTGCAGCTGACGGGGCCGGGCCAGCGGCTGATCGGCCGGGCCCAGGAGATGATCCGCCTGCACGACATGACCGTTCACGAACTGAGTTCGTTCGACGCCGAACCCGCCGGTCGGGTGCAGATCGGTCTGCCGATCTCGACGTCGCGGATCTTCGCAACGCCGCTCGTCGCGCGGGTGGCGGCACGCTATCCGAAGGTCGAGCTGGCCATCACCGAGGACATTTCGGAAAACATGGAGATCGGTCTCTCCAAGGGGGAGCTCGATCTGGCGATCCTGGTCAGCCCGAAGACCCGCCGGGGCAAGCTGAACACGGCACCGATTGCCGCCGAGCAGCTGCGGGTGGTGATGGCGCCCGGTCATCCGCTGGCCACGACCGAAGCGCTCGACTGGCACGACCTCGCCCGCGAGCGGATGGTCGCGCATCCCCAGGGCAACTTCATGCGCCACTGGCTCAACCGGATGAACGCCCGCTACGGGCTGAACGTGACCGTCGCGGCGGAGGTCAATTCGCGCACCCTGATGGTCGAGCTGGTGAAGGCCGGGATCGGCATCGCGCTGCTTCCCGGCAGTGCGGTCGCGGAAGAGGTGGAGACGGGTGCGGTGACCGCGCGACCGCTGGAAGGCATGCGCATCGTCTGGAGCCTTGCGTTCCACAACCAGCGTCCCCCGTCCGGGGTGGTCGCAAGGGTTGAGGCGGTGATGCTGGAACAGGCGGCCGAGGTCGCCGCGAGAGGATACTGGACGGCCCTCGCGGGAGCAGGCCTGCGCTGACGACGGCTCCGGTCGCAGGAGCGAGCCGGCCAGCGTGTCCGATGCCTCACCGGCGGCGGTTCGGGCTCTGGTTGCAGTGCGGGACGGAGCGCGGCTGCCAAAGGCCGAGGCGATGCGCGCCTTTTTCAACCGAGCAGGTCTGCGCTGCCCGCGAGGTCACATGGTTGGCATCGGCGACAACTACTCTTGCGCGAGAGCGCGGGTTCGCGCTATCAATGTTCCTATAACGTAACAGAGATTACGTATACGTAATGCAGCGCCTCGGTCGGTGGGTGGACCGAAGGACGCTCGCCTGCTCTGGGGAGAGCCATGGAGGACGTGAAGGGGACGGCGACCGTCGAGGCGCCAAGTGTTTCCTCCGGTGTCGTCGACCGCACGACGATGCCGGATCTTCTTGACCGGACGCTGGCGCGGTTCGGCGAGAACCGGGCCATCGATTTCCTGGGACGCGCCTGGACCTATCGCCAGGTGGGCGCCCTCGTCGACCAGGTGGCGGCCGGGCTGCAGCGCCTGGGGACGGGGCCGGGCGACCGGATCGGCCTGTGCCTTCCCAACACGCCCTATTCGGTCGTGTTCTTCTTCGCGGTGCTGAAAACCGGCGCGACCGTGGTCAATTTCAATCCGCTCTACACCGCCCGGGAAATCGAGGCGCAGATCCGCGACTCCGGGACGACAGCCATGGTGGTCATGGATCTGGAGCGCATCTACCGGCCGGTGGCCGAGGCGGCCGATGCGACCGGGCTCGCCCATATCATCGTCTGCCCGATGGCCGACGTCCTGCCGACCGCGAAGTCGATCCTGTTCCGGCTGTTCAAGTCGGGTGAGCGTGCGCGGATCCCGGCCGATACACGACACGTGACCTACGCCGATCTGACCCGCGAGGCGCACACGCCCGATCCCGTCACCATCGCGCCGGACGCCCTTGCGGTCCTGCAATATACCGGCGGGACCACGGGGACGCCGAAAGGCGCCATGCTGACCCATGCCAACCTGGTCGCCAACGTCCGGCAGGTGGTGGCGCACGGCGAGTGCGCGTTCCGGGACGGCGAGGAGCGCGTCCTGTGCGTGCTGCCCTTCTTCCACATCTTCGCGCTGACGGTGGCGCTCAATCTCGGGGTTGTTATCGGGGCGGAACTGGTCCTGCTGCCGCAGTTCAAGCTGACGGAACTCCTCAAGACCATCGGACGGCGGCGGCCGACGCTGCTGCCCGCGGTTCCGACGCTCTACGGTGCGATCGCGGGCGCGGAGGAGACGCGCCGGATCGACCTCTCGTGCCTGCGGATCTGCATTTCCGGCGGTGCACCGCTTCCGGCGGAAATCCGGACCCGGTTCGAGGACATGACCGGCTGCCGGCTCGCCGAAGGCTACGGCCTTACGGAAGCCTCGCCGGTGGTGTCCTGCAACCCGGTCGACGCACGGGCCAACCGCGACGGCTCGGCCGGTCTGCCGCTTCCCGATACCCTGATCGAGATCCGCGATCCGGATGCGCCGGAGAGGCTGATGCCGCCGGGCGAACGCGGCGAGGTGTGCATCCGCGGGCCGCAGGTCATGGCCGGCTACTGGAACCGGCCGCAGGAAAGTGATGCGGTCATGATCGACGGCGCCCTGCGCACCGGTGACATCGGCTATCTGGATGCCGACGGCTATCTGTTCCTGGTGGACCGGATCAAGGACCTCATCATCTGCAGCGGCTACAACGTCTATCCGCGGATGATCGAAGAGGCGCTCTACGAGCACGAGGCGGTCTGCGAAGCGGTGGTGATCGGCGTGCCGGATCCCTATCGCGGCGAGAGCCCGAAGGCCTTCGTGACCCTGCGCGAAGGGGCGGCGACGACCGCCGACGATCTGATGGCCTTCCTCTCGCCGCGGCTGTCCAAGATCGAGATGCCGCGCAGCATCGAGATTCGCGACAGTCTGCCGAAGACGATGGTGGGCAAGCTGTCCAAGAAGGCGCTGGTCGAGGAAGAACGCGCACACGGCGCGTCTGCCCCGGGTGCTTGACGGGGCGCGCGCATGCTACAATATCGAGATTCTCTAAAATTGCGGTCGCGTGGGTTTTATGCGGCCGTGGCGGGGGTAAACGGTGACCGGCAATTTCTACACCATCACCCAGCTGGCCGAGGAGCTGGGCGTCACGCCGCGTGCGGTCCGGTTCTACGAGGACAAGGGGCTGCTGTCGCCGGGGCGGGCTGGTGCCACCCGTATCTACACGGTGCGCGATCGGGCGCGTCTGATCCTGATCCTGCGCGGCAAGCGGCTCGGCTTCACGCTGCAGGAAATCAAGGAATATCTGGACCTGTACGATCTCGACCGGACCCAGAAGGAGCAGCTGCAGCGGCTGCTGACCGGGGTGCGCGAGCGCAAGCAGCGTCTGGAGGAACAGCGCGAAGCGCTCGACACGACGCTCTCCGAGCTGCACGCCATCGAACTCCAGGCCTCCGAGGCCCTGGCGCAGTTCGAGCGCAGCAAGGCCAGCTGACCTACGGGTCCGGTCCGTCCCCCCACATAGCCGTATTTCAGGAGACATCGCCATGACGAAGGCCGTCATCGCGGGCTACGCGCGCTCGCCCTTCACGCTCGCCAAAAAGGGGGCGCTCGCCCGGGTGCGCCCCGACGATCTCGCCGCCTCGGTGGTCGGCGACCTGATCAAGCGCAGCGGCGTGAAACCGGACGACATCGAGGACCTGATCGTGGGCTGCGCCTTCCCGGAGGCCGAGCAGGGCTTCAACGTGGCCCGTCTCATCGGCCAGATCGCGGAACTGCCGGAAACGGTGGCCGGCGTGACGGTGAACCGGTTCTGCGGGTCGTCGATGCATGCCGTGCACATTGCCGCCGGCCAGATCGCGCTGGGGGCAGGCGACGTCTTCGTCTGTGCCGGCGTGGAAAGCATGAGCCGGGTTCCGATGACCGGCTTCAACCCGCTGCCCAATCCGGCGCTCTACGAAAAGCACCCCGGCGCCTACATCTCCATGGGCGACACGGCGGAGAACGTGGCGCGGCGCTGGCAGATCACCCGGGACGATCAGGAGGCGTTCGCCGTGCGCAGCCATCGGCTGGCCAGCGAAGCCCAGGAGCAGGGCCGGTTCAAGGACGAGATCGTGACGATCGGCGCGAACGGCTCCAGCGTCGACGCCGACGGCTGCATCCGTCCCGGCACCACGGCGGAGAGCCTGTCGGAGCTGAAACCGGCCTTCGCCGAGAACGGGACGGTCACGGCCGGCACCTCGTCGCCGCTCACCGACGGAGCCGCCGCGGTGCTGGTCTGCAGCGAGGCCTATGCTGAGAAGGCCGGTCTGACGCCGCTGGCGCGGATCGTGTCCGTCGCCGTTGCCGGCTGCGATCCGACGGTGATGGGGATCGGGCCGATCGCCGCCACCCGCAAAGCGCTCGGCCGCAGCGATCTGGACATCAAGGACATGGACATCGTCGAGCTGAACGAGGCCTTCGCGAGCCAGTCGCTGGCCTGCGTTCGGGAGCTCGGCATCCGCGAGGAGACGCTGAATCTGGACGGCGGCGCCATCGCGCTCGGCCATCCGCTGGGCGCCAGCGGCGCGCGGATTCTCGGCAAGGCGGCCGCGCTGCTCGGCCGCGAAGGCGGTCGCTACGGCCTCGCCACCCAGTGCATCGGCGGCGGCCAGGGCATCGCCACGATCATGGAGCGCATCTGATGGCTGAGTTCGGCAAGGTCGCCGTCATCGGCGCCGGCGTCATGGGGGCGGGGATCGCCGCCCACGTGGCGAATGCGGGCGTCCCGGTGTTGCTCCTCGACATCGTTCCCGACGGCGCGGACAACCGGAACACGCTCGCCGACACTGCGGTCGCGCGGATGAAGAAGGCGGATCCGGCCCCGTTCATGTCGCCGCGGGCAGCAAAGCTGGTGGAGACCGGCAATCTGGAAGACGATCTCGACAAGCTCGGCGAGGTCGACTGGATCATCGAAGCGATCGTCGAGCGCAGCGACATCAAGCGCGATCTTTACGCCAAGATCGACGGCGTTCGCCGGCCCGACGCGGCGGTCTCGTCCAACACCTCCACGATCCCGCTGGCGACGCTGACCGACGGACTGTCGGACGCGTTCCGGCGCGCCTTCATGATCACCCACTTCTTCAATCCGCCGCGCTACATGCGGCTGATGGAACTGGTCACCGGTCCTGCGACCGAGCCCGAAATCGCGGCGAAGGTTGCCGATTTCGCCGATCGGCGCCTGGGCAAGAGCGTGATCACGGCGAAGGACAGCCCAGGCTTCATCGCCAACCGGCTCGGCGTCACCTGGATCCAGCTCGCGGTCGGACAGGCGGTCGAGCAGGGTCTCACCGTGGAAGAGGCGGACGCCGTCATCGGCCGGCCGTTCGGCATTCCGAAGACGGGCGTGTTCGGGCTCCTCGATCTGGTCGGGCTCGACCTGATGCCGCATGTCGGCGCCAGCCTGGCCGCAGCCCTTCCCGAAGGCGACGCCTTTCATACCTCGCGGCGCGAGCTGCCGCTGGTGGAGCGGATGATTGCGGAGGGCTACACCGGCCGGAAAGGCAAGGGCGGCTTCTACCGGCTGAACCGCGAGGACGGCGGCAGGCAGAAGGAAGCCATCGACCTTTCGACGGGACGGTATTCCCCGGTCCAGCGGCCGCGTCTCTCCGAACTGGAAGGGGTGCGCAATCCGCGCCAGGTGCTCGAAGATACCGGCCGGATCGGGCGCTATGCCTTCGCCGTGATGGGCGGCACGCTCGCTTACGCGGCGCATCTCGTCGGCGAGGCCAGCGACGATGTGGCGGCGATCGATGAGGCCATGCGGCTCGGCTACAACTGGAAACAGGGTCCGTTCGAGCTGATCGACCGGATCGGCGGCGCCTATCTGGTCGAGCGGCTGAAGGAGGCCGGAGAGCCGGTCCCGCCGATCCTCGAGACGCTCGGGGAGAGGACGTTCTACCGGGTCGAGGACGGTCGCCGGCAGGTGCTGCAGCCCGACGGCCGTTACGCCGACATCGTGCGGCCCGAGGGGGTTCTGCTCCTGGCCGACGTCAAGCTGGGCGCGAAGCCGCTGCTCAAGAACGCGTCGGCGGCTGCGTGGGACATCGGCGACGGGGTGGTGTGCTTCGAATTCACATCCCGGCAGAACGCGCTCGACGAGGAGGTGCTGACCCTGCTCGGGTCGACCATCAAGCTGGTCAAGCGCAACCACAAGGCCCTCGTCATCTACAATGAAGGGACCAATTTCTCCGTGGGTGCCAATCTGGGCCTGGCGCTGTTTGCCGCCAACATCGCCGCCTGGGGCGAGATCGAGCGGCTCGTCTCGCTTGGTCAGCAGACCTACAAGGCGCTGAAATACGCCCCGTTCCCGGTGGTCAGCGCACCGTCGGGGATGGCGCTTGGCGGAGGCTGCGAGATCCTGCTCCATTCCGACGCCGTCCAGGCCCACGCCGAAAGCTATGTCGGACTGGTGGAGTGTGGCGTCGGCATCGTGCCGGGCTGGGGCGGCTGCAAGGAGATGCTCGGGCGCTGGCAGGCGCCTGGCGCGCTGCCCGGCGGGCCGATGCCGGCTCCCTCCAAGGTCTTCGAGACGGTCTCCATGGCCACCGTCGCCAAGTCCGCGGAGGAGGCGAAGGACCTCAAGTTCCTGCGCAAGAGCGATCGCATCACCATGAACCGTGACCGGCTCCTCGCCGATGCCAAGGCCCGCGCGCTGGAGATGGTCGACGGCTACCAGCCGCCCGCGCCGCACACCTACATGCTGCCGGGCCCGTCCGGGCAGCTGGCCATGAAGATGGCCGCCGAAGGCTTCGCCCGGCGCGGCATCGCCACCCGGCACGATCTGGTGGTGGCCGGCGAGCTGGCCAACGTGCTGGCCGGCGGCGGGTGCGACCTGCTCGACGAGGTGGACGAGGACACCATCCTGGAGCTGGAGCGCGAGAGCTTCATGCGCCTGGTGCGAACGACGGCAACGCTGGATCGCTTCGAGAGCGTTCTGGAGACCGGCAAGCCCGTGAGGAACTGACCATGCAGACCTATTCGGCCCCGCTGAGGGACATGCGCTTCGTGCTCAACGAGCTGCACGACAGCACCGACTACACGTCGCTGCCGGCCTTCGAGCACGTCACCTCCGACGTGGTGGACGCGATCCTGGAAGAGGCGGCGAAGTTCACGACGGAGCGGCTTCTGCCGCTCAATGCGTCCGCCGATCAGGAGGGGTGCATTCTGGAGAACGGCGTCGTGCGCACGCCGACCGGCTTCAAGGAGGCCTACACCGCCTTCCGCGAAACCGGCTTCACCTCGATGGCGGCCGATCCGGAATGGGGCGGCCAGGGGCTGCCGGCGCCGATCAACAAGTTCATTGAGGAGATGATCTGCTCGGCGAACCTGTCCTTCTCGCTCTATCCGGGCCTCACCCACGGCGCCACCAAGGCGCTGGAGGCCCACGGGTCGCAGGACCTGAAGGAGCGCTACCTGCCGAAGATGGTTGATGGCACCTGGGCCGGCACGATGTGCCTGACGGAGGCGCATTGCGGCACCGATCTCGGCCTGCTCCGGACCAAGGCCGTTCCCCAGGACGACGGCAGCTACAAGATCACCGGCGCGAAGATCTTCATCTCCGCCGGCGAGCACGACCTGACGGAAAACATCGTCCATCTGGTGCTCGCGCGGATGCCGGACGCCCCGAAAGGCGTGAAGGGCATTTCGATGTTCCTGGTGCCGAAATTTGTCCCCAGCGAGGACGGGCGTCCCGGTGCGCGCAACGGCGTGACCTGCACCGCGCTCGAGAAAAAGATGGGCATCCACGGCTCGGCGACCTGCCAGATGTCGTTCGACGAGGCAACCGGCTGGCTTGTGGGCGATCCCCACAAGGGGATGCGGGCGATGTTCACGATGATGAACTCCGAGCGCCTGTCGGTCGGTGTGCAAGGGCTCGGCGCGGCCGAGGTCGCCTATCAGAGCGCCGTGGCCTACGCCAAGGACCGCCTGCAGGGCCGGTCGCTGTCCGGCACGAAGGCGCCCGACAAGCCGGCCGATCCGATCATCGTGCATCCCGACATCCGCCGGCAGCTGATGACGATGCGCGCCTACAACGAAGGCTGCCGCGCGCTCGGCACCTGGGTCGCGCGCAGCCTCGACATGATGGAACACCATCCGGACGAAGAGGTGCGCAAGCAGGCCGACGATTTCTCCGCCCTGATGACGCCGATCGTGAAGGCGCTCTTCACCGACATGGGCTTCGAGACCACCAACATCGCCATGCAGGTCTATGGCGGCCACGGCTACATCCAGGACCACGGGATGGAACAGATCGTCCGCGACAGCCGCATCTCGATGATCTACGAGGGCACCAACGGCGTGCAGGCGCTCGATCTGGTCGGCCGTAAGATGCCGGCCCATACCGGCCGCCTGCTGCGATCGTTCTTCCATCCGGTGCTCACCTTCATCGACGAGGCGCTGGAGGACGACGATCTGGCGCCGCTGGCCCAGCCGCTCGCCAAGGCGTTCGGGGCGCTGCAGCTGTCGACCGCCACCATCGCGCAGAAGGGTCTCAAGGATCCGGAGGAAGCCGGCGCGGCGGCGACCGACTATCTGCGGCTGTTCGGTCTGGTGGCGCTCGGCTACATGTGGGTCCGCATGGCGAAGGTCGCCCATGCCGCCCTTGCCGACGGGCCGGACGACCCCGACTTCTACCGGGCGAAGATCACGACGGCGCACTTCTTCATCGAGCGGATCCTGCCGCAGTCGGCGGGCCTGTTCGCGGCGATCAAGTCCGGCAAGGGCGCCATGATGAGCCTCGACGAGGCGATGTTCTGATCCGCCCGGCCGTCCGGTGGGTGTCTGATCGACTGGAGATATTTGATGGCCGACATGGCGACGCTGCTGGACACGCTCGAGGACAAGGCCGATGCCCTTGAAGGGCTCGGCTACAAGGTCCGCATGGACCTGACCGACGGTGGCCGCATCTTCATCGACGGCACGGCAGATCCGGTCGAGATCCGGGAAGGCGATGACGAGGCCGACACGGTCCTCAAGCTCTCCTCGGACAATCTGATGAAGCTGGTCGAGGGACGGCTGAGCCCGATGATCGCCTTCTCGACCGGCCGCCTGAAGGTCGAGGGCTCCCAGGGCGTGGCGCTGAAACTCGCCGCGCTGTTCGAGAGCGACTGAGCATTACCCGGGAAAAATCACGCCCGCAGGTCAAAGGGGCCGGCCGCCCGTCAGCGGCCGGCCTTTTCGTGTCTCAGAAGCGGTAGCTGGCGCCGAGCGAGATCAGGTCGACGCCGGAATCCACCGAGCCCACGAAGGGCAGGCCAGTGATGTAGCTCGGATTGCCCGGGGTCAGTTCGATGTCGCCATCGCCCATGGTGAAGATGTGGGTGTAGGCGAGATCGACCGTCAGACGGTCCTTCCAGGTGTAGGACGCGCCGAGGGCCGCGTGCAGGCGGTCGGCGTCAGGCAGGCGCAGGTCGCGGGTCGAGGTGGAGATTGGCGACCATTCGTAGGCGAGGCCGCCGCGCATCGACCAGCGCGCGTTGAAGTCGTACTCGGCGCCGAGCGAAGCGTAGTAGCCGTCGTCGTACTCGAAATAGAGATTGGTCAGCGTGGCGCCAGTCGCCGGGCCGGCCGTCGAGACCACGGGGATCGTTCCGAGCCGGCTCCAGTTGGTCCACTCGAAGCCAGCGTTCAGCTCGAGCTGGGACGTGAGCTGGTGGCGCAGGCCGATGGTCACGATTTCCGGCAGCGTGATGCCGGCCTGGATCGGGTAGGTGCCGGCCGGGAGCATGCCGGAACGCGCCTGAAGGGTCAGATCGCCTTCGAGGTTGAGCTCGATCGGCGACCGCCACCCGACGCCGATCTCCGTGCCCTCGAACGGCGTGAAGGTGACGCCGGCGGTGCCGCCGAAGCCGACATCGTCGCCATCGAGCGTCGCCGTCGGGGCGTACGGCACCGGCGAGAGAGACCGCTGGAGGTTGGTGGAGAAGTACATCACCTGGATGCCGGCGCCGAGCGAGAGCCAGTCGTTCACCGCGTAGGTGAAGCTCGGGTTCACGTCGAAGGAGAACACCTTGGAACTGGTCGCGTAGACCTGGCCGGGAAACGGATCCTTGTACTTGGTCGAGAGGCCGTAGGGCGTGTTGGTGGACAGGCCCAGCCACGCGTTCTCGCTGAGCTGGTAGCTTGCGTAGAGCGAGGGCAGCAGGGTGTCGCTGGCGATGTCGCCGCTCTCGCCGGTTCCGGTCGCGCCCAGCAGGATGGGGCTCGTGCCGGTCTGCGGCGTGACGTTGCTGTAGGGCAGGATCGCGCTGAGGTTCGCTTCGAACTGCAGTCCGGACCGCTCCGACATCCAGGCCGGGTTCCAGTAAAGCGACGAGAGCCCCGCGCTGCCGGCGGCGACGCCGGCGAAGGCGAGCCCCTGGCCTCTGGTGCTCTGCTCGCGCAGGGCAAACGAACCGGCGATGGCGGCGCTGCTCGTCGCAAGGGCGGTGGTTGCCATGACCAGAGTGAAAAGGGCACGTCGCTTCATAGGTTTCCTCCCCGAGGCGGCCGCGTTGACCGGGCCGCGATCACTTCGGCGCGTTGTCGCGCCTGCTTTTTACAACGGCAGGATGCTAACTGACGTATGCGTCAAGTTAAGTCCTTTATGGTTCATTGGGTGACGTTTTGTGGTCTGTGTGATGAAAGCGCCACATCTCGTGATTGCCGGACCTTGTCGCGCGCCGGATCCTGGAAGTGTGGAGCGCCTCCGTGACGTCCGCGCGACAGGTGGCTGCATCCTCGGCTTCAAACGCGGCGTGCCTTCCTCCTCGCTCCAGGCGACTTGCCAAGCCGCATAAAATCGGTCAGCGAGCGATGTGCACTCACGCGAACCGAGGGAGGATCTCATGCGGATGCGAGCATGTCTCACAGAGGCGGATGCCGTGACCATGATGGCGGCGTGCCGCCGGGAAGCGGACAAGCAGGGCTATGCGGTCTCCATCGCCATCGTCGACGACGGCGGCGCGCTGCTGCGCCTGGAGCGCATGGACGGGGTCAGCGCGACATCGGCGACCGTTGCGACCCGTAAGGCGGGCACCGCCGGGACCACCGGCAAACCGTCGCGGTTCTGGGAGGAGCGGGTCGGCGAGCGGCAGGTCTTCCTCACCTTTCCCGGCAATCTGCCCATCATCGGCGGCGTGCCGATCATCCATGAGGGTGACTGCGTCGGCGGGATCGGCGTCTCGGGAGCCCCGTCGGAGATCGACGAGCAGATTGCGCTGGCCGGCGTGTCGGCGCTTGTCGGACCGGACGCGGCATAGTAGCCGATACCTTGCCTGGCCGGTGCCGAGGCTGGATCCGGTCCGGCGATCTGCGTGTGATTTGAGGAAGTTGAGATGACCGAGGAACTGATCGACCGGCTCGCGATCCGGGATCTGGTGGAGAACTGGGCGGTGTGGCGGGATGCGGCCGACTGGGAGCGCTTCCGTACGGTCTGGGCGCCGGAAGGCCGGATGATGGCGACCTGGTTCCAGGGAACCGGGGACGAGTTCATCGCCGTCAGCAAGCGCGGCTTCGAAAACGGCGTGAACATTCTCCACTTCCTCGGCGGAACGTCGATCGATCTGGCCGGCAATCGCGCGATCGCGCAGACCAAGATGACGATCAACCAGCGCGCCGAGGTCGACGGGGTTCTCTGCGACGTCGTCTGCACCGGCCGTTTCTATGACTTCATCGAAAAGCGCGACGGAAAATGGCTCGTCGTGCTGCGCCAGCCGATCTACGAGAAGGACCGGCTCGATCCGGTCGATCCCGCGGCCGAGCTGAAGCTGGACCGGGAGCTTCTCGAGCGGTTTCCCGTCGGCTACCGGCATCTGGCCTATCTCCAGACCAAGCTGGGCTTCAACGTGAAGCCGGACATGCCCGGTCTCGTCGGCGCCGAGGTGACCGCGCTCTACCAGGACGGCGCAGACTGGCTTTCCGGAAAGCCGCTCGCGCGATAGGCCACAGGCTGAGGGGGGCGCCGGCCGTCGAGCCGGCCGCCGCCAGCCCACCAATTTGCCGCGGAGCCAACTCCGGCGCCCGATCCGGGCACGGCACCATCCACAGGGAGGACTTCTGACCATGCAGATCGAGGGCATTGCGGCACTGGTGACGGGCGGCGGATCCGGTCTGGGAGCCGCGACGGCGCGGGCCCTGGCCAAGGGCGGCGCGAAGGTCGCTATACTCGATTTCAACGAGGAGGGGGCCCGGGCCGTCGCCGAAGAGATTTCCGGGGCCGCATTCAAGTGCGACGTGTCCGATCCCGACAGCGCGACGGCCGCGATCGACGGAGCCGCCGAGGCGCACGGCCCAGCGCGCATTCTCATCAATTGCGCGGGCATCGCGCCGGCCCAGAAAATCGTCTCGAAGAACGGCGTGATGCCGCTGGACGCCTTCCGCAAGGGCGTCGAAGTCAACCTGATCGGTACGTTCAACATGCTGCGGCTGTTCGCTGAGCGCGCCGCGGCGCTCGAGCCGCTCGCCACCGGAGAGCGCGGCGTGGTCGTGAATACGGCCTCCGTCGCAGCCTTTGACGGCCAGATCGGCCAGACGTCCTACGCATCCTCCAAGGCCGGTGTGGTCGGGCTCACGCTGCCCGCCGCCCGCGAGTTCGCCTCCATCGGCATCCGGGTCTGCACGATCGCGCCGGGCATCTTCGAGACCGCGATGCTGAAGGGGCTGCCGGAGCAAGTGCAGCAGAGCCTGGGCGAGCAGGTCCCGTTCCCCTCCCGGCTCGGCCGGCCGGACGAGTACGCCAAGCTGGCGCTGCACATCGTCGACAACGAGATGCTGAACGGCGAGACCATCCGGCTGGACGGCGCCATCCGGATGGCGCCGCGCTGAAGGCCGAAGCGGGGCCTGCCGTCCGGCAAGACCCGATGCGGTGAAGCGCGACCGGGACGTCGATCCCCATCGGCGAGCCCGGTCGTCATCACGGACGGCACGGCGGACGACAAGAAAAGCGTCGCTTCACTGGGGAAAGCGGCCGGCGCACGGCCAGAGCATCATTCAGATCCGCAATTCTGAGCTCCTGCGCACCTCGGGCGCGCTGGCTCGAAATGCATCGATTCCGTGCATGGATCTGCTCAAAAAGATTCAATGGTCGGGATCGGCCTGCGGGGATTAAATCGAAGTTTCGGGCGAGCACCGCCCATCGTCCGACTGCCGGTATCCGCGGGAGACATCATCGTGAGCACCCAGTCCACTCCGGCCGTCCGGCCTCCCGTTCCGCTTGCGGTTGTCATTTTTGCCGGCTGCGCGGTGGCGATGCTGTCGTTCGGCGAGCGCTCGGCGTTCGGCCTGTTCCTGACGCCGATGACGGAAGCGCGCGGATGGTCGCGCGAAACCTTTGCGCTTGCGCTCGCCGTCCAGAACCTGGTCTGGGGCGCGGCTCAGCCGATCATGGGGGCGATCTCCGACCGCTATGGCACCGCCCGCGTGCTCGTGGTGGGGGCCATCCTCTATTCGGTCGGCCTCTACATCGCGAGCATTGCCGCGAACCCGCTCGTGCTGCAGCTCGGAATGGGCATTTCGGTCGGCGTCGGGCTCGCCGCGGGATCCTTCACGATCGTGCTGGCCGCGTTCGGTCGGAGCGTCACGCCCGCGCGCCGATCGATCGCCTTCGGTCTCGGGACCGCGGCCGGTTCGTTCGGCCAGTTCCTGTTCGGGCCGCTCACCCAGGGGCTGATCGACGGGGTCGGCTGGGAACGGGCGATGGTGATCCTGGCGGTCGCGGTGCTGACCATCGTGCCGCTTGCCTATGCCCTCAAAGGCCGGGCGGGATCCGATGCCGGCGTTGCTCCGCAGACCTTCCGCGAGGCGCTGACGGAGGCGTTCGGATATCGCAGCTACGTCCTTCTGGTCTTCGGCTTCTTCGTCTGCGGGTTCCACCTGGCCTTCATCGCCGTCCACCTGCCGCCCTATCTGAGCGATCTCGGCATGTCGCCGATGCTCGGCGCCTGGGCGCTCGCGCTCATCGGCCTGTTCAATATCGTCGGCTCGCTTTCGGCCGGTGCCGTCGGCGCGCGCTTCTCCAAGTCATACTCGCTGTCCGCGCTCTATCTGGCCCGATCCCTGATCATTCTCGGCTTCATTTCCGTTCCGGTGTCCCAGGCGAGCGTACTTCTGTTCGCCGCCGGCATGGGGCTGTTGTGGCTCTCCACGGTGCCGCTGACCTCCGGCCTGGTGGCGGTCATGTTCGGTCCCCGCTACATGGCGACGCTGTTCGGCTTCGTGTTCTTCTCCCATCAGATCGGCTCGTTCCTCGGCGTCTGGCTGGGTGGCCGTATCTACGATCAGACCGGCTCCTACGACCTCGTCTGGTGGATCTCGATCGCGCTGGGTGTGTTTGCGGCCCTTGTCCACCTCCCGATCAAGGATGCTCCGGCACCCAGGCTTCAGGAGCCGGCCCCGGCCGCCTGATCCGCACCCCCTTGCGTCGGCAGCCCCGGCCGGTCACACCAGAAGGCGGGGAGCATCCGTCGAAGCCGGGAGGAAACGCCGATGGAACGGTTCAAGGCGATCTGGATCACCAAGACCGAAGGCGAGAAGAAGCAGAATCCGCCCGAGATCCGGGAGATCGGTCTCGACGATCTGATGGACGGCGACGTCACCGTCCGGGTCGAACACAGCACGGTCAATTACAAGGACGGCCTCGCCATCACCGGCAAGAGCCCGGTCCTGCGCCGCTTTCCGATGATCCCCGGGATCGATTTCACCGGCGAGGTCGTCGCCTCCGATTCCGTCGACTTCGAGACCGGCGACAAGGTGATCCTCAACGGCTGGGGCGTCGGCGAGACCCACATGGGCGGATATGCCGGCTATGCGCGGGTGAAGTCCGAGTGGCTGGTGCCGCGACCGTCCGACCTCACCGGGTTCGAGGCGATGACGATCGGCACGGCCGGCTATACGGCGATGCTGAGCGTGATCGCGCTGGAGCGGCACGGGATCACCCCGGAGCGCGGTCCGGTGCTGGTCACCGGTGCGGCCGGCGGCGTCGGTTCGGTGGCGGTCGCCGTCCTGGCGCGGCTCGGCTACGAGGTGATGGCATCGACGGGGCGGCCTCAGGAGGCCGACTATCTGCACGAGCTGGGCGCGACCACCATCGTGGAACGCGCCGAACTGCAGGGCGCCGCGCGTCCGCTGGCCAAGGAGCGCTGGGCCGGCGCCATCGATACGGTCGGCTCCGAAACGCTCGCCAACGTGCTCTCGATGACCAGCTACGGCGGCGCGGTCGCAGCCTGCGGACTGGCCGGCGGAATGGATCTCCCGGCATCGGTGGGCCCGTTCATCCTGCGCGGCGTGTCGCTGCTCGGCATCGATTCCGTGATGGCGCCGCGGCGGCTCCGGATCGAGGCCTACGATCGGCTCGTGCGCGACCTCGAGCGCGAGCGTCTCACCCGCATCAGCACGACCATCGGCTTCGACGAGATCATCGGGAAGGCCGAGGAAATCCTTGCCGGCCAGGTCCGCGGCCGGCTGGTCGTGGATATGGGCTGAGTGGGAACCGGATCTCCGTCCGGGATTTCAGGGGAGGATAAGTCTTTCTCGCTCACGCGAGTGCGCTGCGCTTTTTTTGCGCTCACGCCGAGCGAGCTTTGCTCGCCGGCTGCGCGGGCGCGGCCAAGTATGGCCGGCGCGCGGTCGCGCGCTGACCAGCAACGCCAAGAAAAGTGCTCTTGCGGTTTTCCGCCCGGGCGTTGCGCAGCAAAAGACCATCCCAGGAAACGTGGGAACCGGTTTGCCTTCGATCTATTCGATGGCGACCAGGAATGGCTCGCCCTCGAACGCATCACGGCCGCGCCCGATCGCCTTGGCGGCGGCTTTCATGCGCCCGTCCCGGCCGAGCCGTTTGTCGGCAAGCGCGACCAGGAGCGCGTTCGGGGTGGCCGTCGGCGAGGCACCGCGGATCGCCCAGGCGATCTCGTGTTCGTCCCGGTCGGGCTGGAGCGCGCACGCGGCAATGAAGGCTGCGGCGGTCGACCGGCTGATGCCGGCGAAGCAGTGGATCACCAGCGGCGTCGACCGGTCCCAGGCTTCCAGGAAGGTCACGAACTGATCGATGTGGTGGTCTGCCGGCATGACCATGCCGTCCATCGGATCGGTGATGTCGTTGAAGCCCAGAAAGAGATGGTTCTCCTCCGGCACGGACGCGGGACGCGGAACGGGCGTATCCTGATTGATCAGGGTGACGATGTGTCGGGCCCCCGAGCGTTCGACGGTCTCGTGCAGGCGGGCGAGGGAGGTGACGTAGATCATCGCTCGGCAGGTCTCTCTGTACATCCATCGGCGGGGACAGGCCCGTCGTGCCATCCGGCTCACGTCGGCTTCGCGACGGCCCGACCGGCGCCCCTGCCTTAGTGTGGGGTTGCGGGGCCGGCCGTTCCAGTCCGGTTCAGCGCGCGGGGCCGGTGCGTGCGGCGTCCAGGGTGGCGAACCGCTCCAGAAAGCGGCTCTGCGCGACTTCGGTCGGCCAGGGATCGAGATAGGTCTCAAGGGCGTCGTTCGCCTTGATCCGTCCGAGCGTGCCGAAATAGCGGCGCGCCTCGCGCTCGGCGAAGCCGGCCAGCCGGGTCGCCTCGAACCGGGCCGAGATCCGGTCGGCCTGTTTGGTGAGGGCCGTCAGGTCCGCGTCCGGCTCCGCCGACAGCGAGTAGCGCAGGCGGATCGCCGCAAGCAGCCGGTGCTCGATGTCCTTGTAGTTGCCGCCGAGCACGGCCTTGAAGGGGGAGATCAGGTCTCCGACGACATATTCCGGGGCGTCGTGGAGCAGGACGGACAGGCGCGCTTCGGCGCTCAGCCCCGGCTCGATGAGGCCGGCGACGTGATCGACCAGCAGCGAGTGCTGGGCGACCGAATAGGGGTGGGCGCCATGGGTCTGGCCGTTCCAGCGGGCGACGCGCGCCAGCCCGTGGGCGATGTCCTCGATCTCGATGTCGAGGGGGGACGGGTCGAGCAGATCGAGCCGGCGGCCGGACAGCATGCGCTGCCAGGCCCGCGGCGGCGCGCCGGGGACGTCAACCATGCAGAGGCCTCCCGGTCACGCCGAATTGGATTCCGATTCCGGCCAGCCGAACCCTGCCCAGTCCGGCAGCGACAGCGTGATCGGATGGCCATCGGCGGAGATCGTTTCGCCGGCGTCCATGGCCGCCTTCGCCCGATCGAGGCGGACGAGGGCGAGACCGGCCTTGCCGGCCGTCGAGCCGAGGGTGCCGATGGGCCGTCCGCCGGCAAGGATCTGGGCACCGGTCGGCGGCAGCGGATCGACGCCTGCCGCCTTCACGATCCGGCGGCGCGCGGTGCCGCGATGATGCATCCGGGAGACGACTTCCTGGCCGACATAGCAGCCTTTCTTGAAGTCGACGCCGCCGAGCTGGTCCATGTCGATGTCGTGGGGAAACGCATCGCCGAGAGTGAAATCGCGCCCGGACTGGGGAATGCCGAGCGCGATCCGGTGGGCGTGATAGGCGCTCGGATCGGTGCGGGTGAAGCCGGAGAGGCCGGAGCCGGCGACGATCGCGGAGCGCGGCACGATCGCGCGGAAGCCGAGCGCGTCTAGGCGAGGGTCACGGATCACCACGCCGGGCAGCATCGGAGGACCGGTGTCGCCCCAGATGACGTAGATGCGATAGTCGGGCGTGACGTCGGCGATCTCGACCTTGGCGCGCAGCTTGTAGACCTTGAGCCGCTTGACCAGCTCATCGGCGTCGCTGCGCGGCGCGTCGATCAGGAAACCGTCCTGCTGAAGGGCGACGATGCAATCGATCAGCACCTTGCCCTGCGGCGTCAGGAGCGCGCCATAGCGTGCGGACGCATCGGTGAGCGTCTCGATGTTGCAGGTGAGCAGGTCGTCCAGAAAGGTGCGGGCATCGGCGCCGCTCACACGGATGATCGCCCGATCGTCCAGTTCGGCGATATACTGCGCCGTCATCGAGGCGTCTCCCAGATCTCACCACTGCGCCGGGGCGCGGAGCGGGCATTCCGCCGCGCGCTTCGGGGCGACTTGGCATTCGCCGGCCGCGCCGACAAGGCCCTTGTCCCAATCCACCGAATCGCTGAACGCAGCGCATGACCATTTCGAGCATGATGCTATAAACGCGGCGAAATCGAAACCGGAGCGCAGTTCATGACCGGGACGTTCGACACACTTTTCCAGGGTGGAACCGTGGTGACGCCGAATGGCCGCGAACAGGCCGACGTCGGGGTGCGCGACGGGCGGATCGCGGCGATCGGGTCGCTGGGCCAAGCGACGGCCGGCGAAACCGTGGATTGCCGCGGCCTTCACATTCTGCCCGGCGTCATCGACAGCCAGGTCCATTTCCGCGAACCCGGGCTGGAGCACAAGGAAGATCTGGAGACGGGCGCGCGCGCGGCCGTACTGGGTGGCGTGACCGGCGTGTTCGAGATGCCCAACACCTCGCCGACCACGACCTCGCCGGCCGCGCTCGACGACAAGCTGCGCCGGGCGAAGGGGCGCATGTCCTGCGAGTATGCGTTCTGGGTCGGGGCGACGGCGGAGAACGTCGAGACGCTCGCGGACATGGAGAAGCTGCCGGGGTCCGCAGGGGTCAAGATCTTCATGGGATCGTCGACGGGCACGCTTCTCGTGGAGGACGATGCGACGCTGGACAGGGTGATGCGGGCCATCTCGCGCCGCTGCGCGGTCCATGCGGAGGACGAGCCGCGCCTCAGGGAGCGCAAGGATCTGCGGGTTCCGGGTGATCCGACGTCGCATCCGGTCTGGCGCGATCCGGAAGCGGCGCTCAAGGCCACGCGGCGGCTGGTCGGCGCGGCCCGCAAGGCCGGCCGGCGAGTGCACGTGCTGCACATCTCCACCGGCGAGGAGATGGATTTCCTGGAAAGCCAGAAGGACGTGGCGACCGTCGAGGTGACGCCCAACCATCTGACGCTGGCCGTGGACGAGGACACCGATCTCGGCACCCTGATGCAGATGAACCCGCCGGTCCGCGACGCCGCCCACCGGGAGCGCATCTGGCGCGCCATCCGCGACGGTGTCGTCGACGTGCTCGGCTCCGACCATGCGCCGCACACGCGCGAGGAGAAGGCCAAGCCCTATCCGGAGTCGCCTTCGGGCATGCCGGGCGTGCAGACCCTGGTGCCGGTGATGCTGGACCATGTCGCAAAGGGCCGGCTGTCCCTGGAGCGGTTCGTCGACCTGACCAGCGCGGGACCCCAGCGGATCTTCGGGATCGCCAACAAGGGCCGGATCGCGCTCGGCTATGACGCAGACTTCACCGTCGTCGATCTGAATCGGACGGAAACCATCACCAACGACTGGATCGCCACCAAGGCCGGCTGGACGCCCTATCACGGCCGCAGCGTCACCGGCTGGCCGGTCGGCACCATCGTGCGGGGCATCAAGGTGATGTGGGAAGGAGAGCTGGTGAACCCGGGCGAGGGCGCGCCGATCACCTTCCTTGAAGCGCTCCCGTCCGGAGCGTGAGCGGGCACGGATCGGCTTCGCGTCCCGGTCACAGGGCGGCCGGCGACGATAATCTGACCCTCGCCGTCCTGACCATCGTGGGGACGGTGGCGGCGCTGTCGTTCGGCGATGCCGTCATCAAGCTGATCAGCGCGGATTTCCTGCTCTGGCAGATCTTCGTGCTGCGCTCTCTCCTGGCGATTCCGGTGCTGGGGGCGATCGGGCTTATGCGTCGCGGAACGGGGCTCGGGGCGCTCAGAATCCGGCGGCCCCTATGGACCGGCCTGCGCAGCCTCCTGCTCGTTGCGATGTGGGTGGTCTACTATGCCTCGCTGCCGCATCTGAAGCTGTCGATCGCCGCGTCGGCCTACTACACGCTGCCGATCTTCATCGTTCTTTTCTCGGCAGTGCTGATGAAGGAGCGGATCTCGGCGATCGGCTGGATCGCGGTCGGCCTCGGCTTCGCGGGCGTGGTGCTGATCCTCGACCCGAACGCCGACGACTTCAACGCCTTCGTTCTGCTGCCGCTGGTCTCGGCGGTGTTTTACGCGCTCGCCATGATCCTGACCCGGACCAGGTGTCGGGACGAGCATCCGCTCGCCCTGTCGCTGGCGCTGAATCTCGCGTTCGTCGCCGCGGGCGTCCTCGGCAGTGCCCTGGTGGGCCTCGACGGCAGCGGCGGCTCCGGCTACCTGGTCGGTGCGTGGACCCCGATGGGAGCGTCCCAGTGGGCCGCGATGATCGTCCTTGCGGCGACTGTCGTCGTGGCGAGCGTGGGGACGGCAGTTGCCTATCAGGTGGGCAGGCCGTCGGTGGTCGCCTCGTTCGACTTCGCCTATGTGGGCTTCGCCGTGATCTGGGGGGTGCTGATCTTCGGCGAAGTGCCGGAGCCTCAGGCGGCCGTCGGAATCGTCCTGGTCGTGGCGGCGGGGCTGCTGGCCGTGCGCAGGCGGACCCAGGCCGGCCGGGATTAATGACCGGCCACGAAATAGTGCAGCGTGCCATCGGGCCCGATGCCGACCCTGTAGAAGATGTAGCCGCCGTGGCGCCGCATCTCCTCCACGTCGTAGGCCGTCAGGATCCGGTAGAGTTCGACTTCCTGGCGCGGATCGAGGCCTTCGAGAGGCCAGCGGGCGAAATAGGGCCAGACATACATTTCCTGGGGCGTGCCCTGGTCGACATGCACCCAGCCCGCCTCCAGGATCTCCAGGAGCAGCGCAAGAACCTCGCGGCCTTCCGGATCGCCCGACATGGACCGCAGATAGTCGATCGGATCGTCTGCGCCCTCGAAGGACACGGTCGGCGGCATCTCGTTCTGCTGGAAGACCGGACGCAGCTCTTCGATCCGGCCGCTGCGCGCCGCCTCCATCAGCGCGGTCCGCATCCGCGCGACCTGAGGCGGCAGGTCCGCGTCGCCATATTGGACCGGGGGCGGTGCGCTCTGCGGCGTGGTGTCGCCCTCCGCGGCAGGGACGTCGGTATCGGTCTCTTCGTCGGCCGGCTGGTCCGGCGTTTGCTTGCCTGGAGCGACCGGGCGCAGCGGATCCGTCGTGCCCGGCTCGTTTTCGGGTTCCCGAATCGGGGCAGCGGCCATGCGCATCTCAAGGGAACCATGGCCGCGAAGAGAGGTTGCGTTGAGGGATGTGTCCGCGGGCGCCGCCGCCGACATCGTCAGGCCGAGAAGGAGAGCACCGCCGACGAGTGCCGATCGTTTCATGCGAGGGTGGAGCACCAACTGTGCCCTCCGTTTGACCGAGGTCCGATGACCGAATGGGGAGCCTGTGGTGTGGGCCCGAGATCCAAGGCCCCTTCGCAAGCGTCCGTTCCCGTCCTAGTCTAGCAGGCCGATGCCCCTCCCTTCCATGTGCGTCCGACACACCGTTCCGACCGGCTGGTTCGCTCCCGAAGTGATCATGGTTTCAGTGTTCCCCTGTCTGCTGACCGGCGCTGGCCCGGTCGTTCAGCCGCGCGGGTCCTTCTCGTGAGCGAGATCGGCATGGTCCTGCTCGGTCTGGCGATCGGCTTCATCGCGGCCGCGCCTGTCGGGCCGGTCAACGTGATGATCATGCAGCGCTCGTTCAAGCGCGGCTTTCTCGCGGGCGTGATCACCGGGATCGGGTCGGTTCTCGCCGATGCGGTGTTTGCCTCCGCGGCAGCCTTCGGCATGACGGCGGTCGGCGATTTCTTCGAGCTTCATGCCCGCACAATCCAGATCGTGGGCGGGATCATCCTGATCCTGTTCGGCCTGCGGCTGGTGCTGAGCCATCCCCATTTCAACGTCAGCATCGGCGAACGCTCCCAGGGCGTTTTCTCGGGAATGGCGGCCGCCTTCGCGCTGACCATCACCAATCCCGGGGCGCTGCTCGGCTTCCTCGCGCTGATCGGCTCCCTCGGCGACTGGGCGCCGGAGCACGGAGACTGGGTCGGCGCATCGGAACTGGTGCTCGGCGTGATTGCCGGCGGGTTCCTCTGGTGGGTGATGATCTCGGCGATCGTCGCGCGCCTCAGGGTGCACCTGGACGATCACTGGCTTGAGCGGGTCAACTGGGTCGCGGGAAGCCTGCTGATGGGCTTCGGCGTCGTTATTCTCGTGCGGCTCGGGCTGATCGTGACCGGGCTGATCTGAGCCGGACGGCGGGACGGCACCTGGCTGCCGCTGCCCAGTGCTCCGGTTCAGCCGAGAAGGGTGCGGCTTTTTTCCACAAGTTCCGCAAGCCGGTCGGTGGTGGGGAGGTCGCTCAGCCGGGCCGGATCGATCCACATGGCGCGGCGCGCGTCGTCTCCGGCGGCGAGCGTGCCGGACACGAAGCGTCCGGCGAAGACCGCCAGCACGAAATGAACCTGTAGGACGCCGGCTTCGTCGTGGCGAAGAACATCGAGCACGTCGACGAGCCCGGATATTTCCGCCGTGACGGCGGTTTCCTCATGAAGCTCGCGAAGGGCCGCCGCGCGGGTGGTCTCCCCCGGCTCGACGCTGCCGCCGGGCAGGCTCCAGATACCGTCGAACGGTGGCTTCGCGCGCTCCACGACGAGGACCTGGGGTCCGTTCCAGCAGGCGATGCTGACGCCGACGCGCGGCAGGGGCTGATTCAAGTCGGTGACCTCGGGGAGATTTTGGGGCATGTCGCGGGTGGCAGGGTAGAGGCGTTCCGTCGGTCACGGAACCGGCCAGACGGTCGCCCGGGGACCAGGTTCCACAGTCCGCCCCGCCGCGTCGTCGGGGAGGTGGAATTGCGGAGGACGATGGTCGCGCCATAGGGTCGGACGTCGTCAACACGGAGCGCGGACATGTGCGGTCGATACACTCTGGTTGCACCGCCGGAAGCGGTTCAGGAGCTGTTCGGGGCCGAGGCGGCGCACGCGGCGCCGCCGCGTTACAACATCGCGCCCTCGCAACCGATCCTGATCCTCACGGAAGACGAGCCGGGCCGGCGTCGGCTGGTGCTGGCGCGCTGGGGCCTCATTCCCGGCTGGACCAAGGATCCCTCGACGATGTCGCTCCTGATCAACGCGCGTGGAGAGACTGCGGCCGAAAAACCGTCCTTTCGCGCGGCGATGCGGCACCGGCGCTGCCTGATCCCGGCCACCGGCTTCTATGAATGGCAGAAGCGCAAGGGGACGCGGGCGCAGCCCTATTTCATCCGCCCGAAAGGCGGGGGGATCGTGGCGTTCGCCGGGCTGTGGGAGGACTGGAGCGATCCGCAGGGCGGCGTCATCGACACCGCGGCCATCGTCACGACCGCCGCGAGCCCGTCGCTCAAGCCGATCCACGACCGCATGCCTGCGGTGATCCGGCCGGATGATTTCGCGATGTGGCTCGACACGCGCACGATCAACGCGAAGACGGCCGCCTCGCTGATCGGACCGGCCCCCGACGATGCGTTCGAGGCCGTCCCCGTCAGCACGGCGGTGAACGCCGTGACGAATGACGGTCCGTTCGTTCAGTCCCCGATCGAACCGGAGAGCCCGGCCGCGGCCGAGGCGCCCGAGGAGACGGAAAAGAAGCCGGCTGCCGGACAGATCGATCTCTTCGACTGAGCGGGTCAACGAGCGGGACGGAGCGCGCCTCAGGTCAGGGCGATTGCCGTCACATGGGTCTGGAAGGCGGGCCGTTCGGCAATGGCCGCGTACCAGCGCTCGACGTTCGGCAGGGGCGGCCGGTCCGCCACCAGCTCCAGGAAACGCCGAATGTGAACGGCGGGCGGAATGTCCCCGACGGAAAAGGCGTCGCCCGCCACGAACGCGCTCTCGGCAAGGCGGTCGTCCAGGACGCGCAGCGCTGCGGTCGCCTTCTCGATCCCGGCGGCGATCGCCTGCTCGTTTCGGTCTTCCGGTTTGGTGCGGACAAGGCCCCAGAACACCGGAAACATCGCCGGCGACAGGACGCTGAGCTCCCAGTCCATCCACTGGTCTGCGACCGCCCGCGCCCGAAGATCCGGCGGGTGAATACCCGCCCCGTGCCGTTCGGCCAGATAGCGCACGATGGCGTTCGATTCCCACATGACGAAGCCGTCGTCTTCCTCAAGCGTCGGAATCAGGCCGTTGGGATTGAGCGCAAGGTAGGCCGCTTCGCGGTTGCCGCCGAACGGACCGCCAATATCGATGCGCTCGACGCGCAGTCCGATCTCCCCGGCAGCCCACATCGCCTTCTGGACGTTCGCCGACGTGTTCCGCCCCCAGATTCTCGCCATTCAGTTCGCCCCCAAAATTCACAGACTAGAGAACGCGTCCCGGATTCATGATGCCGTTCGGATCGAAGGACCGCTTCACCCGGCGCATAAGGTCCAGCTCGAGGGGGTCGCGTACGGTGTCCATCAGGTGCCGCTTCAGCCGGCCGATGCCGTGCTCGGCCGAAATGGATCCGTCATGGGCCCGGACGATCTCGTGGACCACCGCGCTCATGTCGTCCCAACGGGCCAGGTACTCTTCCTTGTCGGCACCTTCCGGCTGGCTGATGTTGTAGTGGAGGTTGCCGTCGCCGAGATGGCCGAAGGGAACCGGACGGCAGCCCGGAATGAGCTTCTCCACCGCGGCGTTGGCTTCGTCGAGGAAGGCCGGTATGGCGGCAATGGGCACGGCGATGTCGTGCTTGATGGAGCCGCCCTCGTGCAGCTGCACCTCCGACAACATGTGCCGCAGGTGCCAGAAGTCGGCGGCCTGATCGAGGCTTTCCGCAACCGCCGCGTCGCTGATCAGGCCGGCCTCGAAGGCCTCGCCCAGCGTCTCCTCGATGAGACCGCGGGCCTCGTCGCGACCGTGGCCCGACGCGATTTCCACAAGCACGTACCAGGGGTGAGGCTCGGCCATGGGGTCGCGGGCGCCGTCGACATGGGTGAGCACGAACTCCAGTCCGCGCCGCGCCATCAGCTCGAAGGCGACAACCGAGTTGCCAGCCGCCTTCTTGACCCGGTCGAACAGGGCAACGGCGTCCTCGGGACGGGCCAGGCCGACGATGGCGACCTCGCGGGCGGCCGGCTTGGGAAACAGTTTCAGCACCGCCGCGGTGACGATGCCCAGGGTGCCCTCCGCCCCGATGAACAGGTGTTTCAGGTCGTAGCCCGTGTTGTCTTTGCGCAGGCGCCTGAGCCCGTTCCAGATCTCGCCTGTGGGCAGCACGACCTCCAGGCCGAGGACGAGGTCACGGGTGTTGCCGTAGGCAAGGACCCCTGTGCCGCCGGCATTGGTGGAGATGTTGCCGCCGATCTCGCAGGAGCCTTCGGCGGCGAGCGACAGCGGAAACAGCCGGTCCACCTCGTCGGCGGCCTGCTGGACACGTTCCAGGATCACGCCGGCTTCCACGGTCATGGTGAACCCTTGCGGATCGACCGCGCGGATCGCGTCGAGCCGCGACACCGAGACCACGATCTCGCTTCCGCTCTCGTCCGGCACCTGGGCGCCGACCAACCCCGTGTTGCCGCTCTGGGGAACGACAGAGGTGCCTGATTCGCTCGCCAGCTTCAGAATCTCGGCCACTTCGGCAACACTGCCCGGCCTCAGGACGATCGGCGTCCGGCCGTGATAAAGCCGTCGCCATTCCGTCAGGAAGGGGGCCTGGGTATCCGGGTCGGTGAGCGCGTAGCGATCTCCGACGATGGCGGCAAACCGGCCGATCAGCTCCGGAGAAGGCGGTTTTCTGCTTGTCATGGCCCGGACTTTTGCACGGTGGTCCACCGGCGTCGAGGCGGATAAGAGGTTGGATAGGCCGGGCGGAAGATCCTCTGGCCGCTTGAAGCCCTCAAGGCCGTGTGCCATATCGGTGCGACTTGGGCGACAGGCCTCTCAAACAAGCGGAAATCAAAGGATCTCATGTCAGATACGCGCGGCATCATGGCAGGCAAACGGGGCCTGATTTTGGGTGTCGCGAACAATCGGTCGATGGCTTGGGGCATTGCCAAGGCGGTGCGCGACCACGGCGGAGAGATCGCGCTCACATACCAGGGAGACGCCCTGCGCAAGCGGGTCGAACCGCTCGCCGAGGAACTCGGCGCCTTCGTCGCGGGCCATTGCGATGTGACCGAGCCGGAATCGATCGACGCGGTTTTCGAGAACGTACGCCAAGCCTGGGGCGGTATCGATTTCGTCGTTCATGCCATCGCGTTTTCCGATCGAGACCAGCTGACCGGGCGTTATCTGGACACCCGACCGGACAATTTCGCGCGGACCCTTCAGATCTCCTGCTACTCGCTCACGGCCGTCGCCCAGCGCGCCGAGCCGCTCATGAACGAGGGCGGATCGATCCTCACGCTGACCTATTACGGCGCCGAGAAGGTGATGCCGCACTACAACGTGATGGGCGTCGCAAAGGCCGCGCTGGAGGCGAGCGTGCGCTATCTGGCGGTGGACATGGGCCCGAAGAAGGTGCGCGTGAACGCCCTGTCGGCCGGGCCGATCCGCACCCTGGCCGCGTCCGGCATCGGCGATCTTCGCTATATCCTCAAGTGGAACGAGCTGAACGCCCCGCTGCGGAAGACCGTAACCATCGAAGAGGTCGGCGACGCCGCGCTCTATCTGCTGTCGCCGCTGTCGCGCAGCGTCACCGGCGAGGTTCATCACGTCGACGCGGGCTATCACGTGGTCGGCATGAAGGCCGTCGACGCGCCGGATATCTCCACGGTCAAGGACTGAGCGCCCGTGTCCGCGCCTGACACGGGCCTCGCCGACGGACGGATCCTCATTCACATTCGCCACGGCGAGACCGACTGGAACGCGGAAGCGCGCCTCCAGGGCGAAAGTGACGTTCCGATCAATGCCCGCGGGCGCGACCAGGCGCGCCGCAACGGCGCGCGTCTGGCCGAGGTGCTGCCGCTTCTGGAGCGGACGGCGGACGGCCTGGACTGGCTGGCCTCGCCGCTGTCGCGGGCCCGGGAGACGATGGAGATCGTCCGGTCCGAAATGGGGCTCGATCCGGCCGGATACCGCACCGAAGACAGCGTGCGCGAGCTTGCGTTCGGCAAGTGGCGCGGCCACACGATCAAGGAACTGAAGGCCGTGGACCCCGAGGCGGTCCGTGCCCGGCGCAACGACAAGTGGGGCTTCGTGCCCCCCGGCGGCGAGAGCTATGCGGATCTGACCGTCCGTGTCGGCGCCTGGCTGTCGGGCCTCGAGCGCGACAGCGTCGTCGTCGCTCACGGTGGCGTCTACCGGGTGCTGCATCATCTGATCGTGGGGACGCCGCCGGCAGAGGCGCCGGGGCTCCATGCGCCCCAGGACCGCATCGCCGTGTTCCGGGCGGGGGCCGTCGACCTGTTCTGATCACCCGTGCCGCAGGCCTGCCATGCGGCTTGCGGTTTGACCGCCGGGCCGCAGCTATCTAGATGAAAGCCGCACACACCGCACAGTCGGATCCATGTCCCACAACACTTTCGGCCATCTGTTCCGCCTTACGACCTTCGGGGAAAGCCACGGCCCGGCGATCGGCTGCGTCGTCGACGGCTGCCCGCCCGGCATCGCGATCACCCGCGAGGAGATCCAGACCGCGCTCGACCGGCGCCGTCCGGGTCAGTCGCGCTTCACCACCCAGCGCCGCGAGCCGGACGAGGTGCGTATCCTCTCCGGCGTGATGGAGGACGAGGCGGGTGTGACCCGGACCACCGGCACTCCGATCGCGCTTCTGATCGAAAACGTCGACCAGCGCTCCAAGGACTACGGCGCGATCTCCGACCGCTACCGGCCGGGCCACGCCGACTTCACCTACGACACCAAGTACGGACTGCGCGACCCGCGCGGCGGCGGCCGGTCCTCCGCGCGCGAGACCGCGGCTCGGGTGGCTGCCGGCGCGATCGCGGCCAAGGTGGTGGCCGGCGTCCGGATCCGGGGCGCGCTCGTCCAAATCGGTCCGCACGAGATCGACCGTACCGCCTGGGACTGGGACCAGGTCGGCGAAAATCCATTCTTCTGCCCCGATCCGGGCACGGTGGAGGTCTGGAGCGACTATCTCGACAGCGTTCGCAAGCGGGGCTCGTCGACGGGCGCCGTGGTCGAGGTGGTCGCCGAAGGCGTCCCGCCCGGGTGGGGTGCGCCGATCTACGGAAAGCTCGATCAGGATCTGGCATCGGCCATGATGTCGATCAACGCGGTGAAGGGCGTCGAGATCGGGGCGGGGTTCGCCGCCGCGGTCCTCTCGGGCGAAGAGAACGCCGACGAGATGATCCCGGGCAACGACGGAACCCCGCGGTTCGCTTCCAACCACGCCGGCGGCGTTCTGGGCGGCATATCCACCGGCCAGCCGGTCGTGGTCCGGTTCGCGGTGAAACCGACCTCATCGATCCTCACACCGCGCCGCTCGATCACGCAGTCGGGCGAGGCGGTGGACGTGTCCACCAAAGGCCGTCACGATCCATGCGTTGGCATCCGCGCCGTTCCGGTCGGCGAAGCGATGCTCGCGCTCGTGCTCGCCGATCATGCGCTGCGCCATCGCGGCCAGGTCGGTGCGCCAATCAGCGAGACAGGAGTATCATGACCGAAGAGGCCAGCCGCGTCGCCGACGCGATCCGTGCGTTCGAGCGCGGCGAGATCGTCGTCGTGACCGACGACAACGACCGCGAGAACGAGGGCGACCTGATCGTGGCGGCAAACCACGCCACGCCGGAAAAGCTCGCCTTCATCGTCCGGCACACCAGCGGCATTGTCTGCGCGCCGATGACGCGGGCCGACGCCGAGCGTCTCAACCTCGCGCCGATGGTGTCCGACAACAACGCGCCGCTTTCGACCGCCTTCACGGTGTCCGTCGACGTGCGCCACGGCCTGACCACCGGCATTTCCGCCGAAGAGCGGTGCAATACCGTCCGGGCGCTCGCCAATCCCAATTCCGGCGGCGGCGATTTCGTGCGTCCGGGTCACGTCTTTCCGCTGATCGCCCGGGACGGCGGAGTGCTGATGCGCTCCGGCCATACGGAAGCCGCCGTCGATCTGTGCAAGCTCGCCGGACTGCCGCCGGTCGGCGTGATCTGCGAGCTGGTCAACGACGACGGGACGGTAAAGCGCGGTGACCAGGTGACGGGCTTTGCCGACGAGCACGGTCTGAAGACCGTTTCGGTCGCGGATCTGATCGCGTGGCGGCAGCGCACCGAGCGGCTGGTGGAGCGCGCCGGCGAGGCGATCATCCAGACGCCGATCGGCGAGGCGCAGGCGGTCAGCTATCGCACCCGCTTCGATACCGTCCAGCACCTAGCGCTGATCTTCGGCGACATCCGCGACGGTGAATCGATCCCGGCGCGGCTTCAGCGCGAAGCGCTTCCGGAGGACGTGTTCGGCAAGGATCGCCCGATCGAGCGCATCCTTGAGCGCATCGACGAGGCCAAGCGCGGCGTGGTCGTCTATCTGCGCGACGGCTCGGCGGGCGTGGCGCCGAGTTCGGAGCGGGCGCGCAATGCGCTGGGGCTGGACGAGGAACACGACACCGCCCGCCAGCGCGAGGACGAATGGCGGGAGATCGGCCTCGGTGCCCAGATCCTGCGCGATCTCGGGGTCAGCTCGATCCGGCTCCTGGCGAGCAAGGAACGCCACTATGTGGGGCTCGGCGGGTTCGGGATCTCCATCAATTCGACAGAGATCCTCGATGACAGCGGCGGATGAGGAGAACCTCGACGGGCCGGTCCCGATGCCCAAGGCGTTCGCGGTCGGCTTCGATTCCAATGCCGGGGAAGCACTCGTCTACGGCGGCGCGACGCTGATCGTCATCGGGTCGCTGGTCACCGTGGTGCGCGGGCAGCCGGCGGCGCTGGTCCTCTCCCTGATCGGCCTGTGCAGCACGGTCTATTTCCGGCCGCTGATCGAGGCCAAGCGGCCGCAGCTCGGCGCCAACATGCAGGGCCTCTACGTCGAGCGGATCGGCATCATCGGCTGGTCGGCGATCGCCGAGATCGACGTCTTCGAGACCAGCCTGAGGACGATGAACTTCTCGAAGCTGATCGTTCGGCTCGCCGTTCCGCTCGAAAAGGCGATCGTCGTGCCGGAAACCGTGCCCTGGTGGCGCCGGCTGATGAGCCGGAACTGGTCGCGCAAGGGACCCGACCGGCTGGACATCAAGCTGGATACGCTGTCGGCCGATCCGGCCGTGGTGGTCCGGCGGGTGAAGGCGTTTCACCGGGTGGCCGGTCAGAACACTCGCTGACGATTCGGTCGCGCGTCAGAGAGTGCCGGGAGGCTTTTCTCCACCGGATGCCGGCAAGGGCGTGATCGATCCGATCTTGGCTTTTGCCTTGGCGCGGAACGGGCGGGTCCGCTTGAGGGTCACCGCCATCGACCGGTGGGCCCGCGCCTCGACCCATTCGATCCCGCGATCGATCCGCGGATAGCTGGACCGGACCGCCCGCAGCTTCTGCTTCGCCGCCCGGTTGCTGGCGACCAGCAGGAAGAGCCCGACGGCCAACAGAGGCAGCCCGGTCGGGATCGGCGTCCAAACTGTCAGAAGCCCCAGAATGAGGCAGACATAGGCCAGTGTCTGCAGAGCGATCTTGCGCATGTCGGCACCATGACGACCAGCCGGTCCGTGCAACTTCCGGCTCCGAATACACGCGACAACTACGCCGGATTTATGACTTTTTAGTCACACGCGAAGACTTTCTTCTCAGCACGGTGACCTTCGACAGGAACGCCGTGAAGCTGTCCTCCACCGCAAACCCGGCCTCCTCGAAAGTCTCGTTGAGGTCGGCGACGAGATAGCCGCGATAATAGGGCTCGTGGAAAAGCTGCGGGAAGATCTCCAGCAGACCGTCGAAATCCGGCCGGTCACCGAACTGGAGCGAATCGACGATCACGACCAGGCCCTTCGGCCGGACGGCTCTGGCAAGTTCGCGGGCGACCGTCGTGCGGACCTCCGGCGGCAGCTCGTGGAACAGATAGATGGCGGTCGCGATGTCGATGCCACGGTCGGCGAAGGGAAGCGTCTCGCCGGCGGCCACGACGGCGCCGGTGCGCGGCCGGCTGCCGACGGCATCGCGGGTGTGGGCGGCGTAGGCTTCGGACAGATCGACACCGACGGTCGCAAGCCGCGGAAACGCCTGGTTCACGGTGCGCAGGAACGAGCCGGTGCCGCAGCCGAGGTCGATATAGCCCATCCGGCGCTGGTCCCTGCGGGCGAGCTCGCCGGCAATGGGCACCAGGGCCTGCCGGCGCATGGCCGCGGCCGCGCCGAGAAACAGGGTCTCCACCTGGGTGTCGTAGAGGCGCGCCGAATGCTCGCTCATCCACCCGTCGCTCTGGAAGTGGAAATTCTGGAGATAGTAGTCGGGGCGGGTTGGCTCGGAGGGAAGTTTGCCCACTTCGCCGTAGGAGTGGGTGTGGCGGCGGCGGACCACTTCAGGTAGATCGTCGAAATAGGCCCGGGACCGGCGCAGCGCCCCGGCAATGCCGCCGCGTTCGTCGCGGGGCATCGGATAGAGGCCGGCCTCGACGTTCCTCATGTCCCGCAGAAGCAGGTTTCGAACGTCGGCGAACAGCTCCGCCCGGCTCGGCACCGGCCGCTCGGTGCGCGCCGTCCGTCGCTCCTCCTCCGGAAGCGAGCGGCCGATCCGGTCGACCATGCGGGACGCCAGGATGCTCTGGGTCCCATACCAGCCGACGCGGGCGCCCTGGGACACCACGAACCGGGCCCGCGTGGAAAAGCGTTCGAACGGCGTCAACGCCATAGAGGGACCTCCCGGGCACGTCGCCTGACCGCGCGGATCGCGTGCGGCCTTCGACATATCCCCATCCGTTGCCCGCTATTTGCCGGGCCGCGACAGGGTGGCGACCACTTCGATATGGGGCGCGTAGAGGAACTGGTCCACGGGTGCGACACGGTCGACCACGTAGCCGCCGTCGACCAGGATCCGGAGATCGCGCGCCAGCGTGGCCGGATTGCAGGAGACCGCGGCGACCCGCTTCACGCCGGAAGCGGCGATTTCGGCGGCCTGGGCGGCGGCCCCGGCCCGCGGCGGATCGAAGACCAGGGCGTCGTACCGGGAAAGCTCCTTCGCCGACAGCGGGAAGGCGAACAGGTCGCGGACCTCGCCGCTCACCGGCTTGAGCCCCTCGGTCCGCTTGCCGGCGGCGACGCCGGCCTCGAGGTGGGACGCTTCGGATTCCGCCATGTGGACGGGCATCGTTTCGGCCAGACGAAGCGCGAATGTGCCGACGCCGGCGAACAGGTCGACGCAGCGCTTCCCGCCGGCCAGCGCCTGACCGACCGCCTCGGCAAGGGACGTTTCCGCATCGACGGTCGCCTGCAGGAACCCGCCCGCCGGCAGCGCCACGCGCGCCGTTCCGATCTTGACCATCGGCTCTGTGAGGTTTGCCACCGTCTCGCCGTCGAGGGTGACCCGGGCGATTCCGGCCCGGTCCATGATGCCGGCCAGCTCCGCGATCGCCTGATGTCCCGGCTCGTTGCCGCCGGCGAGCGCGAGGTCGAAGCCGGTGGACGTCTCGGTCACGGTGAGCCGCAGTTCGTCCTTCGGCCTGGCGAACATCGGGACGAGCTGTCGAAGCGTCGGCAGAAGGGCCTGCAGGCCCGGCGTCAGGATCAGGCAGCTTTCGATGTCGGCAAGGTCATGGCTCATGCGGCCGTGATAGCCCAGCCGGACCTGCCGGCCGGCGCTTCTCGCGGCCACAACGGCCCGCCGCCGCGTGCCGGGGCGGGCCGGAACGACAGGGTCGACGGGCACGTCGAGGCCGCGTGCCGCAAGCGCGCCCGCCACCAGGGCCTGCTTCCACGCGAGGTAAGCGGTCTGGTCCATATGCTGGACGGAACAGCCGCCACAGACGCCGAAATGCGGGCAGGGCGGGCTCACCCGGTCCGGCGAAGCCTGGCGAACCGTCTTGACGGTTCCGCGCGCGCCGACCGCCTCGACATCGACGATCTCGCCGGGCAGCGTCAGGGGAACGTAGAGAGGGGGCTCGGACGCGACGACGCCGTCGCCCTGGTGGCCCAGCTCGGC
Source organism: Amorphus orientalis (assembly GCF_030814015.1). Classification (NCBI taxonomy): domain Bacteria; kingdom Pseudomonadati; phylum Pseudomonadota; class Alphaproteobacteria; order Hyphomicrobiales; family Amorphaceae; genus Amorphus; species Amorphus orientalis. The sequence goes on from NZ_JAUSUL010000001.1 coordinate 901,451, forward strand.
AATGGTGACCGTAAGCGCGCGGGGAGGCGCGGCCGGTTTTGCGCGGCTCTTGCGCCTGGACTGCTGACGGCGCATCAGCGGGGCCTCCGCGCATCCAGGAGATATTCCTGATTGCCGTCGCCACCGGTCAGCGGCGCGGGGATCGGTGATCCGGCGGTCCACCCGGCGTCTTCCAGAAAGGCCTGAAGGCGTTCGAACATGGCCGCGATCGGAGCGTCCTCGCGGACCAGACCGCCCTTGCCGATCCAGTCCCGGCCGACCTCGAACTGCGGCTTGACCAGAGTGACCAGGCGGGCCGACGGCGCCGCCAGCGCCAGGGCCGGCTCCAGTGCCTGGGTCAGCGAAATGAAGCTGAGGTCGGCGACGATTAGGTCGGGAGCCGCCTGAAGATGGGCGGCGCTCAGATCGCGGGCGTTCAGGCCCTCGATCGAGCGAACGCGGGGATCGTCGGCGATGAGGGGCGCGAGTTGCCCGTGGCCGACGTCGATGGCGGTGACGCTGCCGGCGCCCCGCTCCAGCAGGACCTGGGTGAAGCCGCCGGTGGAGGCGCCGAGATCGAGCGCGTTGCGCCCGGTGACGTCTATGGCGAAGGCGTCGAGGGCGGCGACCAGCTTCAGCGCGCTGCGCGAGACATAGCCCCCGGCGGGATCGTCCATTTCAAGGTCTGCGTCGGCAGCGATCCGTTGCGCGGGACGTCGGCATGGACGGCCGTCGACGGTCACGGTTCCACGCAGGATGGCGTCGCGGGCCGCCGCCCGCGAGCGCGCCAGACCGCGCTCGGCGAGGGCCTGGTCGAGGCGCAGGCGTGACGGATCTGAATGGGCCGGATTGTCGGCGAGGGCACGGTCGGTCAAAGGGTGTCCTGGTCAGAAGCAGCCGGCGAGCGAGGCGAGCATATGCTCGACGAACACACCCTCTCCGTAGCTGAGCCACAGCACGGCCGCCAAGGTGAAGAGCGCAACAAGGCTCGCCGATATGCCGATGCGGGCCGGCCAGGTCATTCGTCGTCCGCGCTCCCGGAGCGCCCCGCCCATCGGATCTGCGGCGGAGCTTTTCAGCAGTTTACGTCCGCCGGGCGGGCAGGCACAAGGTCCGGCTCCGGCCCCCGTCGGGCGAAACCGGTCAGAACGATCGAGTCATGGTCACGCTGGTGAAGCAACGGCCGCTGCTTCCCGCCCGGACGGTTCCATCCGAGCGGTAACGGCTTCAGCTGCCGACCAGACGTTCCAGCTTGGCCACCGCGTTCTGCGTCGATTCCTTGTAGTCGATGGTGCCCTTGAAGGTGCCGTCCTCGTCGAACAGCATGACCGATGCCGTGTGGTCCATCGTGTAGCCGCCGTCGTCCAGCTCCACCTTGCGGGCATAGACTCGGTAGTTCCGGATCGCTTCGTCCACCTGCTCCTGGGAACCGGTCAGTCCGACGATGCGCGGGTCGAAGGAGGAGAGGTAGTTCTTCATCTGCTCCGGCGTGTCGCGCTCCGGGTCGACGGTGACGTAGATCATGGTGAGATCGTCCGCCTTGTCGCCCAGGGCATTGAGCCAGCCGCCGGCCTCGTAGAGGGTGGTCGGGCAGACGTCGGGGCAGAAGGTGAAGCCGAAGAACATCGCCCGCGGCTTGTCGTCGAAATCGGCCAGCGTGACCGTCTCTCCGTCCGTGTTGACCAGGGTGAACGGGCCGCCGATGGACGCGACTCCCGCGGGCTTGTCGCCGATCTGGCCGGTGTACCAGCCGAGCGAGGCGACGATCGCGGCTGCGGCGACGATCACGACCAGACCCCAGGCGATGTAGCGAACTGCCTTCATGCTCGGTTATTTGCCTTTGTGCTTGTTTGGCCGAGTGCTTCGGCGTGAGCGGAATTTAGGTGCTCGACAGGGCGCTGAAAACCGATCTGCGGGCGGCGGTGGGTCGCAGGTCCCTGGCGGCGGTGCAGCCTGACTTGAGAAGCTCCGAGGCGTCCACCGGCGAGGGCGTCAGTGTCGTCCCTTGTCCGGTGCGCTACGGCCCGACTGGTTGACCTCGTCGCCGAAGGCGTCGATCGGGTCTTCGTCGGTGGCCGGAACGAGGATGTCGTCGTAGTCGGTCTCCGCGTCCGGAACCGGAAATCCTGCCGTCTCGACGAGGTGATCGAACTCCGACTCCACGGTCTCGGCGGGTTCCGGCGTCTCCATCTGGGGATGGCTTTCGTCGACGGCTTCCGGGGTGATGGCGCCGCCGACGGTGGCGGTGGAGTAGATGTCGAAGTCGGATTTCTCTTCGGTCTTCAAGGCCGCCCTGAGGCTGATGCGCAGGGCGATGAAGGCGGCGAGCAGGAGTTGGATTGCGGCGCAGTAGATGAACAGGCCGCCGGTTCCGGCTATCTGCATGACAACGGCGGCGATCAGCGGCCCGATGATGGAACCGACGCCGTACAGAAGCAGGATGGTCGCCGAGGTCTCGACCATGTCCTCCTGCTGGGTGAGGTCGAAAGCGTGGGCGGCGGCCAGCGAATAGCCGGGAAACGCCATCGCGCCGAATGCGAAGCCGAGCCCGCCGAGCACGTACCAGTTCGGCGACGCGGTCTGGCCGAGAATGACCGCGAAGATCGTTGAGGCCACCATCGCTCCGACCATGACCAGGCGCCGGTCGTAGAAGTCGGACAGCCGGCCCAGCGGATACTGGCCGAGCGCACCGCCGACGAAACAGAGGCTCATGAAGATCGCGCCTTCGTTCGGGGAGAAGCCGCGCGAGGTGACGAAGACGGGACCGAAGCCCCAGATCGCACCCAGGATGAGGCCGCTTCCGGTGGCGCCGACGAAGGCCGCGGGCGTGCTGCGGTAGAGCTGAAAGGGCCGGAAGCGAACGACGGCGATCGGAGCCGGCTGGCCAGAGGTGGTCAGCGCGATCGGCACAGCCGCCAGCGACAGCAGGATCGAGGCGAGCGCGAACTGGGCGAAGTCCTGGATCGGGTAGAGCGTGACGGCCAGCTGGCCGAGCATGATCGTCCCGAAGCTCACCAGCACGTAAGCGGACATCACCTGACCGCGCGTCTTGTTGGTGGCCTTCTCGTTCAGCCAGCTCTCGACGATGATGTAGAGGCAGGCGATGCAGAAGCCGAACAGGAGCCGGAACAGGCTCCAGCTGGTCGGGGCCACCAGTAGCGGAAACGCCAGCGCGGCCGCCGAACCGATCGCGACCATGGCGGCGAAGGCCCGGATGTGGCCGGACCGCAGGATGACGAACGGGCCGAACAGGCAGCCCGCGACGAAACCGATATAGTAGGCCGATCCGAGCATGCCCAGGGACAGGGCCGAGAAGCCTTCGACCTCACCGCGCAGGGGCAGCAGGGTCGACTGAAGGCCGTAACCGGCGAGCATGAAACCGGTACCGATCAGGACGGCGACAACGGGCGTCAGTGCTTGGACCATTGGCCACACCTGAATGACTGGGCAGGACGAATGTTTCGATCTCCCGAAAGACCGCTTACCCTCAGACAAAGGGGCAAGGCAATGCACGAAATATGCAAGCCGCGCCGAACTGGTCCGGGTTGACGGAAAACCTAAATAAGGGTGGTGACGGTCGTAAGGACGGACCGGTGTCGAAGGTGGAAAAACGCATGAGCTGGCAGCCCGCTGACAATCCCGAATGCACCGAGGACGGCGGGTCGCCGATCGAAACGGTGATCGTGCCGCGTGCGCGCGACATCGGCAGCTTCGAGGTGCGCCGCGCCCTGCCGTCGGCAAAGCGGCAAATGGTCGGCCCGTTCATCTTCTTCGACCAGATGGGGCCGGCTGACATGCCGGTCGGCGAGGGGCTCGACGTCCGCCCGCATCCCCATATCGGGCTGGCGACGGTCACCTATCTCTTCGACGGAGAGATCATGCACCGCGACAGCCTCGGCACGGTGCAGGCGATCCGCCCGGGCGAAGTCAACTGGATGACCGCCGGCAAGGGGATCGCCCACTCCGAGCGGTCGCCGGGCGAAGAGCGGCTGAAGGGTCCGCACATGCTCGGCCTGCAGCTGTGGGTCGCGCTGCCGAAGGACGCGGAGGAGACCGATCCCGCGTTTTTCCATCACACCGGCGACGACCTGCCGACGCTGGATGCGGACGGGAAGCGCGTAAGGGTGATGATCGGGTCGCTCTACGGTCTCTCGGCTTCGGTGAAGACCTATTCCGACACGATCTACGCCGATGTGGCGCTCGACGCAGGGGCGCAACTGCCGCTGGATACCGGCGCCGAAGAGCGGGCGATCTACGTGATGTCCGGGGACATCGAGATCGGGGGAGAGCGCTACGAGCCCGGCCGCCTGATCGTGTTCCATCCGCGCCATGCCGCGACGATCCTGGCCCGGACGGCCACCCGTCTGGTCATTGTCGGCGGCGAGAGCATGGACGGACCGCGTCACATCTGGTGGAATTTCGTGTCTTCGTCTAAGGAACGCATCGAAGACGCCAAGGCGGACTGGAAGGCGGGCCGCTTCGCTCCGGTACCGGGCGAGCACGAACTGATCCCGCTGCCCGAGCGCTGAACCGCACGGACCACCGATCCGAGGAGGCAGTCGACGTCTCCGTCAACCGACGGTCGACGGAACGATCCCCGATTTGCCACAATGGCACGATCTTGCTCGCTCGGCTTTCGGGCAACCCGTTCGCATTAAGGGACAGTATGACCGACGCGACCGAACCGACCTCCCGCACCCCGCTCCTGGATCAGGTGCGCGATCCGTCCGATCTCCGTCACTTCGCCGACCACGATCTGCGGCAGCTGGCGGACGAACTGCGGCAGGAGACCATCGACGCCGTCTCGGTCACCGGGGGACATCTCGGCGCGGGTCTGGGTGTCGTCGAGCTCACGGTGGCGCTTCACTACGTGTTCGACACGCCGCGCGACAAGGTGATCTGGGACGTCGGCCATCAGTGCTATCCGCACAAGATCCTGACCGGACGCCGCGACCGGATCCGCACGCTGCGCCAGGGCGGCGGCCTGTCCGGCTTCACCAAGCGGAGCGAATCGGAGTTCGACCCGTTCGGCGCGGCCCACTCCTCGACCTCCATTTCCGCCGGCCTCGGCTTTGCCGTGGCGCGGGATCTCGCCGGCGAGAAGCACAACGTGGTCTCGGTGATCGGCGACGGCGCCATGTCGGCGGGCATGGCCTACGAGGCGATGAACAACGCCGGCGCGATGGACGAGCGTCTGATCGTCATCCTCAACGACAACGACATGTCGATCGCGCCGCCGGTCGGCGCCATGAGCGCCTATCTCGCCCGGCTGACCTCCGGCGACGCCTATGTCTCCATGCGCGAAGCGGTGAAGGGGCTGGTGAGCCACCTGCCGCGCTTCGTGGAACGCGGTGCGGCGCGCGCGGAGGAGTTCGCCCGCGGACTGGCCATGGGCGGCACGCTGTTCGAGGAAATGGGCTTCTATTATGTCGGCCCGATCGACGGTCACAACCTGCAGCATCTTCTGCCGGTGCTCAGGAACGTGCGCGACGCCAAGCGCGGCCCGATCCTGGTTCACGCCATCACCCAGAAGGGCAAGGGCTATGCGCCGGCGGAAGGCTCGTCGGACAAGTATCACGGCGTGTCCAAGTTCGACGTGGTCACCGGCAAGCAGGCCAAGGCCGTGTCGAACGCACCGAGCTACACCAAGGTGTTCGGCCAGAGCCTCATCAACGAAGCGCGCAAGGACGACCGCATCGTTGCCATCACCGCGGCCATGCCGTCCGGTACCGGGATCGACCTGTTCGAGGAGGTGTTTCCGAGCCGCACCTTCGACGTGGGGATCGCCGAGCAGCACGGCGTGACGTTCGCGGCAGGCCTGGCCGCCGCCGGCATGAAACCGTTCGCCGCCATCTATTCGACCTTCCTGCAGCGCGCCTACGACCAGATCGTCCACGACGTAGCCATCCAGGAACTGCCGGTGCGCTTCGCGATCGACCGCGCTGGATATGTCGGCGCCGACGGGTCGACCCATGCCGGCTCCTTCGACGTCGCCTATCTGTCCTGTTTGCCCGGCTTCACCGTGATGGCGGCGGCGGACGAAGCGGAGCTGCGCCACATGGTGGCGACGGCGGCGGCCCACGACAGCGGGCCGATCGCCTTCCGCTATCCCCGCGGCGAAGGTGTCGGGGTCGAGATGCCGGAAGCGGGCGTACCGCTTGCGATCGGCAAGGGGCGCGTCCTGCGCGAAGGCACCACCGTCGCGATCCTCTCGCTGGGGACGCGCCTGTCCTCCGCGCTGAAGGCGGCGGAGGAACTGGAGGCCCAGGGCGTTTCCACGACGGTTGCCGACGCGCGCTTCGCCAAGCCGATCGACACGGACCTGATCGGCCGGCTCGCGCGGGAGCATCAGATCCTGATCACCGTCGAGGAAGGCTCCGTGGGCGGGTTCTCCAGCCAGGTGCTGCACTATCTCGCCGGCGCCGGGCTTCTGGAAAACGGGCTTCGGGTGCGTCCGCTGGTGATGCCGGACGTGTTCGTCGATCAGGACAAGCCGGAGCAGATGTATGCTGCGGCCGGCCTCGACGCCCAGGGTATCGTCCGCACGGTGTTCGAGGCGCTGGGGCGCGATCAGGTCACCGTCGCCAGCGCGCGTCGCGCCTAGCTTCGCACGGAAAACCGGTTCCCACTTTTCCTGGGATTTGCTCTCAGCTCGGGTCGAACGCTTCCGTTGAGGCCGCGGTACCGTCGGCGCGGGCCTGGATCTTCTCCACGCGCAGCTCGGCCCGCTTGAGGAGCGTCTCGCAGTGATTCTTCAGGGCCTCGCCGCGCTCGTAGATCGCGATCGATTCCTCCAGCGGCACTTCGCCCTGTTCCAGCCGCCCGACGATCTTCTCAAGTTCGGCCAGAGCCTGCTCGAAGCTCATGGCGGCGACATCCTCGGGAATCTGTGGGGGCGTGTCGGTCACGCGCGGCCTCTTTTGCGTTCGGTGTATGGATTGGCGCCGGGGACCCCGCTCAGGAATCCATCAGGGCGATGACGTGGGCGGCAGTGGAGCGCGCCAGCCCTTCCAGATCGTAGCCGCCTTCCAGCACCGAGACCACCCGGCTGTTGCAGCACTGATCCGCGATTTCCATCAGCTTGTAAGTGGCCCAGGCGAAATCCGCCTCCACCAGCCTGAGCTCGGCGAGCGGGTCCCGGGCATGGGCGTCGAAGCCGGCGGAGATGATGACCAGATCCGGCTTGAAGTTCTTCATGGCCGGCAGGATGCGGCTGTTCATCGCCTCCTGGAAGGCCTTGCCGTCGGCCCCCGCTGAGAGCGGCGCATTGAAGATGTTGCCGGCACCGGTTTCGCGCAGGGCGCCCGAGCCGGGATAGAGCGGCATCTGGTGGGTCGAGCCGTAGAACACGGTCGGATCGTCCCAGAAGATGTCCTGGGTTCCGTTGCCGTGGTGGACGTCGAAATCCATGATGGCGACCCGCTCAGCGCCGTAGACGGCCTGGGCGTGGCGGGCGGCGATCGCGGCGTTGTTGAAGAAGCAGAAGCCCATCGCCGAGGCCTTCTCGGCGTGGTGGCCTGGCGGGCGCAGCGCGCAGAAGGCGTTGGTGATCTTGCCGCTCATGACCTCGTCGACGGCGGTACAGGCGGCGCCGGCGCCCAAAAGGGCGGCCTCGAAGCTGCCCGGCGACATCGCCGTATCCTCATCGATCCGGGCAAGGCCCGTTTCCGGCACGCTCCGGCGCAGAAGGTCGACGTAGTCGGCAGGGTGGCAGCGCACGATCTGCTCCTCCTCCGCCGGCTTGGCGAGGTCGCGCTCGAGCTGCTGGAACCGCTCGTGTTCCAGGATCCGGTCGATGGCGCGCAGTCGGTCCGCGCGTTCGGGATGCCCCTCGGGCGTTTCGTGCTCGAGGAATTTCGGATGATGCAGGAGGAGGGTGGACACCGGGCACTTCCATTTGTGTGATTGGAAGCGATCTGACGACGCGTCGTCGGGGCTTGTCAATCGGGCCGGTCCGGTTTCCCACGCGGAGCGGCCGCCCGCCTCAGCCGGTCGCGGATCGCTTCGCCCAGCCCGTCCCCGGGGATGGGGGCGACGGCGATGGTTGCCGCGCCGGAGCGGTCGAGACGCCGCAGGGCCGCAAACAGGGCGGCGGCGGCTTCGTTCAGGTCTCCGCGCGGGCTCAGATTGACCACCGCGACGGCCTGCTCGGCACCGGCGGGCAGGTCCGGACCGAACGCGAGCAGCGCCTCGCCCTCGCCGACCTCGGTCGCAGCAAGCCGCACGCGGGCTTCGGGAGCGTAGTGGGACGACAGCAGCCCCGGTGCGGCAGGAGCGCTCTCAGCGCCGACGGGTGGGGCGGCGAGGGGAGCTCCGAGCACGGCTTCGATGTCCCGGCGGGCGAGGCCGCCGGGGCGCAAGAGGCGCGCTTCGGGGCCGGAGAGATCGACGATCGTGGATTCCACCCCGACCGGGCTCGGTCCGCTGTCCAGAACCACGGCCACCTCGCCGCCGAGATCCTCGAGCACGGCTTCGGCAGTGGTGGCGCTGATCCGGCCGGAAAGATTTGCGCTCGGCGCGGCGATGGGACGGCCGAGCTCGCCCGCCAGGGCGCGCATCAGCGGTGCGGCCGGAAGACGAAGCGCGAGCGTCGACAGGCCAGCGCTGGCCGCTTCGCAGACGCGGCAATCCGGCTGGCGCGGAAGCACGAGGGTGAGGGGGCCGGGCCAGAACGCCTCGGCCAGGCGTTCGGCGCGCTGGTCGAAGACGCCCTCCCGGTGGGCTGCGGCAAGGTCGGCCACATGGGCGATGAGCGGATTGATGGACGGCCGGCCCTTGGCGGCGTAGAGCCGCGCGACCGCTTCGGCGCTGGCGGCATCGCAGGCGAGCCCGTAGACGGTTTCGGTCGGCACCGCGACGAGTGCACCTCTGCGCAGCGCGTCCGCGGCGGCGGCGATGGCCTGCGGATCGTCCTCGGGCTGCGTCAGTCGCGCCACCAGAGCTTCGGATCGGGGATCTTTGTCGAAGGCCATTGACGGGTCGCGGCGCCCTTCTAGTGTGTTGCGTGACAGACAAGGTCCGGCGGGACGCGCCCCCGTCGGAGCGCGCCGGACGCGGACCCCAACCGCCCTCCGGCCCCAAGACGGCGCGGGAGGATTGATCTTATGGCCTATCGTGCGCCCGTAGACGAGATCGCCTTTACGCTCAAGACGGTGGCCGGGCTCGACGGGGTTCTTTCCGAAGGGCTGTTTCCCGACCTGTCCGAGGATCTCGTGGACGCGATCCTGGAGGAAGCCGGACGTTTCGCGACCGAGGCGCTGGCACCGCTCAACGCCGAGGGCGACCGCGCAGGCAGCCGGTTTTCCGACGGGCGCGTGGAGACGCCGCGGGGATGGGCGGATGCCTATCGCCAGTGGCTGGACGGCGGCTGGTCGACACTTTCCGGGCCGACGGCGTTCGGCGGACAGGACCTGCCCCAGGCGCTTCAGGCGGCGACCGTCGATCTGTGGAACGAGGCCTGTCCGTCCTTCGCCATCGCGCCCATTCTCAGTTCAGGTGCCATCGAGGCGATCGACGCCCACGCGAGCGATGGCCTGAAACAGCTCTATCTGGAGAACCTCGTCACCGGGAAATGGACCGGCACGATGAACCTGACCGAGCCGCAGGCCGGCTCGGATCTGGCGGCGCTGAGGACGAGGGCGGAACGCGCCGAGGACGGCACCTACAGGATTTTCGGTCAGAAGATCTACATCACCTACGGCGAACACGACCTCACCGACAATATCGTCCATCTGGTGCTGGCCCGGCTGCCCGACGCGCCCGCCGGCACCCGGGGCATTTCGCTGTTCCTGGTGCCGAAATTCCTGGTCAACGAGGACGGTTCTCTTGGCGCCCGCAACGACGTGACCTGCCGGGGCATCGAGCACAAGCTGGGCCTGCACGCCTCGCCGACCTGCACGATGGGCTACGGCGACGACGGCGAGGGGGCGGTCGGGTATCTCATCGGTGAAGAGAATCGCGGCCTTGCCTGCATGTTCACGATGATGAACAACGCCCGTCTCAACGTCGGTCTGCAGGGCGTCGGCGTGGCCGAGCGCGCGCTGCAGGCGGCGGCCGACTACGCCGCCGAGCGGACCCAGGGCCGGTCGCCGGACTATGCCGGCGAAGGTATGAGCCCGATCGTCTACCACCCGGACGTCAAGCGCATGCTCCTGTCGATGCGCGCGCTCACCGGCGCGGCGCGGTCGATCGCCTATGCCTGCGCCGTGGCCATCGACCGCGCCGAACGGATGAGCGGCGAGGATGCCCGCTTCTGGAAGGCGCGTGCCGATCTGCTGACGCCGATCGCCAAGGCGTTCTCGACCGATGTCGGCGTCGAGGTGGCATCGCTCGGTATCCAGGTGCATGGCGGCATGGGCTATGTCGAGGAAACCGGCGCGGCCCAGTATCTGCGGGATGCGCGGATCTTCCCGATCTACGAAGGGACCAACGGCATCCAGGCCATCGACCTGGTGATGCGCAAGCTGCCCATGGGCGACGGGGCGGCGATGGCCTCCTGGATCGCCGACCTCAGGCGCGACGCGGACCGTGTGCGCGGTGCCAACCGGCCGGAGTTCACCGGCATCGGCGACCGGCTGCTGCAGGCGATCGGCCATCTGGAAGACTGCTCCGCCTGGCTCGCGGAGGCTCGCAGCGGCGGGCGCGAGGCGGAAGCCCTTGCCGGCGCGACGCCGTTCCTGACCCTCGCCGGTCTGACCGGCGGCGCCTGCGGGCTGGCGGTCGGAGCGGTGGCTTCGGCCGGGGAGGACGCGGATCGCGATTCCATGACGGCCCGACGCAGGGCGCTCGTTGCGCAGGTCTTCGCGGAGACCCATCTGAGCAGGACGGAGAGCCTGGCGCGGGAGATCATGGGTGGAAGTGCGGCCATCTCGGCCGCGCCGGTGGAGCTTCTCGCGAGCTGAATTCGGCTCGTTTTTCGTCAAGGCTTAGCGCGTGCGATGCAACATGGGGCTTGCGTTGCGCCGTCGGCCGCGTTCTATCTCCGCCTCAATGAAGAAAGCGCACCACGTCGACCGATGGAGGGCAGAGTGAGTGCCACTGCAAAGACGAAGGCGATCACCGTTCCGGATATCGTCGCCCGCAAGTCCGGCGAGAAGCTGGTCTCGCTGACCGCCTACACGACGCCGGTGGCCAAGCTGGCCGACCGCCACTGCGACATCGTCCTCGTGGGCGACAGCGTGGGCATGGTCATGCACGGGCTGAAATCGACCCTCGATGTCACCCTCGAGATGATGATCATGCACGGGCAGGCCGTCCGCCGCGGCATGGAGCGCGCGCTGATGGTGGTCGACCTTCCGTTCGGCTCCTACGAGGAGAGCCCGCAGCAGGCCTTCCGCTCGGCCGCCCGCGTGATGGCCGAAACCGGCTGCGCGGCGGTGAAGCTGGAGGGCGGCACCAGCATGGCGGAGACGATCCGTTTTCTCACCGACCGTGGCATTCCCGTGATGGCCCACATCGGGCTGACGCCGCAGGCGGTGAACCTGTTCGGTGGCTACCGGGTCCAGGGACGCGGCGATCAGGCGCTGCGCGTTCTGGCCGACGCGGAAGCGATCGCCGAGGCCGGCGCCTTCTCGGTCGTCGTGGAGAAGGTGGCCGAACCGCTGGCCCGTACGATCACCGAGCGTCTGTCGATCCCGACGATCGGCATCGGCGCCTCGGCCGCCTGCGACGGGCAGGTGCTTGTGGTCGATGACGTCCTCGGCATGTTCACCGACTTCCAGCCGAAGTTCGTGAAGCGCTATGCCGAACAGGGGGCCGACGCGGATGCGGCGATGGAAGCCTATGCGGCGGACGTGCGCGGCGGCCGCTTCCCCTCGGCCGAACACATCTTCCCGGACAACGGTCCCCGGCTGGCAGGCAGCGGTTCGGCGGCATGAGCGTGACGATCCTGCGCACCGTCGCCGATCTCAGGGTGACGGTGGCGGGTTGGCGCAGGGCAGGGGAAACGGTTGCGGTCGTCCCGACCATGGGCGCGCTCCATGCCGGGCATCTCAGCCTGGTGGAGGCGGCGCAGGCGGCCGCCGACCGCGTCATCGTCACGCTGTTCGTCAATCCGAAGCAGTTCAACAGCCCTGAGGATCTGGCGGCCTATCCCCGCACCGAGGAAACCGATGCCCGCAAGCTCGAGGCCGTCGGCGACGCGGTCCTGTATGCGCCGGATGGCGGGGAAATCTATCCGCCGGGATTCGCCACCACGGTCTCTGTGACCGGCGTGTCGGAAGGGCTGTGCGGCGCCCACCGGCCCGGCCATTTCGACGGCGTAGCGACCGTCGTGGCCAAGCTCCTGCTCCAGACCGGGGCCGACCTTGGCTTCTTCGGCGAGAAGGATTTCCAGCAGCTCCACGTGGTGCGGCGCATGGCGCGGGACCTGGACATTCCGGTCGAGATCGTCGGTGTCCCGATCGTGCGGGAAGATGACGGTCTGGCGCTGTCGTCGCGCAACGTGCGCCTGTCGCCGGGGGACCGGACAATCGCGCCGGCGCTTTATACGGCGTTGTCCGACGCCGCGACGCGGCTGTCGGCGGGGGAGGAGCCCGCGGACGTGCTGGCTCACGCGGCCGAGAGGGTCCGAGAGGCCGGCTATTCCGATGTGGAGTATCTGGAGCTTCGGGCCGAGGACGACCTGGCGCCGCTGGACCGGCCCGACCGTCCGGCCCGCCTGCTGGTGGCCGCCTGGCTCGGCGGGGTCCGGTTGATCGACAACGTCAAGGTCGCCCCGGCGTCGACACGATGAACGCGAGGGCCATCAGCTGAGCGTGACGCCCTTTTCCGGGTGGTCCCGGTAGTGGGCGAGCCGGCTTTCCAGCGAACCCACGTGGAGTTCCAGCTTGTGGCCGTCGGGATCCAGGAAATAGAGCGAGGCGCCTTCGCTGCGGTTGTCCTTCCAGAGCGGCGCATGGGCCGCGATCTTTTCCGCCAGCGCCGCGAAATCCGCCTCTGAAACGCCGAAGGCCGCATGGGTGGTGTCGGATCGCACCGCTTTTGATGCGTCCGCGTCGCGCGTCAGGCACAGCCAGAGATCGCCCGCTTCCAGATAGGCGCCGTCGGCCCAACGGGCGCGCAGGGTCAGCCCGAGCAGATCGCGGTAGAACGCGAGCGCGCGGTCCAGGTCGGTCACGGCGAGGGTCAGATGGTTCAGTCCGGTGATGGCCATGACCCTCTCCGGTCGGTGCGGTGCCGCTCAGATCTGCCGGGCGACGTTCGTGCGGAACTGCTCGATGTGGAAGCGCATGGCCTCCACGGCCGCGTCGGCGTCGTGGGCTGCGATGCCCTCGATGATGCTTGCGTGCTGCTCGCAGACGCGGCGGTCGTGGTCGGCGGCACGCAGGGACACGAACCAGAAGCGCTGGGCGCGATCGTGCAGGTTCGACAGGAAGTCGGCGAGGATGGAATTGCGGCCGGCGGCCGAGATGGTCGCATGGAACTCCCGGTCGAGCTGCATCAGCTCCGCCGTCTCGCGCCGTTCGGCCGCATCGTGCATGCGGTCGAGATTGCGCCGCAGGGCGGCGATGTCGGAGCGGTCTGCGTGCTGGGCGGCGAGCCGCACGCAATAGGTCTCGTTGAGCAGCCGGACGTCGATGATCTCCACCGCCTCGTGCAGGCTCAGCGGCCGCACGATCACGCCCTTGCGCGGAAGGACCTCGACGAGGCCGTCGATCATCAGCCGGTCGAGCGCCTGGTGGACCGGCGTGCGGCCGATGTTCAGCGCGGCGCTGACAGCGGCCTCGCTCAGCACCTCGCCCGGATGCAGCTCGCAGGTAATGATCTGCTGCTTGAGCGTCTCGTACGCGATGTCGCGCAGCGACTTGCGCCGCTCGTGGCCCTTGTGCGCGGGACCCGTGCCGCCGCGCTCGACGGCATTCTCGACACCCATATCCTGCATTCCGCTCCCTCCCGGACGCATGCGAGCTACACGCTCAGCCGAGGTCAGGCAACGCCTTGATATCGTAGGCGCACGAGATGCCCCGGTTCAGGACCGGATCCCAGATCTCGCACTCGAATCTCTCCGCCGGCCGCACACCGCCGATTGCCGGCAACGTTCCGCCGAACATCGCGGTTCCGGGCGCAAGCCGTCCACCGTCGTAGCGCTCCAGCAGCGCATCGGGCGAGAGCATCCCCGCGATCGGACCTTCCTGGTAGAGCACCCGCGCGCCGTCGATCACGGCATGACTGCGCACCATCAGCTCGTCCCAGTGGTCCTTCACCTCTGTATAGGGCCAGACGGAGACGCCGACCGGCTTGTCGCACATCTGCTTGGAGAGGCTGACGCCCACCGCTTCCGCCTTGCGGTCGGTGTGATCGGACCCGACGCCGACATAGAGCGCGTCGCCCGCCGCAATCAGCACGAACTCCGCTTCGCCGCTCGAATCGCCGCCAAGGACCTCGATCGCGCCGTCCGTGGTCAGCCGGCTGGTCGAGACCCGGTAGAACATCGGCGTCTGCGGCGGCCGCTTCACGCCCAGCGCCTCCAGCTCCGCGATATGGTGCTCCATGGCCTCCTTGTTGCGCCCGGTCCAGCCGGCAATCACCAGATCGGAGATCGCGACCGTCTCCTCCCGGCTGCCGGACAGGCTGTCGATGCGGAGGCTGAGCTCAGTCATATCGCGGCTTTCCCTCTTGTTCGCCGTGGGCGCGCCCGCGGCTGTCATCCGGTGGCAGTCGTTCGCGGGCGGTTTCGTCGGGGTGCCCTCAAAACGCGCCTGCCTTCAAATCCATCATTTAGATGGAATAATGCTCTTGTGAAATATCACAAGTTCTTTTTAGATGGGTTTCGGCTTCGGCGCGAGAGGGGAGGCAATGAATTCCTCCGTCTCGTCGACCGGAAATCCGGCCCCGGGTCAGAGGCTCGCGGCGAACAAGAGGGAGAACGGAAAATGCGCAGATTTGCAGCAACGCTGGCCGCGGCCCTTGTGGCCGGTTCCGTGCCGGCCCTGGCGCAGGACAAGCCGGCGGACATCGGAATGGGCGTGTTCACCTTCACGTCGGGTCCGGCAGCCGCCTATGGCATGCCCGGGCGCAATGCCGCCGAGCTGATGATCGAGCAGATCAACGCCGACGGCGGCATCGGTGGCGTGCCGATCAAGCCGACCTATGTGGACGAGGCCCAGGGCGGCGAAGGCGTCGTCTCGGAGTTCCGCCGGCTGGCCGAAGACCCGGAGATGGACGTGATGGTCGCCGCGCTCTCCAGCGGCAACTGCATGGCGCTCGCCCCGGTGGCCGACCAGCTCCAGATGCCGATGGTCACCTGGAACTGCGACACCCATCAGCTGTTCCTGAACGAAACCCACGACTACGTCTTCCGCCCGAATTCCTCCACGATCCCGGAATTCGTGGCCTACGCCGCCTATCTCAGCGCGACCGATCCAGAGGCCACGCGGATCGCCATCATCAACCCGGACTACGCGTTCGGTCACGATGCCGCGCAGATCTTCACCGGCGCGATGAAGGCCTTCAATCCGGACGTCGAGGTCGTTGCCGAGCTCTTCCCGAAGCTCGGAACGGCGAGCTTCAACACGGAAATCTCCCGCATCGCGGCAGCGCGTCCGGACGTGATCTTCTCCAACCTCTGGGGCGGTGACCTGGAGAACTTCATCCGCCAGGCCAGCGCGCGCGGCCTGTTCCGCAACTCCAAGGTGATCCTGGCGCTCGGCGAATCGGTCCTGCAGCGCACCGACCTGCCGGACGGCGTCATCGTCGGCGTGCTCGGCGACGGCTGGTGGATGTCCCCGGACGCCCAGGCCAACGAGGAGACGAAAGCCTTCGTTGCCGCCTACAAGGAGAAGTTCGGCGAATATCCGGTCTTCCCGGCGATGAAGATGGCCAACACCATTCTCGCGGTGAAGGCGGCCTATGAGAAGGCCATCGAGGCGAGCGACGGCTGGCCGACCCGCGACGATCTGCGCGACGCGCTGGAAGGTCTGCAGGTCGACAACCTCACCGGTTCGGTGACGATCCGCGAAGATCACGACGGTCTGGTCGACCAGGTTGTCGGCGTGACTGAACCGACGGACGACTACGATTTCCCGATCATTGGGGAAATGGCCCGCTATCCGGCCGAGAAGATCACCCCGCCGGTCGGCGAGGATCCGATGGCCTGGATCGGCACCCTTTCGCCGGACTTCGTGTCGTCGCTGCCGGCTCCCGGCTCCTACAAGTAAGCCGACCGTTCTCGCGATCGGCACTGGCCGGGCGGCGCTCCCTCCGCGCCGCCCGGTCCTCCCGGCACCATCCAACGACCGGAACGCTCCATGGACGTGATCATTCCGATGCTGGTCGACGGTCTCGCCGCATCGGCCGTCATCTTCTTCATCGCCGTCGGGCTGACGCTGGTCTTCAGCGTTCTGCGCGTCCTGAATGTCGCCCACGGCAGCTTTTATTCGATCGGCGCCTACGTGGCGGTCTCGATCGGAGGCCTCGCGGCCAGCGCCGGGCTCAATCCCTGGCTCTCCTTCCCGATCCTGCTGCTCTCCGCCGCGCTGACGGCAGCCGCCCTCGGACCGTTCATCGAGCGCACCTTCATCCGCTGGACCTACGGCAAGCCGGAAGCGGTGCAGATCCTGGTGACGTTCGCGCTGTTCCTGATCTTCGAGGACCTGCAGAAGCTGGTCTTCGGCGTGCAGTCCTACTACGAGGACTCCGCCATGCAGGTGCTCGGCACCTCCGAGATCGGCGGCATCATCTATCTCAACTATCAGCTCCTGCTGATCGCGCTCGCCGTCCTGCTCATCGTCGCGCTGCGCGTCATGCTGAGCCACACCCGTCTCGGCAAGCTGATCGTCGCCGTGGTGGCCGATCCGGAGATCTCCCAGACCCTCGGCATCAACGCCAGCCGCGTCTATTCCGCCGCCTTCACCATCGGCGTGTTCCTGGCCGCCCTCGGCGGCGCGCTCGCCACCCCGACCTCGGGCGTCGCGCCCGGCCTCGGCGCCGATGCGATCGTGCTCGGCTTCGCAGTCGCCGCCATCGGCGGCCTCGGCCAGATCGAGGGTGCGGCGATCGCCGCCGTCATCGTCGGCATCACCCGGGTGCTGGCCATCTACTACGCCCCCGCCTTCGAGCCGGTGATGCCCTATCTCGTCATGCTCGCCGTCCTGCTGGTCCGCCCCTACGGCCTGTTCGGCGCCGCCCAGGCCCGGAGGATCTGATTCCGATGCGGTTCGCGCTTCATGCCGCCCTGGTGGCGGCCTTCGCCCTCGTCCCCCTCGCCGCGCCCTGGCTCGGCTTCGTGTTCACGCTGGTGCTGGCAAAGGGGCTCGCCGCCCTCGGCGTCGCGATCCTGCTGCGCGCCGGCCTGATCTCGATCGGCCATGCCGCCTTCTACGCGCTTGGCGCCTATGCCGTCGCGGCGATGTCGGAAAACGCCGTCAGCGATCTGGTGCTCCAGCTGATCGCCGCCACGCTGGTCAGCGCCCTCGCCGGCGCGCTGATCGGGCTCTTTCTGGTGCGCTATCGCGGCATCTTCTTCGCGATGCTG
This sequence comes from Amorphus orientalis, assembly GCF_030814015.1. NCBI lineage: Bacteria > Pseudomonadati > Pseudomonadota > Alphaproteobacteria > Hyphomicrobiales > Amorphaceae > Amorphus > Amorphus orientalis. The sequence goes on from NZ_JAUSUL010000001.1 coordinate 918,903, forward strand.
AACCTGGCCGTCTCCATGGTCTTCTACACGCTGCTGTCGAAGATGTACCACCTGACCGGCGGCACCGACGGCCTGCGCGTCGACACTCCGACGGTGTTCGGCGCCGTGATCGACCGCGATACCCTGGAGCCGATCCTGCTCTATGGCGGTCTTGCCCTGGTCATCGTTGTCGGCCTCGCGGTGCACCGCTACCTGAAGAGCCCGATGGGCGAGGCGCTCCCGGCGGTGGAGACCAACGAGATCCGGCTGGAATATCTGGGCATCGCCGTGCCGCGGGTGCTTCTGTCGGCCTATACGCTGTCGGCCGCGCTCGCGGGACTGGGCGGCGGGGTGCACGCGCTCCTCGTCGGGCACGTCGTGCCGGATCTCGCCTACTGGACCACCTCCGGCCAGCTGGTTCTGGTTGCCGTTCTCGGCGGCATCGGCGGCGTGGTGGGACCCTTCGTCGGCTCCTTCTTCCTGGAGATCGTGCGCTCCTTCGCCGTCATCTACGTGGCCGACACCTGGAACCTGATCGTCGGCGCGGGCCTGCTGGTGGTGATCTTCTTCCTGCCGGTCGGCCTTTACGGGCTGCTCGACCGCGCCGTCCGGAGGTCCGCGAAATGACCGCACCGCTCCTTTCCGTCGAAAAGGTCAATGTCGCGTTCGGCGGCGTGCAGGCAGCCAACGAGGCCGAACTCGACGTGATGAGCGGCGAGTTCCTCGCCATCATCGGTCCGAACGGCTCCGGCAAGACCACGCTGATCAATCTGTGCACCGGCTACGTGAAGCCGAAGTCCGGCACGATCCGCCTGGATGGCCGTGACATCACCCGCAAGAAGCCGCGCGAGATCACGAAGCTCGGCATCGCCCGGGCCTTCCAGATTCCGCAGCTCTTCGGTGAGCATACGGTGGTAGAAAACCTGATGCTTGCCGTTGCAGCCCATCAGGGCTTCTGGGACGGCTGGCGGCCGCTGAACCGCCCGGACTTTCGTGCGGAAGCGATGCGGCTGCTCGACATGGTCGGGCTGGCCGACGTCGCCGAGGCGAATGCTGCGACCCTTCCGGAGGGCCAGCGCAAGCTCACCGACATCGCGCTCGCCCTGGCGCTCAAGCCGCGGCTGCTGCTGCTCGACGAGCCGACGGCGGGGGTGAGCGGCGATGAGAAGTTTCCGTTGATGGACCGCCTTACGGCTGTTCTGCGGGAGCAGAAGGTCACCGCCGTGTTCGTCGAGCACGACATGGACTTGGTGCGCCGCTACGCCGACCGGGTCGCGGTCTGGAACCAGGGACGGGTGGCGGCGAGCGGTCCGCCGGAAACCGTGTTCAACGACCCGATGGTGTTACGCGACGTGGTGGGAGTGGTCTGATGCTGAGCGTGGAGAACATTCGCGTCGCCGTCGCCGGCAACACGGTGCTCAGGGACATCTCGTTTACTCTGCCCAATGGCGAAACCACCGTGCTGATCGGCCGCAACGGGGCCGGCAAGACGACGACCCTGCGCGCCATCATGGGGCTGCTGCCGCTGGCGGCGGGCCGGATCCTGGTGAACGACCGGGATCTGGACGGTGTTGCGACCTACGAGCGGCCGGCCCTCGGCCTTGGCTATGCGCCGGAAGACCGCCGTATGATCCCGAGCTTCAGCGTCCGCGAAAACCTGCTTTTGCCGACGGTGGCGCTGCGCTTTCCCGAGACGCTGAAGACCGAGCGGCTGAGGGCCGTCTACGATCTCATGCCGGAGCTGGAGGAGCTTCAGAACCGGTCCGGCGGTACGCTCTCAGGCGGCCAGGGCAAGATGGTCGCGCTCGGCCGCGCGCTGATGGTGGCGACCGACGTTCTCCTGCTCGACGAGCCGTTCCAGGGGCTCGCCCCGGTGCTCGCGCAGAGCTATGCGCGCACTCTGAAAAAGGTCCGCGACCAGCGCCCGGACCTTGCCGTCCTGGTGACGGAATCGAGCCCGCAGCTTCTGGGCGAAGTCACCGACCGGGCGCTGAAGATCGAGCGTGGCGAGATTTCCGAGACGACGCTCGCGGAGGCCGGGCACTGATCTTATCGCTCGCGCCCCTTTGTTGCGCTCACAGCTTCACTCGCTCTAATTGATGTAGAAGGCCGGCGGTGATCCGCCGGCCGTCTTTCATTTGGTGGCCAGGGTCGCTTCGGCTGCCAGCGCGATCGACAGGAGCCGTCGGTCACCCATCGCGGGTCCGACGAGGCTCAGGCCGACCGGTGCACCGCCGGGCTCTCCGACCGGAAGACTGATCGCGCAGCGATCGAGCATGTTGGCAACGCTCGGATTGCGCAGCATCAGCCGGTTAAGATCGGCGAAGGTGTCGGTGTCCGCCATCTCGGCGATGGTCGGCGGCACGATGGGGATCGTCGGCATTGCGAGCACGTCGACCCCGGCCAGGGCTTTTTCGGCCTCGGCGATCAGCTCTTTCCGCGTGCGGATTGCAGTCAGATAGGCCTCGGCGGTGAGGCTCTTGCCCATCAGGATCCGCGTCCGGACGTTGGGATCGTACCGGTTGCCCTCCGCCTCTATCAGGTCGCGATGCCACGCATAGGCTTCCGCCGCGGTGATCCCGCCGTTGAGGGTGAGTTCCGGGAGCCGGTCCAGCAGATCGACCCGGATCTCGTCGACCTGTGCACCGGCGCTGGATAGCCGCGTCAACGCACGCTCGAATGTCGCGCCCACCGTCTCGTCCATGCGGTCAAGAACGTAGTTCGTCGGCACGGCGATGCGCAGACCGCGAAGGCTCACCGGTGCGGGAACCGCCGCCGGTTCTCCGGCAAGGACAGCGTCGAGGAGCGCCACGCACGACACCGTGCGGGCCATCGGGCCGATCGAATCCAGCGAAAAGGAAAGAGGTGTGCAGCCGTCGAGCGGCACCCGCCGCTGGGTCGGCTTGAAGCCGACGATGCCGCAGCAGGCCGCGGGAATGCGGCAGGAGCCACCCGTATCGGTTCCGAGCGCGGCCACGGCCATGCCGTCTGCCACGGAGACTGCGCCGCCGGAGGTGGATCCGCCGGGCACACGGCCGGTGGTGCGGTCCCAGGGGGCGGCCGGGGTGCCGTAGTGGGGGTTCATGCCGACGCCGGAATAGGCGAACTCGGTCATGTTGGTGCGGCCGACGAACACCGCGCCCGCCGCCCGCAGCCGGGCAACCACCGGCGCATCCGCCGCGGCCGGACCTGGGTCGAGGACCGTGGAGCCGGCGCGTGTGACCTGGCCGGCGACGTCGAACAGGTCCTTCAGCGACACCGGAATGCCGGCGAGCGGAGAAGGCACGACGCCGCGTGAGCGAAGGAGATCACTCGCATCGGCCTCGGCGCGGGTGCGCCCAGGGTCGACGAGGGTGAACACCTTCGCGCCTTGTCCCGCCGGGTCCGCGGCTGCGGCAAGGCACCGGTCGGCTTCGGCGCGGGCGGTCGAGGCGCCGCTCTGCAGCGCCTCGGCGGTCGTCAGGACGGTGGCAGTCCCAGCCATCGCGGGCCCGTCCTCAGCTTTCGGGATAGTAGTGGATCTCGAGCAGCAGGCAGCCCTTCTCCGATTTGAAAGGGCCGTGATAGGCGCCCGGCGGGCGGCAGGCATAGGTGTTCGGCGGGAAGGCCTCGCCGCCCTCTCCGTTCTCGTCGTTGCCGACCGTGAGGTCGCCGGAGACCAGATAGACTTCCTCGTAATAGTCGTGAACGAACGGCTTGGTCGTGTAGACGCCGGGGTCGAAGCGCAAGAGCCGGGTGCGGTTGCCCTGCTTCTTCTCCTCGTCGAGATGGCCGGCGAGGATCTTCTGCTGGATGCCGGCCGGATAGCCGGGCGGCGGCGCGAAGCCCGTGGTCATGTCAACGGTCTGGAATTCCAGATGCGGCTTGTCGATCGCCATTTGGTCGACCTCTCTTTCGTGTCTGGGAGCAGCTCCGGTTCCGATCTGGACGATCGCTGAAACTGGAGCCGCTGAGGTGTTCGAGTTGGCGGAGTGCGGACCGGTGCCGGCCTTATTCCGCAGCTTCCTTCGTGCGCTGGAGCTCCTCGTCGAGGGAGTACTCCGACAGGCAGCGGTTCACCAGCGCGTCGGCGCCCTGCCAGTCGTAGGTGCGGAACGAGTGGCCCTTGGTGACAAAGGTCGCGCCGGCATAGAACATCTCGTACTGGGTGTGGCGCGAGCCGAACTCCGATCCGATCGCATCCCAGACCAGCTTGAAGAACTTCACCCGCTCGCGCGACGAACGCACCGGCGACTGCTGGGTCTTCTCCACGATCGAGGCGATATAGGGATCGGCGAAGTCCTCGATCGAGGACGGCAGCATGATCACGCCGCCGCCGGCGAGGTCGCGGAGCGTGGTGATGACCTTGCCGTAGAGCTGCTGGGTGAGGACCTGGGCGGTGTAGAGCGTGTGACGGTCGGGAACGAAATACTGACCTTCCTGCCGGCCCTTCACTTCCATGGAGTTGACCAGCGCGTCGACCATCTGGGCTTCCGCAGCGATCTGGCCGAGCATTTCGCGCACCTGGGGGAAGGCGCCGGTGCCGTTGGTCTCGGTGATGCCGCGGGCGAGGCCCGCAAGGAAACGCATCTTCACCATCAGCCGGATCTGGCACTGGTAATTCTGGTAGACGTGCGCCGGGGTCGCGTGGAACTGCTTGGCGACCATCTGCACGTCCTTGTGCACGAAGACCCGGTCCCACGGCACCTTCACGTCCTCGAAATAGAGGACGGCGTCGTTCTCGTCGAAGCGGCTCGACAGCGGATTGTCGAAGCGCGAGTGCGCGGACGCCTCGTAGGACTTGCGCGACAGGATGCGGAGGCCCTTGGCGTTCATCGGGATCGCGAAGGAGAGCGCATAGAGCTCGTCGCCCTCGCGCAGCGGCTGGATGCAGGTGACGAAGACCTCGTTGGCCATGATGCCCGAGGTCGCCAGCATCTTCGCGCCGCGCACGGTGATGCCTTCGGAATCCTCGTCGACCACGCCGGTGGTCAGGAACGGGTCGGTCTGCTCGTGCGCCGCCTTCGAGCGGTCGGCCTGCGGATTGATGATGACGTAGGTCAGGAACAGGTCGTTGTCGCGGGCATAGCGGTAGTAGTCGGCGACGGCCTTGGCCCGGTTCGGGTCGTAGGCCTCGAACACAGGCAGCCCCATGTACATGCCGGAGATGCAGGAGGCGACATGGTCCGGCGAACGGCCGAGAAAGCCGAAATGCTGCTCCGACCAGGCTTCAAGGGCCGCGCGCCGCTGGACCAGCTGTTCGTAGCTCGTCGGCAGCTCCCACTGGCGGTTGACACGGGCGCCGGTCTCCGTCTCGAACGTCATCAGGTCCGGGTTCTGCGCCTGGAAGTCGTAGAGGCTGGCGTAGGAGCGGACCGCGTTGCGGAAGGCCGGGTCGTCGACCGGCTCCTTCACGAGATGGCCGTCGATATAGACGCTGCGTCCGTCACGCAGGCTCTCAAGATGATGTTCGCCGGTCTTGATCATGTCGTGTCTCCAGTCGTCCGGAAGATGAAAAGGTCGCCTACCAGCCGTGCAGCCAGAGCGCGTCGGCGGGGACGGTTATGTCGTGTTCGTGGGTCAGCTCGCGGTAGCGGCCGCCATGGAAGACGAGGGGTTCGGCGCCGGGACGCGGGGTGTCGAAGGCGACGACCCGGCCGACGAAGATGATGTGGTCGCCGCCGGCATACTGGTGCTCTGCGCGGCATTCGAAGCGCGCCAGCGCGTCGGGAATGAGCGGGGCGCCGGTGACGCCGGTGTCGATCTGGAGGCCGCTCCATTTATCGGTCAGCGGGCGCGCGAAACGGTTGGAGATGTCCTGCTGGTTCCAGGCGAGCACGTTGACCGCGTAGTGCTCCGCGGCGCGCCAGCCCTCGATGCCCCGCGCGGCGGTCGCCACGGAGAACAGGACGAGCGGCGGATCGAGCGAGACGGATGAGAAGGAGTTGACGGTCATGCCGTAGCGTTCGCCGTCGTCGGCCTCGGCGGTGACCACGCACACGCCGGTCGCGAAGCCGCCCAGCGCGTTGCGGAAGGCCCGCGGATCGAGGTCCCGGCTTTCGGTCGTCTGCGCGGTCATGGCCTGGCGTCTCCGCCGCGTGCGGTCAGTTCGTAGCTGATCAGCGCGGTCGCCGCGTCGCCGCCTTCGATCAGGGCGGGCAGCAGCTTCAGGATGCGGTCGAGGTCGCTCGCCTCCAGGGCCGAAAACAGCGTGTCGTTCACCCGTGACTGTGTCGGGGCGAGGCCGGCGAGCAGCTCATGCCCTTCGGCGGTGACCAGAAGGCGGACACGCCGGCCGTCGTGGGGGCTCGGCTGTTTGGAAACCAGGCCCTTCTTCACGAGCCGACCGACCTCCAGGGTGACGAAGGCGCCGCTGTAATGGAGGTGCTCGGCGACCGTGGAAACGTTCACGTCGCCCGTCGCTTCGAGCTGCGCGATCGAGATCAGGATCGTGTATTGCGGCCCGCTCAGACCGACGAGAGCGCCGAAGCCGTTGCGGGTCGCTTCGAGCCGCGCCGTAAAGGCCAGCAAGCCGTGCACGAAGCGGCGAAAATCGACGTCGCTCCCCTCGCGCAGGAGGTTCGCGTCGGTGACCGTCAACGGACGGGTCGGCGCGGTCGCCAGCTCTCCCGTGTCGGGATCTGCTTTGGCCTGAGTGCTCGTTCGTATTGCCATTTAGCTAATTTACTTAGCTAATTTTATTGTGTCAATGCGGCGCGCCGGACGCAACTCAGGTTTGCAAGGCTGTGTTTTCATGGTGCACGCATAAAAACCCCCGTCGCCGGCTGGCGCCGAGGGTCGTTTGCTCTGTCGGCCGGGTCGTGACGTCCCTATGCGCGGGAGTTTGCTGCGCGGCTCGTCTAGTGGCTGCCGTGGCCCGCGTCCGGACCCGGAGCACCCGGGGCCTCGACGGCAAACTCCACCTGGACCTCGCCGGCCTTGTCGAAGGCGAGATCGGCGGTGACCGGTTCGCCCTGGGCGATCGGCTCCGACAGGCCGAGGAACATCAGGTGTTCACCTCCGGGCTTCAGGGTGACGGTGGCGCCGGCCGGGATCTCGATCCCGTCTGGCAGTTGCCGCATTTTCATGACGCCGCGGTCCATCGTCATGGTGTGGATCTGGACGTCCTGGGCGATGTCGGAATCGGCCGCGACCAGGCGGTCCGGCGTGTCGCCGGTGTTGGTGATGGTCAGAAAGCCGGCTCCGGTCTTGGCGCCGGGCGGCGTCGCCCGGGTCCAGGGATGGCCGATCTCCAGCGCGCCGATTTTGTAGTCGTGGGCAAGCGCGGGGAGGGCGGAGGCGAGCGAAAGAGCAGCCGCAAGGGCGAGCGGGAGGGTCCGCATGAAGTTCTCCTGAGGTTCAAAGAAAAAAGACAGTCCGGCCGTTCAGGCCGTTGATCGACGTCCGGTCAGGTCCGGCGCGGCGGCGCTCTGGCTTCGGCAAGACGGCGGTCGCCGGAAACACGGGCGACGGCTGCCGACCGATCCGGCGCCAGACTGGCCGCCTCGATCAAGGGGGCGGGAAGGGCGGTGTCCGTGCCTGCAATGGCAGCACCCGAGGCGCAGACCATGCCGCAGACGACCGAACAACAGGTCGGCACCGATGGTGCATCGTCCGGGGCCGGCACGGAGCGATTGTCCGTTTCGACGAACGGAAGGCAGCGGACCGAATGGGGGCCCAGCGGGTCGGCAAGCGCGCCGGCCATCGCCGCAGCCGAGAGCGACCCAAGCAGCGCCTGCATGAGGACGACCGTGATCGCGAGGACCGCGAGCGGTTCCCTTACGGCACGCAGGACCTGGGTCGACACGGACGGGCGCATTTCGGCGTTTTAGCCGAAGCGAACAGCCGCGTCAGGTTCGAAAGATGCGCCCATTGGCAGCAGGTGGCCCCGTCAGGCTTCGACGCTGACCGGACCGCGCGGGGTGGAGCAGCAGGCAAGCACATAGCCATCGGCGATGTCGTCGTCGAGGATGCCGCCGTTGTGGTTCATCTCGATCGGGCCGGAGGCCTTCACCTTGCAGGTGCCGCACAGTCCGAGTTCGCAGGCGGCCGGAATGCGCACGCCCGATGCCCGGGCGGTCTGCAGGATGGACTGGCCGGAATAGGCTTCCGCCTCCACCCCCGACAGGGTGAAGGTGACCGGTGTGGTCGCCACTTCCGGGGCCTCGGACGGCAGGAGCCCGTCGGAGGCCTCGGCGATCTCGGCCGGCACGGGCTCGATCGGTCCGGTGCCGAAGCTCTCCTGATGGTACTGCTGCATGTCGAAGCCGGAGGCTTCCAGCAGCACGCGCACCGCGCGCATGAACGGCTCAGGACCGCAGCAGAAGACTTCCCGGTCGGCGAAGTCGGGCACCAGGAGGGCGAGGCGGGTCAGGTCCAGCCGCCCGGTCGGTCCGAACCAGCTCTGGGTGCGCGGCCGTTCCTCCACGAGAAAGCCGAGCGAAAGGCCGGGCATCCGGCTTGCGAGCAGCTCCAGCTCGGAGCGGAAGATGATCTCGTCCGGACGGCGCGCGCAGTTGACGAAGGAGACGTCGGTCATCGGCGCGCAGTCGTAGAGCCAGCGCAGCATCGACATCATCGGGGTGATGCCGGAGCCGGCCGACAGGAAGAAATAGCGGCCGGCCGGGTGATCGTAGAGGGAGAAGCCGCCGGCGGGACCGTAGGCCTTCACCCGCATGCCGGGCACCAGGTTCTCGAACATCCAGCGGGTGCCGATGCTGTCGGCCTGAGCCTTCGCCGTGATGGAGATGGAAAAAGGCCGAGAGGGGCTCGAGGACAGCGTGTAGGTCCGCATCACCGGTTCCTCACCGACCGGCAGTTCAAGTGTCACGAACTGCCCGGGCTTGTAGCGGAACCAGGTCTGGTTGTCGGACCGGAACGCGAAGGTCTTGACCCCCGGCGCCTCGTCGGTGACCCAGACGCACTCCAGCGTCTGCAGGTGATCATTCCAGGGCTGCATCTCGTCGAGATGCAGATAGGGACTTCCCGTCGGGGCGTCGGTGATTTTCAGCATGCCGGCCTCAGGCGACGCGCAGGGTGGGGGAGTCTTCCTCCGTCAGCCTCAAGGCCATGATCCGGCAGTACCAGTCGACGAACTGGTCGACGCCGCCTTCGTGATCGGAAGAATAGGGGCCCGGTTCGTAGGCGGGCGAACGGATACCGAACGCGTTCTCCTCGACGATCTGACGGTCCTGGTCGTTGGTCTCCGTCCAGACATGGATGAGCTCGTCGAGATCGTAGTCGACGCCCTCCACCGCCTCGCGGTTGACCAGCCACTTGGTGGTGACCGCCGTCTCCTGGGGGCCGATCGGCAGCACGCGGAAGGTGATCGCGTGGTCGCCGAGAATGTGGTTCCAGTTGGTGGGATAGTGGAACAGCAGCATCGCGCCGATATGGTCGGCGGCGATCGCGTCGGTGAGCGGCTTGGAGACCGCCGGGCGGCCGCTCATGGTGTAGCTGACCGCATCGCGCAGCAGCGGCATCCGGGTGATCCGGCTGTGACCGTCATCTGCCATGCGGAAGGCGCTGGGCAGGCCCAGCGCTTCGCAATGGGCCCAGTGGGCGGCGATCTCCGGATCGTCCGCGCCGCCCGAAACGCCGGTCACGCCGGGGGCTTCGGGATAGGTCTTACAGAGCTCGGGATGGTTCCCGGCGCAGTGATAGCACTCGCGGTTGTTTTCCCAGACGAGCTTCCAGTTGCCCTTCTCGATGATGGTGGTCTCGTGGGCGACCTTCGTGTCGGCGAGGTTGTGGGGGGCGAGATAGGGCTCGATCATGTCGCGGGTCGGCCCGAAATCGGCAGGGGTGTCGGCCAGGGAAATGAACACGTAGCCGCCGACGCTTTCGCAGGCGACCGACTTCAGGCCGTAGGCGCTGGCGTCGAAGTCGGGGCCCATCTGGCGGGCGAACACGAGGCTTCCGTCGAGGTCGTAGGTCCACTGGTGATAAGGGCAGACCAGCCGCGCGGAGGTGCCGCGCGCGGCCGAGCAGACGCGGGAGCCCCGATGACGGCAGGAGTTGTGGAACGCGCGGATCTGCCCTTCACGGTCACGGACGACGATCACCGGATAGTCGCCGACCTGCAGCGTGAAGAACGCGCCGGGACGCGGCACTTCGCAGTCATGGCCGGCAAACAGCCACTCCCGGTACCAGACCATCTTCATGTCGACGTCGAAATAGGCCGGGTCGGTATAGAACGGCTGCTCCAGAGTGAAACCCTGCTGCCGCGCTGCCAGCCGCTGGCGCATCTCGTCTTGTACGTCCATGGCAATCACCTCGATCGGGGGAGCCGCGTCAAACAAGCGACTGGCATCCTGAACATCCGAACTGAAGCCGAGTCGCGCGGCCTTCGCGCGTGCAAAAACGACACCGCCTGCGACAGCGGCGACACGCGCCAGCTTCGCGACAGCCTTGGGGGCGGAACGGATCGCCTCACGGGCCGTTCGACCCGACGACGCACCCCGGCTAGTCTGAACGCAACGGCGTGCTGCATTGCGAAGGAGGATCGGCCATGAGCTGTGGCGCGAACCACACCATCCACCGCACCCACCGGCACTTCGGCTGGGATCGCGGGATCGAGCCGGTGCTCAGGATCGCGCCGGGCGAGACCGTCGAGCTTGAGTGCATCGACGCCGGCGACGGGCAGCTCGACCGGTCCAGCACCGCCGCCGACATCGCGCGGATGGATCCGGGCCGGGTCAATCCGGTCACCGGCCCGATCCATGTCGACGGCGCCGAGCCCGGAGACGCACTCAGGATCACCATCGAGGCGTTTCGGCCCTCGGGCTTCGGCTGGACGGCGAACATTCCGGGCTTCGGGCTTCTTGCCGACCAGTTTCCCGACCCGGCGCTGCACATCTGGTCCTATGACGCGCAGACGCTGGCGCCGGCGGCGTTCTCGCCGGTGGGTCGTGTGCCGCTCAAGCCCTTCGCCGGGACGATCGGCTGCGCGCCGGGCGATCCGGGACCCCACTCCGTTATTCCGCCGAGGCGGGTGGGCGGCAATCTCGATGTGCGGGACCTCGCCGTCGGAACGGTCCTCTATCTGCCGGTCGAGGCGGAAGGGGCGCTGTTGTCGGTGGGCGACACCCATGCCGCCCAGGGCGACGGGGAGGTCTGCGGCACGGCGATCGAAAGCCCGATGGACGTGGCACTCCGGATCGACCTGGAGAAGGACGCGAACCTCGCCATGCCGCGGTTCACGACACCGGGGCCGGTGACCCGCCATCTCGACGCGAAGGGATACGAGGTCACCACCGGCGTCGGTCCCGACCTCATGGAGAACGCCCGCGCCGCGGTGTCGCAGATGGTCGATCTGATCGCGGCGCGAACCGGGATGAACCCGGTCGAGGCCTACATGCTCGCCTCCGTCTGCGGCGACCTCAGGCTCGCGGAAGTCGTCGATGCGCCGAACTGGCTGACGGCGTTCTATTTTCCCCGGGTTGTGCTGGAGTAGGCCGAGCCGCCTGGAATAGGGATGCAGATCTGCCGGTCACTCCAGACTGAACATGGCCTTCCAGTTGGCGGTGGTCATGCCGCGCCGATAATCCGCCTGCATTCCCGGGTCGAGGATTTCGACCAGGAGGCGTCCCTCGATCCAGACCTCGACGCATTCGAACGGGCCGCGATTGCAGATCCGGGCGAGCCAACCCTCGGATGTCGCCCGCTCGATGACCGCCTGCCGGTCAAGGGGGGAGGCCAGGGCGACGTGAGCAAAGGTCGCGGACGTATCCGTTTCGCCCACGGCGCAGGCGATCGTTGCCGGCCCTGCCACCAGCCGATGGGTGGTCGGATAGACCTCCACCGCAGTGCCGTCGTCCGTCTCGGCGAAGGCGATCCAGCATCCGGGAAAGGGTGGGAAAGGCTGGGCCTCGCCCGCAAGAACCTCGGCGAGGAACGCCGCGACCCGGGCGGGGTCGCTGGCGCTGATGGAAACATGGAGGAGCGTCATCTGCAGCGTCTCCCGAGCGGGCGTTGTCCGGCCGGTCCGGGCCGCCTACCGCTTCCCGGCCATGCGCGCGGCGATCGCCTCGGCGATCGAGCGGGCGTCGCGGACGATCGAGGCCGCGCCCTTTTCCGCAGTCGCCGACGCCGGATCGCCGAGATAGCCGTCCGGCGTGACGCGACGGGCGTGGTCGTGGCCCTTACGCCATTCGGCGAGATCGTCGGCCGAGAGGTCGGTCGGAGGCAGGCCGCCGAGATCATCTTTTCGTACAAGGTCCGGTTCAAGGGCCAGCATCAGCGACGTCTCCCAGTCGCCCGCATGGACGTCGGCGTAGACGGTGCCGTCGTGGGTCGGCTCGGGTTCGGCCGTGGTCGCCAGCGCGTGAGGGCTCGCGGGATCCACGCCGATGCGCGCAAACAGCGCCGGATCGGCGACGAAGGCGGCCTGGACACCGTCCGGTTTCGAGGCGGCTTCGGCGGCCTCGAACAGGGTCCGGTTGTGCAGTGCGTCGCCGTGCCCGGAGACGAGAAACACCTTCGAGAACCCGTCGCCGCCGAGGCTGTCGATCACGTCGCCCATCAGCGCCGCCATCACCTCCGGCCGGACCTTGATGGAGGCCGGAAAGCTCGCCGAAACGTGATTCACGCCCCAGTAGTAGGGCGGCAGGATGAGCGCCTCGATCCCCGCCTCGGCCAGGAAGCGCCTGGCGAGCCGCAGCCGGGCGGACGGGATGTAGATGTCGGTTCCCGTCGGCAGGTGCGGGCCGTGCTGTTCCACCACCCCGAAGGCCCACAGGATGACGGCCCCGCGAGCCGCGGCGGCGGACACGTCGCCATAGGTCATTTCGGCGATGGTGTCGGCGAGGATCGGGGCGCCCAGGGCCGGATCGGTCCGCGCGGCGATTGAAGAGGCGGTCATGGAATCCTCCGGGATGTCCGGGTACGACGGGGGTGGCCGCCGTCGGGACGGGCGGCGCAGGTGCTGCAGTATGATATCGCTGTTCAGCGAAAAATCGATATTCATTGACGGCGACCGTGTGACGGCGCACGCTCGACCGGTTCGCCGAGGTACCGGGCGAGGCGGGAATCCCGGAACGGGTCGGAATTTCGAGCGTTTGGTGCGTTGCCGAATCTCCGGTTATCGTTCACCGGAAACGATCGGCATCATTGGATGCGGAACCGGGTGGGACCGGTTGGCACGAATGTAGGTCTCGGCGCGTGTGCGACCGCGGACAGGGGAGGCAGATCTGACAGAGGTCCGCAAACTGAAGACGCGTCCGGAAGCAGGTGCCGGCCAGGACGCTTTCGCCACCCAATCCGAGGCTGCCTACGCGATGATCCGGGAGGACATTCTCTCCGGGAATTTCGAGCCGGGCCGGAAGCTCCTGCTCGACCATCTGCGCACCCAGTACGGGTTTGGATCGAGCCCGCTTCGCGAAGCGCTGTCGCGCCTTGCGGCAGACCGTCTGGTGATGGCGAAGGGACAGAAGGGCTACTGGGTCGCCGCCATTTCCGAGGACGAGTTCAACGACATCACCAGCATGCGGCTGTTTCTGGAGCCCGAGGCGCTGGAGCGGTCGATCGAGCGGGCGACGATCGACTGGGAAAGCAGCGTGGTCGCGGCGTTCCACCGCCTCTCGCGCGTGGAGGACTCGCTCGATGTCGCGCCGGTGCGCCTCAGCGGCGAATGGGAGCGGGAAAACCGGGCATTCCATCTGGCGCTGATCGAGAACTGCGGCTCGCCCTGGCTCCTGCGGTTCGTTCTGGTGCTGGCGGAGCAGTCGGAACGCTATCGGCGCCAGGCCGTCGCACGCCAGGCGGTGCCGAAGGAGACGCTCCTGCGGGAGCACAGGGCGATCTTCGATGCCGCCATGGACCGCAATGCCGGCCTCGCCTCGGAACTCCTGAAGGTCCATATCAAGAATTCCGCCGTCGGGCTCGCCAAGACGCTGTTCACCTCCGCCGAAAAAGCCGGCTGATCCGTTTCCGCCGACGCTGCCGATTTCGGGGGCGTCGGATGATCGTAAATTTTGCAAATATCGATTTGTCGGTCTAAATTGGTCAAACGGCTGACAGGCCGCCATTTTCCGATGTCACCGGCGGGGCGATCGGTCCAGCCGGTCAACCCGACAGATGAGAGCCGATGGGTCCCCACCGCATCGACGTGCAGCATCATCTCCTCCCGCCGGCCTATGTCGAGGCGGTCGGGGCGGAGCCGATCGCCAGGATGATCGTGTCCGGCAAGTGTCCCGTCTGGTCGCCCGGCGTGTCGGTCGAGGCGATGGACCGGAACGGGATCGCCACCGCGGTGATGTCGCTGTCCGCGCCCGGCCTGGCGTTGGCCGACACGGCCGCCGTTATCGCCATGGCGCGCACCTGCAACGACTATGTCGCCGACATGCAGCGCGACTATCCGGGCCGCTTCGGCAATTTCGCGACGCTTCCGCTGCCCGATATCGACGCGAGCCTCGATGAAATCGCCTATGCCTTCGACACTCTCGGCGCCGACGGGGTTTGCCTCCTGAGCAGCTACGGCGCCACCTATCTGGGCGATCCCGCCTTTGCGCCGGTGCTCGACGAGCTGAACCGCCGCAAGGCGGTGGTGCACGTCCATCCGACCGAGTCGGTCGATGCCAACCTTCTCGGCCTGCCGGCCGCGACCCTGGAGTTTCCCTTCGATACGACGCGCGCCGTGGCCAGCCTGCTCTTTTCCGGCACCTTCGCGAGGTGCCGCGACATCCGCTTCATCTTTTCCCATGCCGGCGGCACCGTGCCGTTCCTGGCGGCGCGGATGGCCCGGCTCGAGCGGCGGCCGGACTTCAAGGCGAAGGTGCCGGACGGGGTGATCGCCGAGCTGAAGCGCCACTACTACGACGTCGCGCTGTCGGCGAACCGGTTCACCTTCTCAGCGCTGACGGAACTCGTGGGCATCGACCATGTGCTCTATGCCAGCGACTTTCCCTTCGCCGGGGAAGACACGATGGCCGGAACCGCCGCGGGGTTGCAGACCCTGGGCCTCGACCCGGCGGAGATCTCCGCGATCGAACGGGACAACGCGCTGGCGCTGATGCCGGGCCTGCAGCGCGCTGAGGCGGGTGCGGCAGCGCCGGCGATGGGAACGGGAGGCCGCGCATGACGGGCTATCTGGACAGCATCAGCGGCCGGCTCGACCGGTCGCGCTCGGCGGTCGTCGTCATCGACATGCAGAACGATTTCTGCGC
Source organism: Amorphus orientalis (assembly GCF_030814015.1). Classification (NCBI taxonomy): domain Bacteria; kingdom Pseudomonadati; phylum Pseudomonadota; class Alphaproteobacteria; order Hyphomicrobiales; family Amorphaceae; genus Amorphus; species Amorphus orientalis. The sequence goes on from NZ_JAUSUL010000001.1 coordinate 934,025, forward strand.
CGAGGGCGGCTATGTGGAGACCGTCGTGGGCCGAAGCGCCGAGCCCTGCCGCGCAGTCGCCGAGCCGATCGGCGCTCTTCTCGCGGACGCACGCGCCGCCGCCGTTCCCGTCATCTGGGTGCGCGCCGACTACGAGCCCGACAAGATCCCGCCGGGCATGCTGGCCAAGCAGCGCGAGCGCTCGTCGGTCGTCTGCTGCGCGCCGGGGAGTTGGGGCTACGGCTTCTACGGCGTCGAGCCCCGGGAGGGAGAGGCGGTCTTCGACAAGCACTGCTACTCCGCCTTCGAGGGCACGGGACTTTCCGAGCATCTGCGGGCGGAAGGGATCGAGACGCTGGTCTTCGCCGGCGTCCAGACCAATGTGTGCGTCGAGACGAGCTTCCGGGACGCGGTCTGCCGTGGCTTCTATGGGGTCCTGGCCTCCGACTGCGTGGCCTCCCACGCGCCGCCGCTGCACGAGGCGACGCTCGCCAATATCGGCTTCCTGTTCGGCGATGTGCTGCCGCGCGAGGAGATCGCAAGCCACTGGCAGGGTTAGGGGGGAGATCCCCTCCGCGGCTCCCGCGACGCTCTCTGAACAAATACGGAAAAAAGCCCGCACCAGTCAGCGCGGGCTTTTTCGGCGTGACGGTCTGTCATGCGCGAATACAGATGGGAGGTAGCGGCCGCCGTCTGTCGCCTCGCCTCAGGCGAAGCGTTCCCAGACGGTGGCGCCGATGCCGCAGCGCATTTCCGCGCTCGGCACGTAGAAGGTCGGGCGGCCCTTTTCGCCGCCGGCCGCCGCCATGACGACCATCCATGCCAAAAGCTCGGTCGTGCCGCCGCCACCGGCGGCGTTCATGCGCTCCACGGTGGCTTCCCGACAGATCCGTTCCGCGTCGCTTTCCGCGATCAGGTCCAGGAACCAGCGGTCGAACTCGTCGTCCATGGTGAAGTAGCGCGGCCCGCCGGGTTCGTGGGAAAGCCCGCCGGTCGCGATCAGGCCGACCCGCAGGTCTGCGGGCAGTTCCTCGCGGACGATGCGGCGCAGGGTCCGGCCGAAGGCCACACACTCTTCCGGCGTGGGGACCGGCGGGTTGATGCAGTTCATGTGGATCGGGACGATCGGAACGTCGTAGCCCAGATACCACAGCGGCACCGACCAGTTGTCGTCGAACAGAAGGCCGTGGCCCTTGTCGATGTTGTGCCCGTCGGCGCTCGCGATCCGGTGGATGGTGTCGGCAACGTCCGGCCGGCCGCGAACGTGATAGCCCGGCTGCTTCAGCCACGCCTTGAAGAACTCGGCCGGGCCGTGCCAGTCCTCGGCGGCGTCCACGCGCCAGTGGGGCGGCTTTTTCAGGGGCAGGTTCAGGAGATGGTCGTTGGCGACGCCGATGATTACGTCCGGCCTGGCCGCCTTCATGATGCGTCCGAGTTCCTCGTAGCCGGCCTGAATCGCGTCCTGCTCCTCCTGCGGGCACGATTCGATCCAGCCGGTGACGCCCGGTGCGTGGGCCATGCCCATGATCGAGACGAATTCGGCCATGCTGCGTTCTCCTCGCTGCGGACCGGGCCGGAAGCGCTCGTCCCGTCCCTGATCGGCGTCCGCGTCGTTTGAAGCGGCGTCCGCTGCGGCCCGGACATCGCCCGGACCCGGCCGCCAGCCTATTTCTTCCGGTGTTCGACGATCTGGTCGCCGAACGACTTGCGATACGCCTCGGCAGCCGCGCTCGTGCTGGTGTTGCGCGCCGCGCCATGAAACAGCCGGGTGATCTGCGGCAGGAAATAGGGATGCACGCCCATTTCCCCGAGCCGGCGCACGTCGACGTCGCGGAACGCCTCCTTCTCCGGCTCGCTCAGTCCGTAGGCTTCCATAAGCTCCTCGAGCCGCTCGGGAAAATGCGGCCAGACCGAATTGTCGCGGCGAACCTCGAACACCATCCGGTTGGAGGGAAGGTCTGGGTCGAACTCGTTGGCCATGTCGGAACCTCCTCGCCTGATCGGATCATGGCAACTGAAATTCGATTGTCAAAGAAAAAAACGATTTTTTACCGCTCTTCGGTTTGCTGCCGAGCGCTTCGAACCGATCTAGTTTGCTTGCCTTCATTGTGTATCCCGACGAAGGTGGATGTGCAGTCGCAAGGTTCCACAAATGCTTCTAATTCGATGGTTCGGAAGGCTGATGTTGTGGCTGACCCTCGAATGGGTCGCTGGAATTGTCGGCTTAATGTTCATCTCTTACGGCCTGTTGCCCTCTGATCCAGGTGGGGCAGGAATAATTAAAATCGTAAAAGAGTTGATCGGTGTTGACGCCTTTCGAGTTTTATTCGTGAGCTGCGGACTCCTCTTGATTGGGGGGAGCGTTTACCGAAACTTCTATTCTCATTCGGCGCTAAAGGCGGAACTACGTACGGCGCTAGACGACCTGAACAGCGACAATGTGCACGTTCGCCTCTATGCAATTGAAGAAATTCTCAGTATTTCGAGAAAATCTCGCCGGCTTCATCCACGAGCTATGCAGGCACTAGCTAGTTACGTTCGCAGCCGTTTTCCTGTGCAGCAAATATCGGGACGAGTAGTCTCGGTTAGTCGTCGTCGTTTCGGTCGACCGCAGGCAGATACACGGCACGAGCGCGAACCGGATAAGCATAAATTCGCGCAAGAATTGCATAATCGTCCCAGGTCGGAGGCGGCTATCGATGCCAAGGAAGCTGTATGTGCAATCGCAAAAAGGCGGCGCTTCTTTGATGATCCTAGAGTATGGATCGATTTGTCTGAAACGTTTCTGCCATCTATTAGTTTGAAGGGTTTTAAAATTGGCCAAGTATCTTTCGCGGGGGCTTTTCTGAGCTATGCGCGATTTGACAAATCAGACTTAAGGAGCGCGGGCTTCGACGGAGCTACATTGAACGACGCCAGCTTTGAATCTGCGGACCTTCGCAATGCCTCCTTTTTTGGTTGCCTTGCGCACCGCATTTATCTTGATGGCGCTGATCTCCGGGACGCGTCTTTCTTTGGAGCGGACCTCTACGATGCGTGCATTCAGAAAGCGGACGCTCGTAGAGCATCGTTTTTTGCAGCTAATCTTTGGCGGCTCGATGGCGGAACGACAAACTTCGCTGGCGCCGACTTTGATAGTTCGAACTTGGAAGGCGCTAACCTTCTTCACGCAAAAGGGCTTAAGAAAGCACAGATCTTTCGTGAGCACGGTTTCGGGGCTAAAGTTGACAAAAATACTCGGCTACCATGGTCTACTGATAAAGAATTGCGTGCCTCAGGTTTAATTCACTAAGGGCAGCATCGTGTGCAGGCCAATGCGACGTGCCGCGTGCAAACTTATAAAAACCCGCGCAAGCGGTGCCAGCGGCGGGTCTCACTCCGCCCGTACGCCCATGATCCGGTCGAGGGTCGCTTCGTCGTCGACCAGGGCCTTCGAGGGACCGTCATAAACGATGGTGCCGTTGCGCAGGCCGATGGCCCGGCCGGCGAAGGAGAGCGCGCGGTGGACGTTCTGTTCCACCAGCAGCAGGGTGACGCCTTCCTCTGCCGCGATCCTCTCGAGAGCGGCGTAGAGTTCGTCGACGATGACCGGGGCCAGGCCTTCCGAGGGTTCGTCCATCAGAAGCAGGGTCGGGTTGCACATCAGCGCCCGGGCGATCGACAGCATCTGCTGCTCGCCGCCGGACAGCCGCGCGCCGAGATTGGAGCGGCGTTCCTTCAGCCGGGGAAAGAGGGCGTAGGCCCTGTCGAGCGTGAAGCCTTCGGTCCGGGCCGCGACCTTGAGGTTCTCCTCCACGGTCAGCGTCGGGAAAACCTCCCGCTCCTGGGGCACCAGCCCGATGCCGCGCTTGCTCCGGCTCACGCGGCTGTCGCGGGTGATCGGCGTGCCCGACATCGCGACTTCGCCGCCGTGGATACGGGTGCGGCCGGCGATGGTCGCCAGAAGCGTGGTCTTGCCCATGCCGTTGCGGCCGATGATGCCGACCGTTTCGCCGGCGCCCACGTCCAGAGACACCTCGTCGAGGATGACGAGTTCCCCGTAGCCGGCGGTCACGCCGGTCAGGGTCAGCGAAGCCGCGGTCATGCCGCACTCCCCAGATAGATGCGCTTGACCTCGGGGTCGGCGGCGATTTCGTCCGGCGTCCCCTGGCGCAGCACCGCGCCTTCCACGAGCACCAGGATCTCGCGGGCGAACCGGAACACAAGGTCCATGTCGTGCTCGACCAGAATGACGGCGATGTCGGGCGGCAACTGGTCAACCGCCTGCTGGACGACTTCCGCCTCGCGGTGGGGGATGCCGGCGGCCGGTTCGTCCAGAAGCAGCACCTTGGGCCGAAGCGCGAGCGCGAGCCCGAGTTCCACCAGGCGCTGCCGGCCATAGGGCAGGTCCGACACCCGCTCGCCGCCCACGTCCGAGAGGGACACGGTCTCCAGGATCCGCTCGACCTCCGCGCAGACCTCGCCGCGCGACCAGGCCGGCCGCCAGAAATTCCGCGCGGTGCCCAGCCTCTCGGAGACCGCGATGAAGAGGTTCTCGAAGACGGTCATCGCGCGGAACAGAGACGTGATCTGGTAGGTCCGGCCGAGCCCGGCCCGGACCCGCTCGTGGGGTTTGAGCGCCAGGAGATTGCGGCCGGCGAGCCGGGCCGATCCGCTGGAGGGCTTCAGCGCGCCGGTCAGCATGTTGATGAGGGTCGTCTTGCCGGCGCCGTTCGGGCCGATCAGCGCCAGACGGTCGCCGCTCGACAGATCGAAGCTGATGTTGCGGGCGACCTGGATCGCGCCGAAGGACAGGCAGAGATCGCGCACCTCCAGAACGGGTGCGGCTTCGGAGCCGGTTCTGGTCATCGTGCGCGCCCCTTCGTCAGGCCGATCCGCCTGGCGCCGGCTTCCACGAGACTGATCAGGCCGCCATGGGCGAACAGCGCGACCAGCACGAACAGGAGCCCGAGCCAGAAATACCAGTATTGCGGGGCGAGCTTGGCGAACACGTCCTGGAACACGACGTAGATGACCGCGCCGAGGAAGGCGCCGTAGAGCCGGCCGAGGCCGCCGATGATGACGACGGTCAGCGCGGTCGCGGAAATGTGGAAGGCGAACACCTCCATCGAGACGAACTCGCTGGTCTGGGTCTGCAGGCCGCCGGCGATCCCGGCGACGAAGCCGCCGATCGCGTAAACCGCCAGGAGCCGGTGAAAGACCGGCGTGCCGAGCGCGCGCATGCGCACCGGGTTTTCGCGCAAGCCGCGCATCATCACGCCGAACGGGGAGGTCACGATCACCCGGAGCAGGAGGTGGACGACGAACAGCACGCAGACGGAGTAGACGAACCCGGTGCGGCCCCACAGGTCGAACTTGAAGGCGCCGAGCACGGGATCCATGTCGATGCCGCGCAGCCCGTCGAAGCCGCCCGTCACGCTCTGGAACGTATTGGCGAGTTCGTAGAGGATCGCCGCGATCACGATCGTCATGGCGAGCACGGTGAGTTCGCCGCCGCGCAGCGCGATGATGCCGGTGAGGTATGCCATTCCCGCACCGACGAGGCCGGCGATGACGAGGCCGGTGATCGGCTCCGCCCAGCCGAAATAGACGGGCAGGAACCCGGCCATGTAGGCGCCGGAGCCGGACAGGGCCGCCTGGCCGAGCGAGTTGATCCCCGCGAAGCCGAGAATGAAGTCGATCGACAGGGCCAGGATGATCATGTTGACCACCGCCATGCCGAGATGGAGCTGGTTGCCCATCAGAAGGTAGAAGGCAACCGCCGCCAGATAGACTGGCACCAGCACCCAGAGCGGGCCCTCGACTTCGGTGAATTTTGCGCGCATCGGATCGGTCGCCATCGTCAATGCTCCACCGTGGAGAACAGCCCGGACGGGCGCCAAAACAGGACGGCGAAAGCGACCAGATAGATCAGGAACGCGCCGGAATGGGGCAGCAGGAACTTGCCGGCGTTGTCGATGACGCCGATCAGGAGCGAGGCGGCGAAGGCGCCGCGGATCGACCCCATGCCGCCGACGATGACCACCAGCAGAACCAGAACGAGATAGTCGAGCGCGTAGGTGGGCGAGAGCCCGAAGATCTCGATGGAGAGCGCGCCGCCGACGGCGGCAAGGGCCGCACCCACGCCGAACAGGACAGAAAACAGGACCGGCACGTTGATGCCGATGTTCTCGGCCATCGCCCGGTTGGAGACGGCGGCGCGGACCTTCGCGCCGATGAGGGTGCGGTCGAGCACGAACCACAGGACAAGCGCCAGCCCTAGGCCGAACCCGATCACCATCGTGCGGTAGATGGGAAAGCTCATGTCGCCGAGCGTGAAGCGGCCCTGGAGATAGGCCGGCGTGTCGATCGCCGCACTGAGCGGGCCGAAGGCGTAGGTGGCGGCGGAGATCGAGATGAACACGATACCGATCGTCAGGAGGACCTGCAGCAGGGGGCTCGCGCCGTAGAAGCGCCGGAACAGGACGATCTCGAGAAACGCGCCGATGACCAGAAAGGTCAGCGCGATCAGCGCGAGGCTGAGGGGGAACGGAATGCCGAGATCGTTGGACAGCGTAACGAGGAGGTAGCCGCCCCCCATGGCGAAGGCGCCGTGGGCGAGATTGACGAAGTTCATCACCCCCATCGTGATCGATAGGCCGATGGTGATCGTGAACAGGAGCATCCCGTAGGCGATGCCGTCGAAGGCGATCGAGAAGAAAAGGTTCGTCATGTCAGGTTCCGACCGACCCTCGCCGAAGGCATGAACGGACCGTGACGCCAAGTTCTTGCAGGACGGCGTCGTCGGTTTGTGAAGCAAAACGATCCCGGAAGGGCCGGCCGAAGACGGTGGCCCTTCCGGGTACAGGAGGGCGGGCCGTCTCGACCCGCCCGAACCAGCCTACTTGGAGGAGTGGAGTTCTTTCCAGGGGTCCTTCACGTCCGGGATGGTGTCGATCAGCTTTTCGACCAGCTTGCCGTCCTCGTTCTCGACGATGGTGAGCACATACTGGTTGCCGACGACGTCGCGGGTTTCCGGGTCGATCCGGATGGGGCCGCGGGCGCTCTCGTACTCCCAGCCCTTGAGGGAGTCGACGAACTCTTCGGCCGTGAAGTCGCCACCGGTCTTGCGGATCGCTTCGGCAAGCGCCGCCATGCCGTCATAGGCCTGGACGCCGAAGGCATCGACCGGGGTGTCCGGATAGGCCTCGTTCCAGGCCTTCGTGAACGCCTCGTTGGCTTCGCTCGGAACCGCGGAGGAGTAGTGGAAGGTGATGATGGCGTCCTTGATGCCTTCGCCCATGTTGTCGAGTTCGGCCGGCGGAGAGATGTCGCCGGGACCGACGAGCTTCACGGAATCCTTCAGACCGAGATTGAGATAGGTCTTCACGAAGGCCGTGGAGTAGGGGCCGGAGGGCATGAAGGCGAAGACGCCGTCGGCGCCGGACGCCTTGATGCGCTGCAGGAACGGGGTGAAGTCGGGCGTCTGCGGGAACGGCAGCGGAATCTGGTCGACGATTTCACCGCCGGCCTTCTCAAAGCCCTCGGTGAACGCCTGGCTGGCGTCCTTGCCCGGCGCGTAGTCGGCGTAGAACGTCGCGACCTTGGTCAGCCCGAGTTCGTCGTGAGCATAGGAGCCGAGCGGATAGGAGGCCTGCCACATGGTGCGGCTGACGCGCACGACATAGGGCGAGGCTTCGGTGATGGAGGACGTCGCGGCGTTGAAGATGATGACCGGGACTTCCGCCTCGTTGGCCACGTCCAGGATTGCGAAGGCGTTGTTGGAGAACTGGATGCCCATGATGACGTCGACGTCGTCCTGAACGATCAGTTCCTGGGCGAGGCGCTTGGCGACTTCCGGATTGGGGCCGGTGGAGTCGCGCTCGATGATCTCGACCTCATGCTCGCCGAAAGCGTCCGGGTTCTGCTTCAGAAACAGTTCCACGCCCTTCTTGGCGTAGTCGCCGGAAAAAGCGGCGGGGCCCGAAAATGTCGAGATGAAACCGACCTTGATCGTTTCGGCCTGGGCGGCGCCGGCGATCAAGACGGCGCCGAGCGCGGCCGCGACTGCGGATAGCTTCATGATGTCCTCCGGATTGCGGCATTTCGCCTGCTTAGGTGCGATCGAAAGCAAAGATCAAAAAAACGAATTTGTCAAAGAAATATATTTTTTGATGCCGCGCCGGTTTGGTTGCCGCGAGAGGTGAGAAACGGAAGACTGCAAGCAGTCATACAGATACAAAAAAGGGAGGAGCGCGCGGCTCCTCCCTCGATTGGTTCCGACAGCGGTCGCCCTGCCGGCCCGGCCAGCGTTGTGCCCGGATTCCCTGACGGCAAGGCGGCCCGTCCGGTCCCTACAGCTTGACGCAGACGTTCCTGAGTTCGGTGTAGAACTCCAGCGAGTGGACTCCGCCCTCCCGGCCGACACCGGAGCTCTTGGAGCCGCCGAAGGGGGTGCGCAGGTCGCGCAGGAACCAGCAGTTCACCCAGGTGATGCCGACCTCGATCTGCTTCGCCACGCGGTGCGCCTGGGACAGGTCCTGGGTCCAGATCGAGGTGGCGAGGCCGTAGGGGCTGTCGTTGGCGAGCGCGACGCCCTCCTCCTCGCTGTCGAACGGGGTGAGATGGGCGCACGGTCCGAAGATCTCGTCGGTGATCACCGCGGAGGATTCCGGCAATCCGGTCCAAACGGTCGGCTGCACCCAGTAGCCCTTCTCGAAGCCGTCCACCTCGGGCGCCCCGCCGCCGGCGAGCACCGTGGCGCCTTCGGCCCGGGCCTTCTCGTAGTAGGACAGCACCTTTTTCTGATGCACCCGGGAGATGGTCGGGCCCATGGAGGTCGCCTTGGAGAAAGGATCGCCGAAGGCATAGGCTCTGGCCTTCTCGGCTAGCGCCTCGGCGACCCGGTCGAAGATGCCGCGCTGGACATACACCCGCTCGGTGCCGAGGCAGACCTGGCCTGTGTTGGCAAAGCAGGAGCGTCCTAGCCCCTCGATGGTCTTGTCCAGGTCGGCGGTGTCGAAGACGATCGCCGGGTTCTTGCCGCCGAGCTCCAGGGACACCGGCCGCACGCCCTTCGCGGCCGCTCCCATGATCGCTTCGCCGGTCACCGTTTCGCCGGTGAAGGTGATGGCGTCCACGTCGGGATGTCGAGTGAGGAACTCGCCGGTGCTGCCCGGTCCGAAACCGTGCACCACGTTGTAGACGCCTTCGGGAATGCCGACCTCGTTCATGACCTCGCCGAGGAGCGTGGCGGTGGACGGAGTCTCTTCGGAGGGCTTCACGACAACCGTGTTGCCGCAGGCCAGCGCCGGCGCGACCTTCCAGGTCATCAGGAGAAGCGGCAGGTTCCATGGGCAGATCACGCCGATGACGCCGCGCGGCAGGCGCAGCGCATAGTTCAGCGCGCCGGCGCCGTCGGGGGTGGGCATCTCGAAGGTCTCGGTCGAGACCGTCAGGATCTGGTCGGCGAACACGTTGAAGTTCGCCGCCCCGCGCGGGATGTCGATATGGCTGGCCAGCGAGACCGGCTTGCCGGTGTCGCGGATCTCCGCTTTCAGGAACTCGTCGAAGCGCGCGTTGATCCCGTCCGCGAGCTTGCGCAGAAGGGCGACCCGCTCGGGAATGCTCATGCGGCCCCAGGGGCCCTTGAGGGCCTTCCTGGCAGCCGAGACGGCGCGATCGACATCGTCGGAGGAGGCTTCGGTGACCACCGACACCACCTCGTCGGTCGCGGGAAAGCGGTTTTCGAATGTCGTGCCGCCGCCTTCGACGAAGGCACCGCCGATGAAGTTCGGTACCCGGGTGAGATCAACGGTCTTGGTGGCGGGGCGGGCGGATTCGTTCATTTCGGCAACTCCGGGTCTCCGGCTGTCAGGTGGTCCCACATGCGCTCGAAGATCATGCCGGCTTTCGTCGCGCGGGCGGCGGCGGCATCGGGCGCGATGGTGGGGGCGATATCGGCAAGCCCGGCCTTGAGGGCTTCAAGTTCGACGCGGCAGACGTCTTCCAGGTACCAGGCAAGCACCACGGCCTCGATCAGGCTTTCGCCGGCGGTGACGGCACCGTTGCCGCGCATGAGCACACCGGCGTTGGCACCCATCGTCGCCACGACGCCCTTAGCCTTTTCGTCGTCGCGGATCAGCTGAATGTCGTCCCACACCGGCACTTCGGGCGCGAAATAGGTGCCGAAGCCGTGGCGGGGCTTCGGCGAGCGGGCGAGTGCGGCCAGCGCCATGGCGTTGGGGCCCATGTAGCGCACCACGCCGCCGGCTTCGGGCCGGGTGCGGTAGATGTGCTGGTGGATGCGGACCTCGCCGAGGACCCCGTCCGGCAGTGGGCCGTCGACGGGAACCGGGGTGCAGGATTCGCCCGGCTCGACCAGTCCCATCGGCCGTGCCGGGCAGACGAGAAAGGTGTCCGCGTCCAGCCTGGCGGAACAGTGGCCGTAGGCATGCACCAGTCCGTGCTTGCCGAGGGCACGCGCGGCAATGCGGACGGTCCGCGCAAGGTCCGGTTCGCTGCTCATGTCGATCTCCTAGCCTCGCAGGCAGGTGCCGCCGGGGGCGTGCCCGGCGGCTGGTGTCAGGATTGGGTCGGGTGCGTGCGGCCGGGCCGTCCTAGTCCTGGAAGGCCGGAATGTTCGGCTTGGAGCCCCACTGGCAGAAACCGGTCGGTTCGAACGGGAACTGTCTGTCTCGCCACAGCGGCTCGTCGTGGATCTCGCAGACGCCGGTCGAATATTCGTAGGTGAGCCCGTCCGGTCCGGAGAAGTAGAGGAACTGGGCGGACGAGGTCGGGTGCCGGCCGGGTCCGAAGGTGATGTTCACCTGCTGCTCCCGCAGCATGTTGAGGGAGCGCTGGATGTCGTCGGTGGCGGCCACCTGGTGATTGATGTGCTGGATGCCGGATCGGTTGGACGGGAAAAGCGCGATCGAATGGTGGATCGCGCCCAGGCGCATCAAGGGGGCCTCTCCGATCCGGTCGGAGACGCGCGCGTTGCAGACGGTGGTCCAGAATTTCTCGTCCCGGGCCGGGTCGGTCGTATAGAGCCCGACATGGCTGAACCCGGTGATGCCGGCGTCGCGGGTGCCATGATAGCGGCGGCCGGAATGCTCCGGACGGACGACCAGCTCGATGGCGTTGCCGGTGGGGTCGGAAAAGCGGATGAAATCGCGCACGTGACGGGAGGTGCATTCCTCGGGCGTCCCGGCGTGGACCCGGTGGCCGAGGTCTTCCAGCGTCGCGGCGGCCGCCTGAAGCTCGGACGCGCCGGCGACTTCGAATGCGGTCACCTGGTCGTCGGGGTCGCCTTCGAAATAGCAGAGGGTGTGGTAGCGGTCGTCCGATTTGAAGTGCACCGCGCCGCGCTGACGCTCCGCCACTTCGAGGCCGAGAATGTTGACGGCAAACCATTCGGCCCCGTCGAGATCCCGGGTGCCGAGACGGCAGTAAACCACGTCTTTCAAGTCGATCATTGCGGGACAAACCTCCCTGTTGAGCCGGGCGGGGCGCCCTAGAGCGTGTTCCCGAGAAACTCGGGCTGGGTGGTCGGGGACCCCCAGGCGCAATGGGATCCCGCCTCGGCCGGAAACTGCCGCGGAACACGGCCGTCGAGATCCGGACCGCGGTCCATTCCGGTGCTGAACGTGTAAAGAAGGTCGCGGGGCCCGCGGGTGGTCACGAAGGCCTTGCCCGACGTCGGCTGCCGGCCCGGACCGTGCACGACCGGCAACTGCTGTCCCTGGAAGAAATAGAAATTCTGCATGACGTTGTTGATGCCTTCCACGGCGAAGTCGATCCCGAGTAATCCGTTCTGCTGCGAGGGATAGAGAGCAATCCGGTGGTGGGCGTCGTCGAGCCTCAGAAAGACGGCGTCGCCGGCCCAGTCGGAGACGGAAAGCCCCACGATACGGGTCCAGAAATCCTCGTCGGCCGCGACGTCTGTGGTGGCAAGCGCGACGGAGGAAAACTCCACGATGCCGGCATCGCGCGGGCCGTGATAGCGCCAGCCGGAGGCGAGGGGCCGCCAGACGAACTCGACCGCGATCCCGTTGGGCGCGCGGCAGGCAATGCCCTTCTTGATGCTGCGCGCGGCGCAGTCGGCGTCGTCGAGCGCCTTCACCGCGATGCCGAACGAAGTCAGCCGCTCGCTCATGGAGGCGAGGTCGTCGTCGGTGGCCACGGTGAGCGCGACAGCGTCGGTCTCGTCGGCGGTGGAGAAGCACACCGAATAGGCCCGTGCGTCGGAGCGGAAGAATGCACGGCCATCGGTGGCACCGGACGGCTGAAGGCCGAGCGTTTCGGCCGCGAATCCGGACGGTTCCGCGAGATCGTCGGTCGCGATCCGAACGTAGCGCAGATCTCGGAACGGTACGGCCGCTGGCATCAGTTTGCTCCACTTCCCGTCATGTGGGGTCGGCGGACGGCCGAGAAGGCCGTCCGCCGCTTGCCCGGTTCAGTTCCTGATCTTCTCGGCTTCCGCCTCGAGATCGGTGAGCATCGGGGCCTCTTCGCGCCAGGTGACGTACCACTCGTCGATGGCGTCGCCGAAGAACGGCCGGCCGACGGTGATGACCGGAACATCCGTGGTCTTCAGCTGCGCGAGATAGTCGGCATCGATGGAGGCGTAGGAGCCGATCAGTTCGTCGAGGAAGCTGTCGAACGCGGCCTCGACCTTCTCACGATCGCCCTCGGGGATCTGCTGCCAGCTGCGTCCGGACGCGACCGCGATCATCGGGAACATCATGTGGTTCGATTCGATGATGGTGTCGGCGTGCTCGTAGTATTTGGAGTTCCAGGTGCCCTCGAAGTCGATCTGCATGCCGTCGACCTGGCCGTTGGCGAAGGCGTCGTAGAGGGCCGGCAGCGGCATCGGGGTCGGGGCAGCGCCCACCTTCTTCCAGAAGTCGAGCTCCGGAGCGAAGGGGATGGTGCGGATCTTCTTGCCGGAGATGTCGTCGACGGAGTCCACCTCGTTGGCCATGACGATCTGGCGCATGCCGGCCATGCCGTAGCCGAGTCCGACGAGCCCGAACTGGTCGACCTGATCGAGCAGCTTGTTGGCCGTCTCCCCCTGGAGAAGCTTCCGGGCGCCGGCCACGTCGTCGACGATGTAGGGCGCCAGGAAGATGCCGTAGTTCGGATCGCGGTTGGAGAACTCGCCGAGCGTCAGGAAGGCGAAGTCGAGGGCGCCGGTCTGAAGCTGCTGCAACATCTGCGCCTCGTTGCCGAGCTGGCCGCTCGGGAAGATCAGGATGTTGACCGCGCCGTCGGTCTCCTTCTTCAGCTGGTCCGCCATGGCCTGGGCCGTCTTGGTCCACTGGTGGGGCGGCGGCGTGATCAGGCCGAGCCGGTAGTCCTTGGCCGACGCGGCGCCGGCGGAGACCGCGAGCGCGGCGGCGGCCGCGAGCGCGCCCAGAGTGCGAAGTCCCTTCATGCGTTTCCTCCTCAGTTTTGCGGTTCTGCTTGTTGGGTCGAAAGGTCGTCGAGGCAGTCGAGGACGGCCAGCATGGCGGTGTCGCGGTGCCGGGCGATCTCTGCCGGCGACCGCCCGGCCGCGGCGTCGCGCATGCCATCGATCAGGATCTTGCGGGTGTGCTCGTCGAGCCGGGGATCACCGAGGCTGTCCCACCAGCGCTCGACCTCGCCTCCCAGGTCGTCGAGAAACTTGGGCAGACCGGCCGATCCGCCGGCCAGATGGAAGATCGTGGTCGGACCGATCACGGACCAGCGGGCGCCGAGGCCGTCGGTGACCGCGCGCTCGATGTCGGCCACGGAGGCGACGCCCTCGCGGGCCATGTGGACGGCCTCCCGCCACAGCGCTGCCTGCAGACGATTGACGAGATGGCCCGGAACCTCGCGTCGGACCCGCAACACCACCTTGCCGAGACCCTCGAACAGGGCCGCGGCCTGATCGATCGCCGCCGGATCGGTGCGGTCGCCGCCGCCGATCTCCACGGTCGGCATCAGATAGGGCGGGTTGCACGGGTGCCCCAGCACCAGCCGCTCCGGATGGGCCATGCCCTCCTGCAACTCGCTGACCGAAAGCCCGGACGAACTCGTCACGATGATCGTCTCGGCGGGAATGGCGGCTTCGAGCTCCGCAAGGGCCGAGCGCTTGAGCTCGATCCGTTCCGGCAGGGCTTCAACGACGAAGGCGGGTGGCGCGGGAAGCACGCTCGGCGAGGTGACGTGACGAGGTGGAAGGGGTTCGGCTACGGACCGCTTCAGCCGCTTCAGGACGGGCAGCGCGCTGCGCCAGGTCTCCGACAGGCGCCCGGCGGCCGCCGGGTCGGGGTCGATGACGGTCGTCGGATGACCGGCGGCCGAAAACACCGCCGCCCAGCCGCAGCCGATGGTTCCGCCGCCGAGGACCGCAATGGGTTCGGGCGGGCTCATTCCAGAAGGCCCTTCAGGCCGATGGTGAGCGGCGGGAACAGCGACAGGAGAACGATGACCACGGCCGAGGCGAGGAAGAACGGCACGATCAGCCAGGCGATCCGCTCCGCCCGCACGTTGCCCATCAGAGCGGCCGTGAACAGGCCGGTGCCGACCGGCGGTGTCAGCAGGCCGAGGGTGAGGTTGAGGCAGACGATGACGCCGAACTGGAACGGGTCGATGCCATAGGTATCCATGGCGACCGGCAGAAGAACCGGCACCACCAGGATGATGGCGGGGATCGGATCGGTGATCGTGCCCAGGAGCAGAAGCAGGATGTTGAGGAGCAGCAGGAACACCAGCGGCGAGGAGGTCAGCGACTGCAGCCAGGCCGCCACCGTGGCCGGCACGTTCTCGAAGGTGATGACCCAGGAGAAGACCTGGGCGGCGGCGATCAGGAAGAGCACGATGGCCGCGTTGCGCGCTGCCCTCACGAAGGCCGGCGCCAGATCGCGGAAGCTCATGTCGCGATAGACGAACAGGCCGATCAGCATGGCGGCGAGGGTTGCGATGGCGGCGGCTTCGGTCGGCGTCGCGATGCCGCCGAGGATGGTGCCGATGATGATGACCGGGATCGACAGCGCCGGGAGGGCATCGATCAGCGCCCGTCCGCGCTCCTTCATCGTCATGGCGTCGGTGGTCGGGAAGCCGTGCTTCTGGCCGAGGAAGGCGATGACGCCGATGAAGGCGACGAACAGGATCAGGCCGGGCACAACGCCGGCGATGAACAGATCGCCGATCGGAATCTGGGCGATCACGCCAAAGATGATGAACATCATCGAGGGCGGGATGATCGGCGCGAGCACGCTGCCCGCCGCCGTGATCGCCACCGAGACGTCGCGGGGATAGCCGGCGCGCTCCATTTCCGGCACCGCCATCTTCGACATGATCGTGATCTGGGCGACGGCGGAGCCGAGGATGGAGGCCATGAACATGTTGGCCACCAGATTGACGTAGGCGAGGCCGCCCTTGATGCGGCCGAGCAGCGCCAGCGACAGGGCCATGAGCCGCCGGCCGATGCCGCCGGAGTTCATCATTTCGCCGAGCAGGATGAAGAGCGGCAGTGCCAGCAGGCCGTAGTTCTCCAGCCCGCCGAACATCTGCTGGGCATAGGACTGGAGCAGCACCGTGTTGTCGCTGGCGAAGATGTAGATCAGCGCGGTGGCGGCGAGCGCGAAGGCGATGGGGAAGCCGATCGCGATCAGGGTGACGAACGAGCCTGCGACCAGCATCAGCGGTGCTCCTGCAGTCGGCGGACGCTGCCGGCGAGATTGCGCAGGGCATGCAGGTTCAGGGTCAGGCAGGCGTACGGCATGATCAGCCAGAACCAGACCTTGCGCATGCCGATCGTCGTCGTCGGCTCGGTGTAGATGAAATTGAAGGTCGCCCGGGAGAAGTCGCGCAGCGTCTCGGCGCCGAGCACCGTGATCGGGTCGAACCATCGCCAGACGATCAGGCCCAGGCTGATCGTGAACATGAGAAGGAGCAGATCGACGCCCACCGCAAGCGCAGCACGGATCCTGGGAGTGACCGCTTCGGGCAACAGCGTGACGGCTATGTGCTCGCGGCGGGCCAGTCCCGCGGAGCTGCCGAGAAAGGCCGCCCAGATCATGGCGTAGATCGCCAACTCGTCGATCCAGATCACCGGGGTGCCGAGCGCCCGCGTCGCGGCGTTGACGATCAGGAGCGCGAATATGGCCGCGACCAGAAGGCCCGCCAGCCACGAATCGAAGGTCGCAACGGCGTCGCTCAGCCGGGTGAGGCCGCCCGGGCGCTGCGGCACGTCGACGGATGTCGGTTCCGCGCTGCTCACCAGGCTCGCCATGCCAACTTTGTCCGGTTCACGTCGGCGCACACGCCGGACCCTCCCTGTTCACCGGGTCATCTTCGTCTTTGTGCGAAGCCTTTCCGTAAAATATCAAAATTATACCTTCGTCAATCCGAATATCGAGATTACGAAATTCCAGTCGATTTTCTAGATTTGAGGCCGCATTCTAGGCGGGTCAGCTATGGAGCCGACTCGGGGCGCGTATACGGTGGCATTCGCCAGCGCCCGGCGGGTCGATTCCGGAACCACGATCCTGGGGACAGATGACCGACGTGATCCACCATGCCCGCTATGATGGGCCGGAGAAGACCTTCGCCGAGCGCGCTTACCGGCTCATTCGCGAGGATATCGTGGGTGGCGTGCTGGAGCCGGGCCTGAAGCTGAAGATCCAGATGCTGCAGGAGCGCTACGACATCGGCGCGGGCCCGCTGCGCGAGGCGCTCGCCCGGCTGTCGAGCGATCAGCTTGTCGAGCTGGAAGGCCAGCGCGGCTGCCGGGTCGCGCTGATGTCGGCGAAGGATGCCCGGGAAATCGGGGATCTGCGCAAGGTGCTGGAAGCCCAGGCGCTGCAGCAGTCGATCCCGGCCGGCGACGATGCCTGGGAGACCGCGGTCATCACAGCCTATCACCGGCTGGAGCAGATCGAGCGCCGGCTCAATCAGGGGATCAGCGACCTGCCGGAATGGGAGATGCGCAATCAGCAGTTCCACAAGGCGCTGGTGGCGGCGTGCGATTCCCGCCGCCTGCACTGGATGCGGCAGCTGATGTTCGACCAGCACGAACGGTACCGGCGCCTGTCACGGGTGAAGACGGTCCGCACCCGCGACATCAACGAGGAGCATCGCGCGCTCTTCGAGGCGGCCGTGGACCGGGACGTCGACAAGGCCGTGGCCGTCATCGGCGTCCACGTGCAGCGCACGACGGATGCCGTTCTGGCGGCGCTGGCTCAGCAAGACCCGGTCATCAAGCCGTAGGGCCGGCGGTCATTCGCCGCGCTGGGCGCGCTCCACGAGCGCGATTTTCTCCGCAAGTGCGTCGCGCCATTCCGCCGCCTTCTTGAGGCTCATGGCGATCTCGACGGTGTTTTCGTCCTTGTCCTTCAGTCCGACCCGGAACGTACCGGCCGGCGTGGCCTCGACGCTGACGTCGCTCGCCTCGAGCTTGCCTTCCAGCGAGACGGGAACGGTGAAGGAAAGCCGCTGCCCCTGGGCTTCGAGCAGGGCCGCCTGCAGAAGCGTCGCCAGCGCATCGACGCGGCTCGGCGCCATCATCAGGCCCTGCTGACTGTCGTCCTGAAGCTTGACCAGGGCCACAAAGCGCCCGTCCGCGGTGTGCCCGCCGCCGAGGATCTCGCTGATTTCGAACGCCTCGACGCTCACTTCTTCATCGGACATGCCGTCGCTCCAGGTTCGGCTTTTCGGAGTGGGTGAAGGGGGCCGACCCTGGGCCGATTTGATGACAGTGTCGAGTCACCGGCCCGGACCTGGGGTGCGGGGCCCGGGTCGGGTAATGTTTTCCGGTGCGATTCAATCCGGCCGGGAGATGCTCTAGGATGCCGCCAAAAGGCAGAATGAGAGGATCGGCAGGACAGCGTCCGGTAAGCCGATCCGGCGGGACGGACGCAGGGAGAGGCTGGTGCCGGATCTGGGCAGCTACGACTACATTGTCGCCGGGGGCGGCTCAGCGGGGTGCGTGCTGGCGAACCGGCTCTCGGCCGACCCGAAGACCAAGGTCCTGCTTCTGGAGCGGGGTGGGCGGGACAACTGGATCTGGTTTCACATCCCCGCCGGCTATCTGTTCGCCATCGGCAATCCGCGCTCCGACTGGCTGTTCCAGACCGAGGCCGAGGACGGTCTCAACGGGCGCAGCCTGGCCTATCCGCGCGGCAAGGTGCTGGGTGGCTCCTCGGCGATCAACGCCATGCTCTATGTCCGCGGCCAGGCCGCCGATTACGACGGCTGGCGCCAGCTCGGGCTTCAGGGCTGGGGCTGGGACGATGTGCTGCCGGTCTTCAAGAAGCACGAGGACCATATCGACGGCGCGAACGAATTCCACGGCGCTGGCGGCGAGTGGCGGATCGAGCACCCGCGTACGCGGTTCGAAGTCCTGGAGAAGGTGCGCGAGGCGGCAGCCAGTGCGGGCATTGCGTCGATCGACGATTACAACACCGGCGACAACGAGGGGTGCGCCTACTTTCAGGTGAACCAGAAGGCGGGGCGGCGCTGGAGCGCGGCGCGCGGCTTTCTCAAGCCGGCGCTCGGTCGTCCGAATCTGCGCGTGGAGACCAACGTTCACGTCGATCGGGTGATCGTCGAGGGCGGACGCGCGACCGGGATCGCGTTCAGCCGGGAGGGCGAGGACTTTTTCGCCCGTGCTTCCGGGGAAGTCGTGCTCTCGGCCGGCGCGGTCGGCTCGCCGGTGATCCTGGAGGCTTCCGGGATCGGCGCGGCGGATCGGCTGACGGATCAGGGCATTAAGGTCGTCCGCGATCTGCCCGGCGTTGGGGAGAACCTTCAGGACCATCTCCAGATCCGACCGGTCTACAAGGTGAGCGGCATTGCGACCCTGAACGGGCGGTACAACAATCTGTTCAAGCGGGCGATGATGGGGATCGAGTATGCGTTCAGGCGGACGGGACCGCTGGCCATGGCGCCGTCCCAGCTCGCCGCCTTCACCCGGACGTCCGACGCCTACGCCACGCCGAACGTGGAGTTTCACTTCCAGCCGCTGTCCCTCGACAAGTGGGGGGAGGGGCTGCACCCGTTCGAGGCGTTCACGGCCAGCGTGTGCAATCTCCGCCCGACAAGCCGCGGCTCGATCCATCTCGACCGGAACCTGGACGGGACCGTGCGCCCGGTGATCGCGCCCAACTATCTGTCGACCGAGGCGGACCGTCAGGTGGCGGCCGACTCGCTCCGGCTGGTCCGTCGCGTGGTCGCCCAGCCGCCGCTTGCGCCCTACCGGCCCGAGGAATACGTGCCCGGTCCGGCGGTTGAAACGGACGAGGATCTCGTCAAGGCTGCCGGCGATCTCGGCACCACGATCTTCCATCCCGTCGGCACCGCGAAGATGGGCACCGACGACGACCGGATGGCGGTGCTCGACGAGCGGCTCAGGGTGCGCGGGGTCACGGGCCTGCGTGTGGTCGATGCCTCGGTGATGCCGCTGATCACGTCCGGCAACACCAACTCTCCGACGATCATGATCGCGGAGAAGGGCGCCGCCATGATCCTGGAGGATGCGAAGGCGGGTTGACGAGGCCCTATCCTTTCACCGGCACGAGCGGTTTGCGCATGGCGAAACGGATGAGTTCGACACCGCCGCGCTCCACCACCTGCTCTTCGACGACTTCGTAGCCTTCGCTTTCGAACGCCGGGCGTGCCACCAGGCTGGCCTCCGTGGTGAGCATTGCCGCGCCTGCGGCGGTTGCCCGGGCCTCGGCCGCGCGCAGGAGAGCACGCGCGATCCCGCGGCGCGCGAAGTCCGACCGGACGAACAGGAAATTGATGTACCCCTGGGCGGTGAATCCGGTGAAACCGGCCACCTGATCCGCCTCTTCCGCCACCAGGATGTCGAGACCTTCCAGCCTTTCGTGCCAGAGCGCCAGGTCCGGTTCGAGCGGGGCCCAGGCGGTGAGCTGGTCTTTCGTGTAGCGCTGGGGACCAAGGCCGTGGATCGATTCGGTGAACACCGCCGCCAGGACCGGGGTATCGGCGCGGGTTCCGGGTCGGATCTGCATCGGGTCTCTCGTACGATGGTCGGCCGGGTGCGGGCCGCGTCGAAGCGGTTGCGGTCCGATGGCGGCTCGTGCTCTGTGGATCTCAAAGGCGCGGTCCCGACAGGGGACGAGACCAGGCGCCGATGCTTTGGAGTGACGGAATATGGCAGAGGCGGGCACGGACACCTATACGGAAAGCGCGGAACTTCGCTTTCCGTGGGCGGAGCCGCCGGCTCCGGGCGAGCCGGTCGAGGTGGCGCCGGGGATTCTCTGGGTGCGGTTTCCGCTGCCGTTCCGCCTGGATCACGTGAACATCTACCTGATCGAGGACGAGGGCGGATACGCGGTTCTGGATACCGGCATTTCCAACGACCAGACCCGGGAGCACTGGCGGGCCCTGATGGACGGGCCGCTGGCGGGCAAGAAGCTGACCCGGCTGATCGTCACCCATTTCCATCCCGATCACATCGGGCTCGCCGGTTGGCTGTGCGAGACTTATGGCCTGCCGCTCCTGACCAGCCAGACGTCCTATCTGATGTCGATCAACATCTCGCTGACGCCGGGGGCGCTGGCCGCCAAACCCTATCAGGACTTCTATCTCCGCCATGGCATGTCGCCTGAAACCGCAAAGCTGGTAAGCACCCAGGGGCACGCCTACCTATCCATGGTGGACCAGCTTCCGCCCACCTTCCTCAGGCTGGTTGCGGGCGACACGCTGACCATCGGAAGGCGGCAGTTCCGGGTCTACACCGGCGACGGCCATGCGCCCGAGCAGATCATGCTCTATCTGGCCGACGAGAGGATCCTGTTCGCGGCCGATCAGGTGATCGCCAAGATCACGCCGAACATCAGCGTCTGGGCGGTCGACCCGGAAGGCGATCCGCTCGGCCACTACCTCCGCACCGTGCGGCTGATCGAGGCGCATATCCCCGATGACGCGCTGGTCCTGCCGGGCCACCAGCTCCCCTTCTACGGACTGCACACGCGCTGCCAGGAACTGGTCATGCACCACGAAGACCGCTGCCAGGCGATCGGAACCGCCTGCGCAGACGGCCCGAAGACGGTCGCGGATCTGGTGCCGGTCCTCTTTCGGCGCGAGCTCGATCCGCACCAGCTCTCGTTCGCGTTCTCCGAAACCCACGCGCACGTGAACCGGATGGTCCGGCGCGGCGAACTGGTCTGGATCCACGAGGCGGAGACGTCGCGGGTCGCGAAAGCCTAAAGTGTCACGAAGCGCAGGCCGGAGCGGTCCGGCGGCACGTCGCGCCCTGTCATTGAAGGTTCATGGTCGGCAACCTAGGATAGATGTCCGGGGCAGGATGCCAGCATAGTAGCGGTTCGGACGGCAGTGCGGATGATCGGCCCATTTCCGTGGGAAGGGGGCCGTGGACCATTTCAAGCTGACGAGCTGGAACATCGAGCACGCCGACAAGCTGATCGATGACCTCGAGGCGGAGAACGAGGACGACCGGCGCAAAGCCGAAGCGCGCCGCGACGCCATTCGCGACGAAATCGCCGCCCTTGAGGCCGACATCCTTCTGGTCTCCGAAGGTCCGAATGGCGAGGCGCGGGCGAGCCGGTTCTTCGCCGATGTTGCGCCCGACTACGATCTGGTCGTGCGCGGTTCAGAGGACCGCCGCGACTACGGAATGAGGGGGACCGACGCGACCACGGGCCGGCAATGGATCTGGTTCCTGATCCGCAACGGCACGGCGATCGAAGGAAGCCTGCTCCATCTGGACCGATGGCAGGATCTGACCGAGGCGAATTCTGGCGGGGAGCATGCCAACGGCCGCTGGGACGTCTCGTTTCCGAAATTCGTTACGGACCACGTCGCCTTCGATATCGACCGGAACCACTCCCACTGGCGGCATCCGCAGGTGTTGCTGGCGTCGGTGAACGGTGAACGGCTGGAAATCATCGGGGCGCATCTGAAGAGCAAGTTCACACGCCTGCGCCCGCGAGGAGATCCCACAGACGAGGATTTCTTCTCCCAGAACCCCCGTCTGGTCGCGGACCTGATCAAGGCCCGGACCAAGATCACGACCGAGTGCGCCGACATCCGCCACTATATCGATCACCGGTTCAACACCGATGCCAACGCCGCGATGATCGTCGCCGGGGATCTCAACGACGGTCCCGGCAAGGAGCGGATCGAGCGTCGCTTTCTGTATCACGACCTTCTCAGCACATTGCAGGGAGAGGTCTTCTTCGCCCGGCGCTTTCTCAACCACGCGCTCTTCGATGCGCCGGAAGGCGAGCGCTGGTCGGTCTTCTTTCATGACAGGCTCGATCCCGGGCGTGATCCGAAGATCCTCCTGGACCACATCCTGTTCAGCCAGTCCTTCACCAACAATCCGCAGGTCGAGAATTTCGCCTACAAGGCACGAACGGGGGGCGGGCTGGTCGAGCACGAGGTCCATCACGCGATTACCGGGACGCGGCCCAAATACGCCATGACCAGCGACCACAAGCCGGTGTCGATGCACTTTGATCTGCGGGATGCCGCGGAGCGGCCGGCCGGTGACGCCGGCGGGTAAACCGGTAGGGCGGCGGAACGATCGGCCGGAAACGCCGTTCCGTTGGCACGCAATCCGCGCCGACGAGGAGGTCCGCAATGTATGATCCGCGACGCACGTTCCGCGATGCCCGAGACACGGTGTCCGATGGGGGCCGCTATCTCTGGGACCACACGCCGGAGTTCCCGATGCCGTCCCGCTGGCGCGGCAGAGATGGACCGCGTTTCGATCGCTCCGATGCAGGGCTCGCGCTGCTCGGGCTCGGCGTCGCCGCTGTGGTGGCCGGGTGCGCCTGGTACGTGGCGTCTTCGGAGCCGCGGCGTCAGCGCGTCCGCCGCGCCGCTCTTCGTTCTTTGGAAGGCATCGGCGTCCGCAAATCCGAGGACGACGATGACGAGTCCCAGGTTATCAAGAAGGGACCGGCGAGCCTGAAATAGGGGGCAGGGTCACCTTCAAACCGGCTTTGCGCGGGATGGGGTTGTCCCCCGTCCCGCGTCCCAATCTCGGGCCGGCCGACCGATGGCCCCGTCAGCCGTCCTGGCGCACGACGGTGTTGCGCAGCACACCGATCCGGTCGAACTCCAGCTCCACCACATCGCCGTCCGACAGGAAGGTGAAGTGCTCCAGTCCGCAGCCGTTGTTGACGGTACCGGATCCGAACACTTCGCCCGCATGCAGCGTCTCGTCGCGGGACACGAACGCGATCATCTCCTCGAACGAATGCAGCATGGCCGAGCAGTCGTCCGACATGACGCTCTCGCCGTTGATGCGCACGCTCGCCTTCAGTGTCTTCACGTCCGGGATTTCGTCCTTCGTCACCAGGAAGGGCCCGAGCGCGTTGCCGGCGTCGAAGCTCTTGCCCTTCGCCGGGCCGAGCATGCCGCCCATCTCGACGATCTGGGCGTCACGGGCAGAGAAATCGTTGAAGATAGTGTAGCCGAAGATGTGCTCGCCGGCCCGTTCGACCGGGATGTCCTTGCCGCCCTTGGACAGCACCATCGCGAGCTCAATCTCGTGGTCCATGTAGGACGAGTAGCGCGGCCAGCGCACGGTGGTCTCCGGTCCGACGACGCTGAACCGGTTGGTGATGTAGTAGATCGGCTGGTTGCGGTAGACCGCCGGCACGTCGCCGGGCTCGACGTCCGGGATCGGCTTGCCCTCGAGCGCGGCGACGAGCTTCTTCATGCCGACAGGGGCCTGAACGATGTGCGCCGGGAAAACTGAGAAATCGCGAAACTGGGGCGGCACCGGGATCGGGGCGAGCAGGGTCACGTCCGCGAGCGGGATAAGGTGATCGCCGCTGCGTTCGGCCTCCGCCAGAAACAAGCGCGCCGTCTCCAGCGCGCCGTCTCCCGCTTCGATCAAGGCGAGCATCGACGCGAAGCGCGGGTCGCCGCCGCTCGCCGCGGTGAAGTCGACCAGCTTGTCGCCATCACCGGTGACGGCGCCGATCTTGCGGGTTCCGACGATCTCAAAGGTTGCCAGTTTCATGCGGATCAATCCTTCAGCACGGCGACGGGGCGGCACCAGCCGGCGCTTGCCGCTTTGATTTTGACGGGAAAGCAGATCACCTCGAAGCCGGACGAGGGAAGCGTCTCCAGATTGGCGAGCTTCTCCATGTGGCAATAGCCGTGGACCATCCCGGCGCGATGTCCTTCCCAGATCAGGGAGGCGTCGCCGGTCTCCGCGACCTTCTGGGCGGTGTAGGTGAACGGCGCGTCCCAGCTCCACGCGTCGGTGCCGGTCACCTTCACGCCGCGGTCGGTCAGATAGAGGGTCGCGTCACGTCCCATCCCGCAGCCGGTCCCGACATAGTCCGTCTCGCCATAGCGGTCGCCGGCGGCGGTGTTGACCAGCACGATGTCGCGCTCTTTCAGGTCATGGCCGATGCGCTTCAGCTCGGCCTCGACGTCGGCGGCGGTGGCCACGTAGCCATTCTCGAAATGGCGGAAATCGAGTTTTACGCCGCGGCCCCAGCACCATTCCAGCGGCACCTCGTCGATGGTGATCGCCCGCTGACCGCCGTCCATGGTGGAGTGGTAGTGATAGGGGGCGTCGATATGGGTCCCGTTGTGGGTGGAAATCGATACCTGCTCCACCGCCCAGCCTTCGCCGCCGGGAAGCTGGTCGCGGGTCACGCCGGGGAAGAAAGACAGAAGCTGATCGGCGGTCTGCTCGTGGCCGAAATAGTCGATCCGCGGGCCGAGACCCGGCGGGTCGGCGTACTCGGTGTTCTCCAGCGGGCGGGCGAGGTCGACGAGGCGCATGGGGGGTCTCCGGTTCGGGTCGGCTATCCGCCGAGGATGGCCAGGACAATCGGCGGAAACAGGATCACGAGCACGAGCACGGCGGCCATGATCAGGGCGAAGGGGGCCGCCCCCTTGAAGACATCGCCGAGTCCGATGCCGCTGTCCTTGAGCGTGGACTGCACAACGAACACCGACAGGCCGAGCGGGGGCGTCAGCAGGCCGATTTCCACGGCCAGCACGGTGACGAGGCCGAGATGGATCGGGTCGATGCCGAGCTGCTGGGTGATCGGGAAGGCAAGCGGCACCGTGACCAGCATGATCGACGACGAATCCAGGATGGTGCCGAGAACGATCAGAAGCCCTGCGAACAGGAACAGGAAGCCGATCGGGCCGACCCCGGATGCGGTCGCGAATTCGGTGAGGGAGGCCGGGACGCCCGAAAAGGAGAGCATCCGGCCGTAGATCGAGGCGCCGATGATCAGGAACGACACCGCGGCGGTGATGTGTCCGGTCTGTACGGCGATCCGCCAGAAGCCGGTGGCGTTCACGCGCCGCAGCGCGAGGGTCAACGCCAGCGCGAGCAGGGCACCCACGGCGCCGGCCTCCGTGGGCGTGAAGAAGCCGGTGTAGATGCCACCGAGCACGACGGCCGCGAGCCCCAGGACCGGCGCCAGCATGCGGAAATGGCTGCGCCCGGACGGAGCAGATGCGGCGGCGGCCGGTTTTTCGAAGAGGGAGGGGCGGAACCGGCCGAGGATCAGCAGGAAGGCACAGTAAGCGAGGGCCAGAAGGAGGCCGGGACCGACCCCGCCCAGAAACAGGTCGCCGATGGAGGAATCGGTCAGGACGGCGAACAGGATCAGGAGCAGGCTCGGCGGGATCAGCATGCCCAGAACCGAGGAGCCGGCCACCACGCCGACGGCAATCGATCTCGCGTAGCCGGCGGCCATCATCTCCGGCACGGCGACCTTGGCGAAGACGGCCGCGGAGGCGATGGAGATGCCGGTGATCGCCGCGAAGACGGCATTGGAAAGCACCGTCGCGATACCGAGCCCGCCGCGCACGTTGCGTGTCATCGCGCTGATGGCGGTGAAGGTGTCGCGTCCGAGGCCGCTTTCGGAGACGGCGATCCCCATCAGCACGAAGAGCGGCACCACGCCGAACGTGTAGCTGGCGATGCTCTCCGTCGCGGCGAGCGCGACGAAGGAGAAGGCGAGCTTGAGCTTGCCGGTAATCGCCCACACGCCGAACAGCGACACCGTGGAGAGCGCGATGGCGACATGGACGCCGGAATAGATCGCGACGACGATCGCGATCAGCGACAGGTAGCCGATCGTTAGCGGATCCACGGCGGCCTACTCCGGATGCCGCAGGCGCCGGGCAGCGATCAGCGCGGACAGAAGGAACGACAGCGACAGCAGCACCGAGCCGGCCACGATGATGGCCAGGAAGGGCCAGACGGGGAGGGTGAAGTGGCCCGACACCCCCTCCATCTCGCCGCGCTCGAAGGCCCGGACCACCTTGGGCCAGACCGCCCAGGCAAGTGCGGCGGTAAAGCCGAGGCCGATCAACTGGGCGACCAGATCGAAGCCGGCCGCAATACGCGGGCGCGATTTCGCGATGAGGGTCAGGAGACCGTCGGAGCGGATCATCTGACCCTTCCAGTGGGTGTGTGCGACCTGAAGGAAGACGATGCCCACGATGGAATACTTGACCATCTCCGGTACACCCGCGATGGGGCTTAGAAAGGCGTTCCGCCCGACCACGTCGGCCACGATCAGCACCATCAGGAGCAGGATCCAGGTGGTGGCGACGACGTTGGTCAGGGACATGACCAGACCGAGGAGCCGGACGAGTGCCGGCTCCCGTGTGTCCATTGTGGTGGGGGCGGACGCCATTCCGGGACCGGCCTAGTTCTGGGTCCAGTCGCGCGGCAGCTCGGCCCCGCCGGCGCGCAGCTTGTCGAGATAGGTTTCGACCACGACGGTGCCGGCCAGGCCCTTGTCCTCCTGCTCCTTCGCCCATTCCATGGGGATGTTGGGCAGCGCGTTGGCCCACTCCGCCTGGGCCTCGGGCGAGAGTTCGGAAATCTCCGCGCCGTTTTCCTCCATAGAGGTGAAGGCGGCCTGCACGCGCTGCTCCAAGCCGGCGCGGTATGCCTTGGCGAAGGCCTCGACGCCGGTGTCGATGGCGGCCTTCACCTCGTCGGGCAGGCCGTCGTACCAGTCCTTGTTGGCGACGATGCCGCCGGCATACTGGGCGCCGAAATGGGTCCGGGTCACGTACTTGGCCACCTCTTGCAGCTTGGCGGCTGCAGCGGCCGTCGGAAACACGATGACGCCCTCGGTTACACCGGTCTGAAGGTCGTTGTAGTAGGTGGTCAGGTTGCCGGAAACGCCAACGGCGCCGGTGCCCTTCAGCCAGTTAACGGCCGGTCCGGGGGCATTGATCTTGCGGCCTTCCAGATCCGCGATGGAGTCCACCGGGAACTGGGTCATCAGGAGATAGTCCTCCAGCCCGAAGCCGCCGCCGAGATAGACCAGATCGTGCTCCTCCCAAAGCTTGCGCATGTCGGGGATCTCGTCGTGCATGTCGTCGACCGAGGTCAGCACGAGGTCCACGTCCGGTGAACCGAACGGCGTGACGTAGGAGACGTTCTGCAGGGACAGGAGCGACGGCTCGAACAGGCTCGGAACGATCCCGATCTGGGCGAGCCCGTCCTCCAGGGCCTCCAGCTCGCCGCCAACATTGGCCAGCGTGCCGCCATAGGCCTCCATCCAGTCGATGTCGTAGTCGGTGCCTTCGAGCGCCTGGTCGACGGCCGGGATGAAGGCTTCGCTCAGCGTCTTCACCCACAGGAAGACCGGCGGATGGCCGTTGACCACGGTTGCGTCGATCGTTTCGGCATGGGCAGGGCCGGCGGCGGCGGTGGCGAGCATGGCGGAGACGGCCGCGCCGCCGAGAAGCGAGCGTAATGACATCAGATCCTCCCGTGTCGGTCCGTTCGACGGGCCGAGCCGGCCGTCCTGGACCCCTGTTCGCGCATCCTTGCCAGACTCGGCGCGCACGCCTTTCATGGCCACAGGCCACTCGGCTTGATAAATTTATCTGAACGTACGTATAAATTGTCAAGCGTGGAAAACAGGCGAGGACAGTCGGGCGTGACGAAGACGCGGACCGGCCGGGCAGACGATGCTTCCGACGTCAGGGAGGTCGGCCCGGCCAAGGAAGATGGACGGCTTCTGCGCGGCGAGGCAACGCGCGAGCGGGTGCTGGATGCGGCCGAGCGCCTGTTCGCCGACCAGGGCTTCGATGCGGTCTCGATCCGCCAGATCGCCCAGGAAGCCGGCGTGACCCTCGGCGTCGTCGGGTTTCACGGCGGGGCAAAACTCGACCTCTTCCGGACCATCCTCGCGCGCCGGGTGGAGATGCTGTCTTCGGTGCGGCTGAAAGCGCTCGACGGGATCGACGCGCGGCGGGAACCGGCCACGCTTCACGAACTCGTCGACGCCTATATCGGGCCCTATATCGAGTTTGCAGCCGAGGGCGACCCGCAGTGGAATGCCTATGCGCGGCTGATCGCACGCACTGTCAGCGACGACCGCTGGTACCCGCAGGTGCGCGACTTCTACGATCCCGTGGCCCGTCGGTACATCGACGCGATCGCGCGGCTCTATCCGTCGGCCGACCGGGAGACGATTGCCGCGGCGCTGGTGATGTCGGTGGCGTGCATGCTGTCGGTGGTGGCCTCGACCGCCCGGATCGCGGGCCTGTCCCAGGCGGAGGCCGCCGATCTGCCGACCGGGGCGCCGGACGTACGGGCCTACAAATCGGTGCTGATCGATTTCTGCGCCGGCGGCATCGAGCGGGCGATCACGTCCGCCTGAGCACCTCCGTCTCGCCGCTTGCGCTTCGCGGTTGAAATGCGGCAAGTTCCGCCGGGCTCAGCCGGTTCAATCAAGAAGATCGAGTATGACCAAGTTCCTTTCCCTACACGATGCCATTGCGCAGAACGTTCACGACGGGGACGTCGTCGCGTTCGAGGGGTTCACCCACCTAATTCCGATCGCCGCGGGCCACGAGGCGATCCGCCAGGGCATCAAGGACCTGACCGTGGTCCGCATGACGCCCGACATCATCTACGACCAGATGATCGGCATGGGCATGGTGAAGAAGGCGATCTTCTCCTATGCCGGCAATCCGGGCGTGGGGCTTCTGCGCCGGATGCGGGATGCCGTCGAGAACGCCTGGCCGCGCCCGCTGGAGATCGAGGAACACAGCCACGCCGCCATGGCGAACGCCTACGAGGCCGGTGCTGCCGGCCTGCCCTGCGCGATCTTCCGCGGCTACAAGGGTGCCGATCTCGCGAACGTCAACCCGAATATCAGGTCGGTGACCTGCCCCTTTACCGGGGAAGAGCTCGCCGCGGTTCCGGCCATCCGTCCGGACGTGTCCGTCATCCATGCCCAGAAGGCCGACGCCAAGGGCAACGTCCTCGTCGAAGGCATCGTCGGTATCCAGAAGGAAGCCGTGCTCGCCGCAAAGCGCGCCGTCGTCACCGTGGAAGAGGTCGTCGACGATCTGGAGTGCGGGCCGAACGCCTGCGTGCTGCCGGACTGGACCATCGCCGCGATCGCCGTCGTGCCGGGTGGGGCGCATCCGTCCTATACCCAGGGCTATTACGACCGGGACAACTCCACCTATCTGGAATGGGACAAGGTGTCGGCGGACCGCGAGGCCTTCCAGACCTGGATCGAGGACAATGTGCTCGACGTCGGACCGGACGTCTTTGCCCAGCGCATCGAGAATTTGAGGAGCGCCGCATGAGCGATCTCGGTTTCACCCCCGACGAAATCATGACCATTGCGGCGGCCCGCGCGCTGACCAACGACGACGTCTGCTTCGTCGGCATCGGCGCACCGTCCGCCGCCTGCAACGTGGCCCGGCTGACCCACGCGCCGGACATCACGCTGATCTACGAATCCGGAACCATCGGCACGGCGCCCGACGTGCTGCCACTGTCCATCGGCGACGGCGAGCTGTGCGAGACGGCGGTGACCACGGTCGCGGTGCCGGAGATGTTCCGATACTGGCTGCAGGGCGGGCGGATCTCGATCGGCTTTCTGGGTGCGGCCCAGCTCGACCGGTTCGGCAACATCAACACCACCGTGATCGGCGACTACAACAAGCCGAAGGTGCGGCTGCCGGGCGGCGGCGGGGCGCCGGAGATCGCGTCGTCGTGCGGTGAGATCTACATCACCATGAAGCAGTCCCTGCGCGGCATGGTGGAGAAGATCGATTTCTTCACCTCGTTCGGCCACGGCGAAGGCGGCGATCACCGCCAGCGTCTCGGCATCACCACCAAGGGGCCGACCCGTCTGATCACCGACCTCGCCATGTGGAAGCCGGATCCGGAGACGAAGGAGTTCACCGTGGTGTCGCTGCATCCGGGCGTCACCCGTGACGACGTCCAGGCGACCTGCGGATGGACCGTGAAATTCGCCGACGATCTGGAAGAGACCCCGCGGCCGACGGAGCTGGAGCTGACGACGCTGCGGGACCTCAAGGCGCGCACCGAGGCGGCGCATTCGGGCGGACGCAAGCCGAAGGCCGCATGACGCGCGTGAGTGGAGCGGCGGTGGTGTCCCGATGACGAAAAAACCGCCGCCCATTCCGAAGCTCGACAAGACCAGCTACCGCCACCAGCTCCATGCGCTACAGATCGAGCTGGTGAAGCTGCAGCGCCACTTCATCCGCTGCGACGACAAGATCCTGGTGATCGTTGAAGGCCGGGACACGGCCGGCAAGGATGGGGTGATCAAGCGGATCACCGAGCACCTGAGCCCGCGCGAGACCCGCACCGTCGCGCTCGGCAAACCCTCAGATAGGGACCGCTCCGCCTGGTACTTCCAGCGCTACGTGCCGCATCTTCCGGCGGCGCAGGAGTTCGTCCTGTTCAACCGGAGCTGGTACAATCGCGCCGGCGTCGAGCGGGTCATGGGGTTCTGCAGCGAAGGCGAGTATCAGGAGTTCATGGAAACGGTGCTCGAATTCGAGCACATGCTGGTCCGCTCCGGCATCAAGCTGATGAAATACTATCTCGACATCAGTTTGCCGGAGCAGCTGGAGCGGCTTGAGGCGCGGCGGACCGATCCGCTGAAACAGTGGAAGGTCTCGCCGATCGACGAGACTGCCGCCGAGCATTGGGACGCCTACAGCACCGCCCGCAACGAGATGCTGGCCCGCACCCACAATCCGATCACGCCGTGGACGATCGTACGCGCCGACGTGAAGCGTCAGGCACGGGTCAACCTGATCGCGGACCTGCTCTCCCGGCTGGACTACGCCGAGAAGGACCCGGGCGTTCTTGCGATCGATCCCACCATCGTTTTCGACTTCAAACCGCGGTTCATTTCGTCGGGGCTGATTGCGCCCTGAGATCCGGCCCGAGGCTCGCGCGATGGCACGAAACAACGGGTCGGTGCGTTGCCCAGCACCCGGAATGCGTCGTCTGCATCACGCAAGACGGTCCAGACTCGAATCCTGTTCCATGTTATTGCTGATTGTTATTGCCCCTTGTTTTTCAGGGGGATAAAGACATTCGCCGGTCGCGCTGAGATCGCTTTGTTAGGCGGCAAAAAAAGTGCGGTGAACGGCGGTTTCGATTGGTCGGATGGTTGGCGAATGCGGTTGCGTGCTGGTCTTGTAAAAACCGGACTTCTCGTTGCCCTTGGGGCGTTCTCAGTTTCTTCCGTTGGGGCACAGGAGGTCGGGCAGATCCGGTCCGACTCCCGGTTTGCCGTGCGCGACGCGCTCCTGCAGGCCGCTGGCTACGGCGATCGGTCGCTGATCGCCAGCGTGGTGGAAAATGCGCGGCTGACGCCGGACCGGGCGGATCTGATCGCCACGACGGCGACCGGGTTGCGTCCGGACCTGGCCGAGCGGATCCGCCGGGCTGCAACGGTCGGGCGCGATCTGGCTGCAACCTCCGCGGGCGGCGCGGCCGGCGCCACGGGCGCAACAAACGGCCCGCTTGCCAATCCCACGCCCTATCCCGGCGGCAACCCGAACATCCCGATTGCCTCGCTGAGCGAGTATCAGCGCAACTATGGCCTGGAGGCCATCCACGCCGACGCGGCGCTGGCCAAGGGGCTGACGGGCAAGGGGGTGATTGTCGGTGTGATCGATACCGGCATCGACGTGCGCCCGGACGGCAGCATTCATCCGGAATTCGAGGGGCGTCTTGACCCACGGTCCACGAGCTTCCTGTATTGGTTCAATCGGGATCTGGTGTGCCAGTCCAATGACCTCTCTCTCTGCCCGACCTTTTCCGAGGACGAGGTCGTCGATGCTTTCGATCAGGGTCCGACGGACTCGATGGATCAGCAGAACCACGGCACCCATGTGTCCGGCATCATCGGCGCAGGACAGAACGGGTTCGGCATGCAGGGCGTCGCGCCGGACGCGAAGATCCTGGCGGTCAAGGCGATCAGCCAAGGCTATAATGTCGTCCTTGACGACGGAGAATCCGTCGCAACCTACCAGCTCGAACGCTGCGGTCTGGCCATTGCCAACGATGACTGCGATCCGATCGGGGGCGACCAGGGCGAGCCGACCAAGGCGTTCAACTATCTCGCCCAGTTTCCCGATGTGAAGGTGATCAACGGCAGTTTCGGGCCCAACGCCCCGGATGGTTCGGTGAGTTGGGATCTTGGCGATGCGGAAGACCAGGAGGCTCTGCTGGAAGACGCGCGTGCGGTGCGCTCCAGCCTCGATGCGGGCCAGATCATCGTCATGGCCGCGGGCAACTCCCGTCTGGAAGCTCCGGTGATGTCGGAGAGCCCGAACGGGATCGGCCTCTATCCTTTCATTCAGCCGGCGAACCAGAATGCTCGTAACTCGGCCGGCGCGCTGATCTATGACGATCACGGGACGGGACTGGACCTGTCCTTCACGTCGCCGGCGGGGCTTGCTGCGGCGGAAGCGGCGGACGGCAAGGCGCGCGGCCGGATCGTGGTGGTGGTGGCGCTGGACGCCTACAACAACCTCGCGAGCTACTCGCAGATGTGCGGTGCGGCCAAGGAGTGGTGCGTGTCGGCTCCCGGCGGTGACCAGGTCGCGCCTTACTTCCCCGACAGCGGCCTGCCCGGCGATCGCGGGATCCTGTCCACGATCCCGAAGAACAACTATGCCTTCGAGTCCGGCACGTCGATGGCGTCTCCGAACGTTGCGGGTGCGATTGCGGTTCTGATCGAGGCGTATCCGACGTTCACGCCGGCTGAGATCGTGCACATCCTGTTCACGACGGCGGAGGATCTGGGCGCGCCTGGCGTGGACGCGGTGTTCGGCTGGGGGCTTGTGCGCCTGGACCGGGCGCTGTCGGTGGGTCCGATCGGCATGACCGGAACGGGCACGTATACGGTCGGCGCGTCGGGCGGCGACACGCGCTGGCTGGTGGACTTCACCAGCGACGGCAGCCTGGATAAGCAGGGCTCCGGCACGCTGACGGTCGCGAGCAAGGCGACGTTCCGGCAGGCCTCGGCGGTGGACGGGGGCACGCTGGCCGTTGGCGGCACGCTGACCACGCCGCGGCTTGCGGTGAACCAGGGCGGCCGGCTGTCGGGCACGGGCTCCGTTGTGGCGGACGTGACGGTCGCCGGCGAGCTTGCGCCGGGCGCCTCGCCGGGCACCCTGAGCGTGACGGGCGACCTGACGCTGACGGAGACGGCGACGACGACGATCGAGGTTGACGGGACCGGGACGGGCAGCGGCGCGGGCAATTACGACCGGATCATCGTCAACGGGTCGGGCTCGGTCTTTACGGCGGGCGGCACGCTGGCGCCGGTGCTGCGCGGGATCTCCGGATCGGCGACCAACAGCTTCACGCCGTCGGTGGGCCAGCAGTTCGCGGTCGTGCAGGTGCCGTCGGGCACGGTGACGGGCTCGTTCTCGGGGGTACGGCAGCCGGCGTCGGGGCTTCCGGCGGGAACGCGGTTCGACGTGCTCTACTATCCGAGCGTGCTGACGCTGGCGGCGACGCCGGCGAGCTACGCCAACCTTGCGGCCCTCGGGATCGGTCAGACGGGGAACGAGCGGGCGTTCGGGTCGGCGCTGGACGCGGCGCGTCCGGCGGCGGGCGTGCGGCCGTCTGCGGCGACGAACGAGCTGTTCAACACGCTCTACGCGGCGAGCGAGGCGGATCTGGCAGCGGGCTTCTCCAGCCTGACGGGTCAGCTTCACGCGGAGATGGGCACGA
The DNA here is from genome assembly GCF_030814015.1 of Amorphus orientalis. Classification (NCBI taxonomy): domain Bacteria; kingdom Pseudomonadati; phylum Pseudomonadota; class Alphaproteobacteria; order Hyphomicrobiales; family Amorphaceae; genus Amorphus; species Amorphus orientalis. The sequence continues at coordinate 967,992 of NZ_JAUSUL010000001.1, forward strand.
CGGCGGTTCGCTCGGTTGGCCGGTTCGCGGAGACGATCGGGTCGCGTCAGCTGGGTCTGATGGCGGACTGGCTGACGGCGCAGTCGGCACCCTATGGCGAGGGCCAGGCGTGGGTCGAGGCGGAGACGACGCTGACGGACGTGGGCGCGTCCGGCGGTGTGTCGGGCTACGATGCGCGCTCGACGAACGTGGCGTTCGGCGTGGATCACCGGGTGAGCGCGCGGGTCGCGCTCGGCTTCGCGGCGGCCTACGAGTATGCGGACGTGTCGTCGGATGCTCACGGGTCGGGCGACGTGACGACGTATCAGGCGGGTCTCTACGGGACGTTCGATGCGGGCGTGGTGGCGCTGGCGGCCCGCGGCGGCCTGAGCTACGGGGACCTGTCGACGAGCCGGACGACGGCGCTCCGCGGCTACGGGGCGACGGCAAGCGCGGACGGCCACGGGTTCGGCGGGTTTGCGGAGGCGACCGCGTTCCGGGCGTTCGAGACGCCGGTGGTGACGGTGACCCCGTCGGCGACGCTGGGCTACCGGGCGTTCGGGCGGGACGCGATGACCGAGAGCGGCAGCGTGTTCGCGCTGTCGGTCCCGAGCGAGACGTTCTCCGAGACCCAGACGACGCTCGCGGTGGCCCTGTCACGGCGGTTCGCGCTGGGCAACGGGTTCGTGCTGGAGCCGGTGCTGAGCGCCGGGTGGCGGCACGACTACGCGGATGTGGCGCAGACGTCGGACCTCGGCATCCTCGGGGCGTCCTACGACGTGGCCGGAGCGGACGTGGGCCGGGACGCGTTCCTGGGCGAGGTGACCATGACGGCGCTGAAGGGCGACCGCTTCGCTCTCGGCGCCTCCTGGCAGGCGGAGCTCCGCGACAACCTCACCGCCCACACCTTCCAGGCAGAGGCCAGCTTCCGCTTCTGAGAAGGTCAGAGCATTCCGGGAAGACAGGAGCGGCTCCGGGACACTCCCGGGGCCGTTTTTCGTAGGTGGGGCCGGCTGCGGTGGCGAATGCCGGGTCAGGCGGCAGTGTCCACCCGCGGCGCGAGAGCGGCCACCGCCTTGCGGCATTCCTCGGGAAAGAGATGAGCGGGAACGGGGCGGGCGAAGTGATAGCCCTGGAACAGGCGGCAGCCCACATCCATCAGGGCGGCGAGTTCCTCGGCCCGCTCCACGCCTTCCGCCACGAGCTGGATACCGAGGCCGCGCGACAGGGTGGCGATCGACGTGCAGATCGCATGCAACCGCTGATCCCGGTCGACATCCTGCACGAACATCCGGTCGATCTTCATCTCGTCGAAATTGAAGTTCGCGACGTAGCGCATGTTCGAATAGTCGGCACCGAAATCGTCCAGGGAGATACCGACGCCGCGGTCGCGGAGCTGGCCTATCGACTGTTCCACATGGGGCAGGTCCGTGAGCAGGACGCTCTCGGTAATTTCGATCTTGATATCCGCGTGGCGGATTCCGGCCGACCCGACAGCGTGATCGATCTTATGGACCAGATCAGGATCTCTGAACTGCTCGGCGGAGAGGTTGATGGAGATACGTGGCGCCTCATGGCCGCCGGCCTTCCAGGTGCGGATCTGGTTGCAGGCTGCGTTGAATGTAAACTCGCCGAGTTGAATGATAAGTCCGCTCTCTTCGGCGATGGCAATGAAATCGGACGGCGGGATGTTGCCAAGTTGCGGATGTCGCCACCTGATGAGGGCTTCGGCCGCGACCACGCTGGAGAGCTCGGCGTCGACGATCGGCTGATAGTGGAGCTCGAATTCGCCCCGTTTCAACGCCTGACGGAGGTCCTGATCCAGCATGAAGCGGCGTCGCGCGGTGTCGTTCGAGACCTCGGAGAAATAGGAGACGGCGGCTCCCGTGTTGAAGTTCTGGACCGTTGCGGCCGAGAGAGCGGCGCTGAGGAGCTCGGCCGCCTGGGCTGCGTGCTCCGGGAAGCAGGCGACGCCGATACTGATCTTCGGATAGTACAGGCTTCGACCGTACCGGATGGGGGCGGTCAGATGACCGTGCAGCGCCTCGAGATGCCGGTGGAGCGCGGCCGGGTCGGCCAGCGGCATGGCGAACTTGAAGGTCGCGGAACTCGTCCTGCCGAGAGCGCTTGCCCCGGCATGCTCCTGCAGCCGCTCGGCGAGTGTCAGGATAACGCGGTTCGTCGCCTCGAAACTCATGAGCGTTTCGATTTCCGCGAAATTGCTGATGCGAACGCAAACGCCCGCGATAGGGTCGCCCTTCGCGATCAGCGACTCCACCTGCTCGATCAGTTCCGGGCGGCGGCCCAGCATGCTGACGGGGTCGAAATGTGTCAGCCGCTTGAGCGCAGTGTCGAGGTCGCGGATGGTGACGTCGGTGTCGCGCATCAGCGCGCCAGCTTCATCTTCGAATTCCCGCGGCAGTTCTGGGAGTGCACGTCGCGTCCGATAGTCTCCCAGCGCTTTCGAGGCCGCCATGATGGGCGCGAGAAGCTGGTTGAGGACGAACAACGTGATTGCGGTACCGACCAACGTCGCCGCAAGGACAACGAATACGATCGGTGCCAGCGCGCGCCAGCTCCCTTCCTGATTGATTGCGAAATAGAGGATCAGGACGATCAGCGGCACGTGAATGCCGAAAAAGGTCACCACGAGGATCTTGCCCGAGTAATTCAGGAAGCGAATTCGGGACAACAGGGCATAGAGATGCATGACGCTATCGATTGTCCGGGAGGGCGGGTGTGAACCCTGATTGTACGACGAAGGGAAGTTCTTGCGGAGCGGACGATCCTACAGCGTCAAGCTTCCCCCGAGGTTGCAAACCGCAGGGTTGGCGTTGGTCGTCCGGTGCGCGCATCGGCGGGTCCCTCGCGATGGGCGACCGGCCCGTATCTTGCTAGTTCGGTATACCTATTGTCTATCGCCGGAAAATCGACCGTATCCGGACAAGTCTCCGTGATATGTGTACGACGACCGGGCCTCAAAGACCGGAAGGGACCTTCATGCTTCGCGCGATCCTCGTTCTTGCTGCTCTGTCTGTGCTCAGCGTTCCCGTGGCTGCCCACACGGGGGCGACCGGGACATCGGGTTTGGCTGTCGGGTTCTCCCATCCGCTCGGCGGTCTTGATCATGTTCTTGCGATGGTTGCGGTCGGGTTGCTCGCCGTCGGGCAGGGGGGACGGTGGACCTGGGCCCTGCCGGCGGCCTTCGTCGGGATGATGGTTCTGGGCGGGGTTGCAGGCATGGCCGGCGCGCCGATGCCGGCGGTGGAACTCGGTATCCAGGGCTCCGCCGTCGTTCTCGGACTGGCGATCGCGGCAGGCAACCGCTGCCCTGGGCCGCTGGCGCTTGTCCTGGTTGCCGGTCTGGCGCTGTTCCATGGACATGCGCACGGGACCGAGATGCCGGCTGCGATTGCGGCCGTCGAATACGGGATTGGATTCGCGGTTGCGACGTTGTTGCTGCACGGTGCAGGGCTCGGGCTCGGAGCCGTTCCGCGTTTGTTGGGGCGGGAGTTCGCGCGTCCTGCCGGGGCAGTCGGCGGTCTGGCGATCGCGGCTCTGGGACTGACCGTCCTCATAGGCTAAGCCGGGCGGCAACCGGCCTGCCCTGTGCGCGCGCGTTGCGTTCACAGAACCTGAATGAGGCGTCGACACGCGCCGTTGACCACTTCGTCGAAGCAGAGGCGACAAGCTGGTCATCGGTGCTATGGTTCTGGAACTCGAACAATCTGCGAGCGTTCTCAGCACTTGGGCTGGTGTCGGAATGATGTCGCGCGAAGCCGAAACGTTACCTGCCGAGACAGCGCTTGGCGGCGAAACCGCCGAGCGCCGGCTTCAGCATGCGCTCAACGAGAATCTTGCCGGGCGGATCCATCCGATCGCTGCGCTGCTCGGCCCAGCGGCGATTCTGACGATCGGACTGGTTCTGGGCGAAGCAGTCGCAACTCTCGGATATCGGCTCGTTCTTCTGGCGAGCGTGGCGGTTGCCGCGCTCGAAGTCTATGTTGCCGTCCGGTTCAGACGCAGCCCGACGAGGTTGCATCGCCCGGCCTACTGGCGTCGCATCTTCCTGGCTGTGGCAATGGTCGGCGGCATCGTGTGGGGGGCCGCCGGTGTCCTTCTCTTCGTTCCGGAGAATCAGAGCGGGCCCGTCGGATTCATCGTGCCCCTGCTCCTGGCGGCGGTGTGCGGTGCCTATGTCGCCTGGCGATCGGCGTCCCCAATTGCCGTCGTCGTGTTCGTTACCCTCGCGCTCGGGCCGCTGGTCGCGATGCTCGCATTGTCCGGCTCCAGCGAAAGCCTGGCGCTTGCCGGCATGTTGTGTCTCTACGCGGCCGGGCTGGGGGCTTTCTGTCTCAACAATCACCGCGTGCTGGTCGAGGCGATAACGCTTCGGCTGGATCGCGATCTTGAGCACGCGAGACTGCGCGAAAGTGCGACAACACTGGCTCGGATTGCCGAAAATCTGCCGGACGCAATCTTCCAGGCGGTGGTTCCGCCGGGGAGTGACGGATATCTGAGCTATGTGAGCGGCAGTCTGATCCAGCTGCTCGCTTTGCCTCCGGACCACGCGCCTCGGTCAGTACGCAGCATCATTGGCAGGATCGACCCGCGCGACCGGGAACGCGTTCGCAGCGGAGTCCGGAAACGGGTTGCGGATGGCCAGGTGTGGAACGACGAGTTTCGGGTCCAGCATCCAGAAAAGGGGCTGATCTGGATCGAGTCACATGCTTCCGCCGAAACCCATCCGGATGGCAGCAGGGTCTGGTACGGCTCCATGCGCGAGACGACGGAGCGCCGTCAGCTTGTCGACCGCATCCGCGTGCAGGCGGCCGCAATGGCCACCGCCGATACCGGGATTGTGATCGTCGACTCCCGGCTTGAGGAAAAACCTATCATTTACGCGAACCGGGCCTTCGAGGAGATCGTCGGCCATACCTGCGAAGGGGATCTCTCCTGCAGCCTGTTCGAGTTCGTGGCGCGGTCGCCGGAAGATCAGGGCGCCACCGAATTGCGGGACGCTCTCAGGCGGGACGAACCTGTCTCCATGCGGGTGCAGTTCAACCGACGGTCCGGAGATCCCTTCTGGGCGGAAGTGACGGTCTCGGCGGTGGTCGGGATCGACGGAGACCGGACCTATCAGACCGTCATCATCGCGGACGTCTCCGAACGTCTTCGCATCGAGGCCGAACTCAAGGCAAGCGAAGCCAGATACCGGTCAATCGTGGAGGATCAGGTCGAACTGATCTGCCGGTTCAAGCCCGATACCACGCTGACCTACGTGAACCCGGCCTATGCCACGTCGTTCGGACGTACCAGCGACGACCTCCTCGGCCGTCCTTTCATCGCCTTCCTGCCGGCGTCGGACAGGCCACGGGCACTGGAACATCTCAGCCGGATCACTCCACAGAGGCCTCTGCGTTCGTTCGAGTATCGCGTGACGCGCCCGGATGGCGAAGTGCGCTGGCAGGAGTGGACGGACCGGGGGATCTTCGACGAGACCGGCGAGCTCATCGAGTTCCAGTCGATCGGACGCGACATCACCGATCGCAAGAAGATCGAAGCCCAGCTGCGCGACAGTGAAGCGCGCTATCGTTCGATCGTCGAGCAGCACCTGGACATGATCGTCCGCTTCAAGCCGGACACCCTGGTCACGTTCGCCAACGAGGTCTACTGCCGGCATGTCGGCGTGCCGATGAGCGAGATCGTCGGCTTCCGCTTTCTGGACTATGTCCCAGACGACGAAAAGGAGGCGGTGCTCGCTCACTACAACGGCTTTACCTTGGCCGAGCCGTGGAAATCCTTCGAGCACCACGTGGTGCTTCCCGATGGCCGCCGCCGGCTTCATCGCTGGACTGACAGGGCGGTGTTCGACGACGACGGAAACGTCGTGGAGATCCAGTCGATCGGGCGCGACGTGACCGAGGACAAGGCCCGCCAGGAGCGTATCCGCCTGCTGGCGGCCGTCTTCGAAGCGACCCGCGACGGTGTCTTCGTCATCGACGATCGCTGGCGGATCATTACTGTCAACGAAGCCTTCGCCCGCATCACGCAATACGAGCAGGGAGAGGTGGCTGGGCGGGACCTGCGCCGGCTGCCGGCCATTGCGGCGTCGCGGAAGCTGCTTCCGGCGATCGTCGGATCGGTTCGCTCGAAGGGGTTCTGGAAGGGCGAGGTATGGGGCTGCCGCAAGAACGGCGACCGCGTTCCGCTGTTGTGCTCCATCAACGCGCTCATCGGCGATGACGGTCAAATCGTGAACTATGTCGGTGTCTTCACCGACATCACCCGTCTCAAGGAAACCGAACGCCGGCTCGTCGATCTGGCCAACAACGATGAGCTGACCGGGCTTCCCAACCGGCGCAAGTTCGTTGCCGACCTCGATGCGGCCATGCGCGACGCCTCCCAGAGCGACGAGGGGCTCGCCGTTCACTACCTCGACCTGGATGACTTCAAGTACGTGAACGACACCTACGGGCACGATATCGGCGACCGGCTCCTGACCGCCGTCGCCGGGCGGCTCCAGTCCGCGCTGCGGACCACTGATCTCGTCTCGCGCTTCGGAGGCGACGAGTTCCTGATCCTGCAGCCCAACGTGCGCTCGAAACTGCAGGCCTCGGTCCTTGCCGAGCGGGTGCGCTCCTGCTTCGAGACCCCTGTCGAGATCGAACCCGGCCGGGAGATCTTCATCCAGACATCCGTCGGCATCAGCCGCTTCCCGGGCGACGGAGAGAGCGCGCTCGAGCTGATCGGCCATGCCGACGCGGCGGCCTATCAGGCGAAGCGGGAGGGCAAGGGGTCCTATCAGTTCTATGAGGGCTCGCTCACGCTCGCCTCGGCTCAGCGCCTCGAGGTCCAGGCCAACATTCGAGGCGCCCTCAGCCGCCGCGAGTTCGACGTCTACTATCAGCCGGTCGTCAACCTGTCCGGCCGCGTCGCCGGGACGGAAGCGCTGGTGCGTTGGCACAGGCCGGCCCAGGGGATCGTCCTGCCGGACGCGTTCATACCCATCGCGGAAGAGACCGGGCTGATCTTCGAGATCGACCGCCTGGTCCTGTTCGAGGCCTGTCGCCGCGCCAAGCTCTGGCAGACCCAGATGCTTCAGCCGGGTATCGTCTCGGTGAACCTCTCACCTCGGGAACTCATCGTCGACGAGACGGAGACCACGATCCGTTCGGCGCTGGAGTATTCAGGCCTTCCCCCGAGCAATCTGGAAATCGAGGTGACGGAAAGCGCCTTGACCGATTCCGGCGATCGCGGGAGCCGGCTTCTGAAACGGCTCAAGGAGAGCCTGGGCGTGAAGATCGCCATCGACGATTTCGGCAAGGGGGCGTCGTCGCTCGGACGACTTCACGAAATGCCGGTCGACAAGATCAAGATCGACCGCTCGTTCGTCTCCTTCGTCGACGAGTCCGTCGAGAAACAGGCGATCTGCGAGTTGATTGCCGTGCTGGGCCAGAAGCTCGGGCTGACCGTCCAGGGCGAAGGCATCGAGCGGCCGGAGGAACTGGAGGTCCTCAAGACCATGGGCTGCTCCCAGTTCCAGGGGTACCTGTTCGGCAAGCCGATGCCGGCAGACGACATGGAAGTCTATCTGCGCGCTGACCTCGCCGCCAACGACGTGGTCCAGTCCCCGACCGGGTGACTCTTTTCCCTCTTCGTCCAGGTGGAAGGTCGGAGACGGTTATTCGGCCGCACGCCGGCCGGCCTCGACGGAGGTGCGGAGGGCGGCGATGTTCTCGCCGTAGACGGTCGGCTGCGCGGCCGTGCCGCCCTTGAACACGGCGGATCCGGCGACCAGGACATCCGCCCCAGCCGCAAAGGCGTCCGGCGCGGTCTCCGGCGTGATGCCGCCGTCCACCTCGATGTGGATGGGACGGTCGCCGATCATCGAGCGCAGTTCGGCGATCTTCGGAAGCATCGCGGAAATGAAGCTCTGCCCGCCGAAGCCCGGGTTCACCGTCATCACGCATACCAGGTCGATCCGGTCGAGCACATGGACGATTGCGCTGGCCGGCGTGGCCGGATTGAGCGCCACGCCCGTGCGGCACCCGGCGGCCCGCACGGCTTGAAGCGTGCGGTCTAGATGCGGCCCGGCTTCGGCGTGCACGGTGATGACGTCGGCACCGGCGTCGGCGAAGGCCGAGATGTAGGGATCGACCGGAGCGATCATGAGATGCACGTCCATCACCGTGCGTACGTGGGGGCGAAGCGCCTTCACCACGGGCGGTCCGAACGTGATGTTCGGGACGAAGTGCCCGTCCATGACATCAAGGTGGACCCAGTCGCAGCCCTGATCCTCGATCGCCCGGCATTCGGCCCCGAGTTCCGCAAAGTTGGCACTGAGGATCGACGGTGCGATCTTGAGAGAGCGATCGAAGCGCATGGCGTGGTCTCGTTTCTGGCACCGCCGGTATCGAGAAGCGTGCGCCAGCCGGTCGGGCAGGCGTTGCAGGTTCGGCGAGCCGGGCCGTTTGTCCGGAAAGTGCGGTGTCCGACGGTTCAATTCAAGTCGGTGGCGACAATCGCCGGTGGATTGCGCTGCGGAAACCAGCTGGTCGCCGAAGACGTTGTCCAGTCGGCTGGTGTCTGCTCGATCGATTCGCTGGTCGGACAGTTTCTTTTCGCATGCCGAAAAGTAGATGGTTCGTAATCGGTATTTCAGTTCGGCAGAGATCCCGAATTCTTTCTATCTGAGGTCGCTTAACTCGGAATATTCACATGCGGTGAGAGATTGACGGATCGCGAACAATGGTGTCTTTACTGGCAAAATTCAAAACAGGAGGATTGTGAATGAGCGCGGGCAACCGTCTACTCCCGACTTCTCTGGTCGGATCCTATGCGATGCCGGACTGGCTGATCGACAAGGCCAAGCTCGCCGGTCGGTTTCCGCCGCGCACGCGGGCTGCCGAGCTGTGGCGGATCGCGCCGGAATTTCTGGAGGAGGCGCAGAACGACGCCACGCTGATCGCCATCCGCGACCAGGAGAGGGCCGGTCTCGACATCATCACCGACGGTGAGATGCGCAGGGAAAGCTATTCGAACAGGTTCGCCACGGCGCTCGAGGGCGTCGATATCGACAATCCGGGAACGGCCCTGGACCGGTCCGGACATCCCAACCCCGTTCCGCGTGTCGTCGGCAAGGTGCGGCGCAAGCATGCGGTCGAGGTCGAGGACGTGAAGTTCCTGCGCGCCAACACGGACCGCCGGGTCAAGATCACCGTGCCCGGCCCGTTCACCATGTCCCAGCAGGCCCAGAACGATTTCTACGAGTCGGAAGCGGAAATGGCGATGGACTACGCCGCAGCCGTCAACGAGGAGATCAGGGACCTCTTCGCGGCCGGTGCCGACATCGTCCAGATCGACGAGCCCTATATGCAGGCGCGTCCGGAGAAGGCGGAAGAGTACGGCCTCGAGGCGCTCAACGCCGCTCTGGCCGGAGTGAAGGGGGAGACGGCCGTCCACATCTGCTTCGGCTATGCGGCCATCATCCATGCCCGCCCGGAAGGCTATTCCTTCCTGCCCCAGTTCTCCGGCTGCAGCTGCAATGCCGTGTCGATCGAGACGGCCCAGTCGAACCTGGACACGTCGGTTCTCGAAACGCTGCCGGACAAGACCATCATCCTCGGCGTGCTCGACCTGTCCGATCCGGAAATCGAGACACCGGAGAAGGTTGCCGAGCGCATCCGCCGCGGGTTGGAGCATCATCCGGCGGAGAAGATCGTCGTGGCGCCGGATTGCGGCCTGAAGTACCTGCCGCGCGACGTCGCCTTCGGCAAGATGAAGGCGATGGCCGACGGCGCGGCGATCGTGCGCGCCGAGCTCCAGTAGGCTCTGAAACGGAGACCCGTGCGGCCGGTCCGGTCGCACGGGTCGCTCATTACCGGTCGGCCGGCGGTGCGACGATTATCCTCAGGACCCGAACAAGTCCCGCTCCACACCCGCCGTCTCGAACAGATAGTCGCGGCTGGCCTCGAGCTCATCGCGCAGGCGCGGAATGTTGAAGCCGACGACCTCGCCCTTCCACTTCTTGACCCGGCCGTCGACCATCACCGTGTCCACGTTGGAGCGCTCCATCAGCGTGGCCACGGCGCCCGGCACGTTGTTGAGCGGCGCCACGTTCAGGCTGGTGGCGTCCAGAAGGACCAGGTCCGCCGCCTTGCCCGGCGTCAGCGAGCCGGTCACGCCGTCGAGCTTGAGGCCCCGGGCGCCCTCGAGGGTGGCGAAGCGGATCACGTCGCGCGGCGTGAGCAGGGTCGGATAGTCTTCGCCGGCCAGCGCCTTTTCGTTGGCGAACATGCGCTGCAGCGTCATGGCCGACCGCATCTGCGTGAACGGATCGGCGGTCATCGTGCATTCCACGTCGCTGGAGAGCGAGGGCTGCATGCCGAGATCGAGAGCGGTCTGGATCGGCGGCGTTCCGTGCCGCATCTGCATCTCGATCGGAACCGAAAGCGAGACATGAGCCCCGGCGTCGGCAGCGGCCTGCCAGGCCATCTCGCTCATTCCCGTCATGTGGATGAAGATGTTGTCGGCGCCGAACTGGCCGCTCCGGGCGAGTTCGTCGAACGTGTCGGCCATGCCGAAGGTCCCGACCACGTGCAGCGCGATGGGCAGGCCGAGCTCGCGGCCGATTTCCCAGGCTGCCTCGTAGTTCGGGATGTAGATCTCGCCGCCCATCACCATGGTCAGGAGCTGGTCGTCCGACGAAAAAAACTGCTCGCGGAGGCGGCGAGCGTCCTGCGGATACCTCACATCGTCGCCCCAGCCCTCGAAGTAACCGAAGACGGACCGTCGCCCGGTATCGCGCAGCGCTTCGATGGCGGCGTCGGAGTGCTCGGGCGTGTGGTGGATCTGGCTGACGTCCATCACCGTGGTGACGCCCGCGTCGATCTGGGCGATGCCGGCGAACAGCTCGTTGATGTAGACGTCTTCGGGCCGGTAGATGACCGAGAACTTCTGCAGGATGGTGTCGTAGTAGTTCTGTTCGTTGGTCGGCCGGCCGTCATTGATCAGAATGCCGTCGGCCAGAAAGCTCCTGAGCGCCGTCTCGAACTGATGATGGTGGGTGTCGATGAAGCCCGGCATCACGATCATGCCGTCCGCGTCGACTACGGCGGCGTCGCTGCCCGCGTCGATGGAGGGTGCGATCTCCGCGATCTTGCCGTCGCGCACAAGCACGTCGGCCGCCGGAAAGTCGCCGACGTCGGGATCCATGGAGAGGACGGCGCCGCCCCGGATCAGCACCGGGCGGTCGGCCTGAGACGCCCAGTCCGGCAGCGCGCTTGACTGCTGTGCCGAAGCCTGGTTGCCGAGAGCCGGCAACGCCGCGGCGCCCGCCGCGACGGCGGCCGTTGTCTTCAGGAACCCGCGCCGGGTCGCCTGGGGTCCCCGGCCGGCCTTCGCGTCACATATCCTGCACATCGTTTCCTCCTGGCTTGTCTTCTTTGAAGTCGACGAGCCGGGCGGAAAGGCCGCCGGGCTCCGGCGTGCCCGACTGGCGGTCAGGTTTCGACCGATGGATAGTCCCTGCCTGTCCAGCCCTGCAGCTTCTGGGCGAACTCGCGCTGGAAGGCGAGGGGGCCATTCTCCTTCATGTAGGGCTCGTCGTAGATCCCGATGAAGATGGTCAGGTTCAGAAAGAAATGGGCCCCCATCTCGAACAGCGCCACGAAGTCGTGCTCGACCAGCGCCCGCCGCTCTTCCTCGGTGAAACCGTGCACGGTGGAGGCTTCGACGTCGTTGCCGATGAGCTTGGGACCTATCGACTGCTCCCAGGTGGCGACGAAATTCTTCGGGTCCTCGGCATAGCGCTGCAGGTGCTCGGGGTTTGCATCGGTCTGGTAGAGGAACTTGTTGACGTAGTACTTGCTCATGCCGCCTTCTCCTCGGCCTGGGCCTTCGGGTACCAGGTGATGTAGGCCTCCATGGTGTGGAACAGGTCGAGATTGTCGACATAGTCAGCCTGTTCCGGACCGGCGACGCCCAGCATCAGGATGAAGTTCAGAAAGCCATGGGTGGCGTTGCCGCTCTTTGCCATCGTCTCGTGGGTGACGTTGGCCAGGATCGCTTCGACGTCGCCGGCCCGCAGCCACTCGATCGCCTGGCGGTCGAACTCGGGGTCCGGCCCGGTTTCCATGAACTGGCGCGGCCCGCCGAGCTCCAGGGACAGGTGCCCGGTGCCGATCGCGGCCACCCGCTTGTCGGACGGATAGTCGTCGATCGCCTTCCGGATCGCCCGGCCGAGATCATAGAAGCGCTTCGGCGACGGCAGCGGCGGGGCGAAGATGTTGGTGTAGATCGGCACCACCGGGAGATCGTTGTCCGGGCGAACGGTGATGATGGGGCAGATGATGGAGTGATCGATCTTCAACTCGTTCGAGAAGGCGAAGTCGAACCCCTGATCCATCAGGTGCTGGTGCATGTAGCGCGACATGTCCATGTCGCCTTCCAGCACGTATTTCGGAATGCCGAATTCCCGCTCCTCGTTGTAGAACGTCGCGTCATAGCGTTCGGCCTTGCCGATCAGGAACTGCGGGCAGTTGTCCAGGAAGATCTGGTGGAAGTGGTCCGAGCCGACCATCACCAGAATGTCGGGTTTGGCGGCGGAAAGCGTCTCCCGGTACAGCTCTACCTTGCGCTTCCACTCCGGCGCCTGGGGAATCTGCTCCTCCGGCGGCATTGTGGTCGCCCGGAGGTAGAACGGGTGATGCGTGGACGCCAGTGTCGCAACAAGTTCTGCCAAGTCTTTCCCTCCTCCGTTCGGGTGAATGCTCACCCGCTCCAGCGATGCGGACCGGGTAGACCCGGATCCGTCCGATTTTGTCGGCCCCGTGCGTGGGGCAGTCTGTCAGTTGCCGATCACCGACTGCAGCACGGGGTAGCGCTCGATCGACTGACCGATACGCGCCGCGACCATCCGCAGGGTCGGCAGCCGCTCCGCCACAAGCGATTCCGGCGTCACCATGCCGGTGTAGCCGGACGTGTTCAGGGCGGCGACGGTCCGCCCGTCGACGCCGCGGACGGGAACGGCCAGCGCCGTGATGCCGTAGTCGAGCTGGTCGACCGTGGTCGCGTAGCCCGCTTCCCGGACGGCCAGAATCTCGCGATGGAGTTCCGCCGGGTCAGTGAGCGACTTTGTCGTCAGCGCCTGCGGCTGGACCGTGGCGATGTAGTCCTCGAGCTCGCAGTCCGGCAGACCGGCAAGCAGCACGCGTCCGAGCGAGGTCGCGCAGGCCGGATAGCGGGCGCCGACGACCGCGGCCGCGCGGCGCTGACGCTGCACGGTGTTGTGGGCGATGTAGATGACGTCGTGACCGTCGAGCGTGCCGACCGAAGAGGCGTCCCCGAAGCGCTGGACAAGTTCGCGCAGTTCCGGCTGCATGACCTCGTCCAGACGCGACGCGAAATAGAAAGCCGAACCGAGGGTCATCACGCGCGGACGCAGGTGAAAACGCTTGTTGCGCTGTCCGACGTAGCCGAGAGTCTGAAGGGTGATCAGGCTGCGACGGGCCGCGGCCGGTGACAGATTTACGCGACGGGCGACCTCGCTCAGCGTCATCTCCGGATGGGCGGCGTCAAAGCACTCCAGGATGGCCAATCCCTTGGCCAGGGCCTCGACGAACTCCGAGGGCCGGACGGGCTCCTCCACCGGGATCGCCTCGCTCAACGCCACCTGTTCATCCCCCTTCGACTGCGGATCCCGGCCGCGTTTCCCGCAGAAAGCGGAGGTTCTGGGCGGAGAGGCAACTGTCGAACCGGGGTCGCGCCTGCTCCCTCGCCGCTCGGCCGGGACGGCCAATGCCGCTTGACGCCAAGCTAGTGGACGTCTAATTTTTCGGCAAGAGCAAATTTTTTCGCAGTGCGAAAACGGAGTTCAGGATGCGCATCGGGAAGCAGGATCAAGCCTTTACGGCGATTGCCACGTCTGACGCGGACTCGATCACCGTGCGGGGCTTCGATTTGTGCGATGACCTGATCGGCAAGATCGACATGACCGACTATTTCTGGCTGCTGGTGACCGGGGAGAGGGCCAACGAGCAGCAGCGCGTCATGATGAACGCCTGCCTCGTGTCGATTGCCGAACATGGCCTGGTGCCGAGCGTGCAGGCCGCCCGCATGACGCTCGCCGCCGCGCCGGAGGCCTATCAGGGCGCAATGAGCGCCGGCATCCTGGGCATGGGCTCGGTCGTCGCCGGCAGTTCCGAAGTTGCCGGCACCTATCTCCACGAGGTGCTGGAGGCCGGCCGGAAGAGCGGCGATCTCGAAGCGGCTGCCAAGGAAAGCCTGGAAGGCCTGAAGGCCGCGAAGAAGAAGGTGCCCGGTCTCGGCCATCCGCAGCACTCCACCGGCGACCCGCGCGCCAACCGCCTTCTTGCGGTCGCCGACGAACAGAAGCTGACCGGCGACTACATCGAAACGCTGCAGATCCTCGCGCGTCTCGCGCCCGACATCATGGGCCGGCCGCTGCCGATCAACGTTTCGGGCGCGATCCCGGCAACGATTCTGGACGCCGGCTGGCCGGTGCAGGCGATCAAAGCGATCCCGATCCTGGCCCGCACGGCCGGGCTTGCCGCCCACCTCCTGGAGGAATCCCAGCGTTCCATCGGCTTCATCATGTCAAACCAGGCCGATCTGGCCATCGCGTATGACGGCAAGCCGTCCAATAAGACGGCGTGAGGAGGCAGCCCCGATGCAGATCCTGAAGAACATCCGCGTCATCGAACTGGGCACCTACATCACAGGGCCGGCGGCCGGCATGCATCTGGCCGATCTGGGCGCGGACGTGATCAAGGTGGAGCGACCCGGCTCCGGCGATCCGTTCCGGGCCTTCAAGGGCGGGCTCTATTCGCCGCACTACCAGACCTACAACCGGAACAAGCGCTCCATCGCCCTCGATACGAAGGACGAGGACGATCTCAAGGTCTTCAACGAACTGATCGCCGGGGCGGACGTGTTCATCCAGAACTTCCGTCCGGGCGTGGCCGACAAGCTCAATGTCGGGGAAGACACCCTGCGTGCGATCAATCCGAAGATCATCTATTGCGCCATTTCCGGCTTCGGTCAGAGCGGCCCGGCGAAGGACCGGCCTGCCTACGACACCGTTGCCCAGGCTGCGAGCGGGTTCCTGCGACTGGTCACGCCCCCGGAAAATCCCCGGGTGATCGGTCCGGCCATTGCCGACGCCATCACCGGCCAATACGCGGCGATGGGCATTCTGGCCGCGCTTCTGGAGCGTCATGATACCGGCACGGGCCGGCGTCTCGACATCTCGATGCTGGAGGCGATGACCCATTTCAACCTCGACAGCTTCACCCACTATTTCAGCATGGGCGAGGTGATGGGTCCGCTGTCCCGGCCGGTGGTGTCGCAGTCGTACACGTTCGAGTGCGCTGACGGGAAATGGATCGCCATCCACCTGTCGTCGCCGACGAAGTTCTGGGAAGGCCTTCTGGAGGCAACGGGCAAGCAGGAGCTCAACGAGGATCCGCGCTTCAACGAGCGCCTTTCCCGGATCGAGCATCAGGACGACCTGATCGAGATCTTCACGCCGGTCTTCAAGTCGGAGTCCAGAGATGTGTGGTGCGAGCGGCTCCTGGCCAACGAGGTCCCGCATTCGCCTGCCTACGATTCCGACGAGGCGCTGGAGGATCCCCAGGCCAAGCATCTCGGCATCGAAGTGAGTGCCACCCACGCGGAAATGGGTGAGTTCCGCACCGTCCGGCCGCCGTACAGCTTCGATGGCGAGGCGGCGAAGACCGTCCTGCCGCCGCCGACGCTGGACGAGCACGGCGCGCAAATTCGCCAGGAACTGGCGCAGCGAAAAGCGGGCTAACCGCAAGCCACTAGGGGAGGAGCAGGGTGCAGGAGGAAACAACGCCTCAGGCCTTGCCGGTCGACGATGTCATGGCCGCCAGCAAGGAGATGCTGCAGAAGCAGCTCTATGTGATCTTCACCACGCCGGTGGACGGGATCGGCCCCGTTCTGGCGTGCCTGGAAGAACATCTGGCGTTTCAGGTCGCGCTGGAGACCGACGGCATCCTGTTCGCGGCCGGTCCGATGTGGACCGATGACGAACAGAGCTGGGAGGGCGACGGGATGGTGGTCGTCCGGGCAGCATCGCGCGCGGAAGCCATCGAAATCGCCGAACGAGATCCCATGCACATCAAGGGCGCGCGCTCATTCCGGGTGCGCCCGTGGATGATCAACGAGGGGACGATGACGATCCGGCTGGACCATTCCAGCCAGACCTACAGAATTCTTTGAACCAAAGAGGGAGGACTCGATGAAACCCATTTTCGCTCTGCTCGTGGCAGGTGCCACGGCGCTGCCGATGTCCGCATCGGCCCAGGAGACCATCAATCTGACCGTGGCTTCCAGCCATCCGCTGGTGGTCCCTTGGGTCGGGATGATCAAGTCGCACTTCATGGCGAGGACCGACGAGATCCTGGCTGAGACCGGCAACTACGAGATCCAGTGGAACGAGGCGTTCGGCGGCCAGCTCTACAAGGCGAACGCGACGCTGACCTCGGTGGAGGAAGGCATCACCGACATCGGCTGGGTCTTCTCCTTCCTTGAGCCGGCGAAGCTGCCGCTCAGCCAAGCCTCCAGCTACGCCCCGTTCGCGACCGCCAATCCGCCGGTCCAGCTCGAGGTGATGCAGGAGCTGTTCGAGACCAACGAGGCCTTCCGTGAGGAGTGGGAACAGTACAATCTGAAAGTGCTCGGCTTCACCGGCACCGATATGTACGACATCTACACCAAGGAGCCGCTGGAAGGCATCGACGACATCAACGGCATGAAGCTTTCCGCACCCGGCGTGCTGGGCAACTGGCTCCGCGGCACCGGGGCGAACGCCGTCGATGGTGCGTTGACCACCTATTACACCGACATCCAGACCGGCGTTTCCGACGGCACGCTCTCGCTGGCCCTCGGGATCCTGCCGACCAAGGTCTACGAGGTGGCGCCGTACATCAACCGCTTCGACGCCGGTGTCGCCTTCTCCGGCGCGGTGGCCATCAATCGCGACGTCTGGGACAGCCTTCCCGAAGAAGTCCAGAACGCGATGGTCGAGGCCGGCGAATACTACACCGAGGCCCATGGCAAGGACCTTCTGGAGCGGCACGAGTTTGCCCTGAACAAGATGGTCGAGCTCGGCGCCGACCAGGATCCGCCTGTCCAGATCATCGAGATGCCGCAGGAAGAGCGGGCGAAGTGGGTGAACATGCTGCCCGACATCGCCGGCGAATGGGCTGAAGGCCTGGAGGCGCAGGGCGTCCCGGCCGAAGCGTTCCTGGCCGCCTACATGGATGGCCTGCGCGAGCGCGGCGAAGAGCCCGTGCGCGACTGGGACAAGTAAGCCGCTTCCGAAAGTCAGGACGGGCCGGGTCAGATGGCAGCCAATCCCGAGAAAGCGACCGTCTCCGCCGAGCGGAGGCGGTCGCCGATCGAAATCGCCTGGGCCTGGCTCGTTGAGGGCCTGGCCGCAGTCGGAACCGTGATGATCTGCATCCTCATGGGGATCATCTGTGCCGATATCGTCGCACGCAACGCGATGGGATCGTCGCTCCCGCTGATCTCCGAGCTCGGCGCGCTGCTTCTGGTGATGATCGTCGCCCTTCAATTCGCAGCCACCGTGCGCGCCGACCGACTGGCGCGCACGGAAATCTTCTTCGTGACGTTCCGTGACCGCTATCCGCGCGGCGGAGCCTTTCTTTCCGCGCTTTTCAATCTTGTCGGAGCCCTGATGATCGGCGGCATCGCATGGGCGACGGTCCACATTCTCCAGAAGGACCTCGATTCGGGCGAGTTCATCGGCGTGCCCGGTATCGCCACGCTTCCGGTCTGGCCGTTCCGCGTCTTCATCCTGATCGGCATGACGATCACCGCGCTCGAATTCGCCCGTCAGATGGTGGCCGACCTCTGGCGCCTGGTGAGCGGGAGGGCCGCGGCGTGAGTCCTTTGGAAATCGGCGGCTTCGCCGTCCTCGGCCTTCTGGTCTTCATCTATCTGGGCATGCCCATCGGGATCGGCATGCTGGCCGTCTCGTTCGTCGGCGTTGCCTTCATCCGCAACGACCTCGTCGCCATGCGCATGCTCGGTGCCGTGGCCAACGATTCCCTGCGCGAATATCTCTTCGCGGTCGTGCCGCTGTTCGTGCTGATGGGGCTTCTGGTCACCGTATCGGGGGTCGGCAAGGACACGTTCGACGTCTTCGAGCGATTGCTCAGGAAGCTGACCGCCGGGCTCGGCATTGCCACGGTCTTCGCCAACGCGGTCTTCGCCTCCATCACCGGCATCTCGATCGCCTCTGCCACGGTGTTCAGCCGGGTCGCGGTGCCGGAGATGACCCGCCACGGCTACACCAAGAAGTTCGCCACCGGCGTCGTCGCAGGATCCTCTGTGCTGGGCATGCTGATCCCGCCATCGCTGCTGATGATCGTGTACGCGGTGCTTGCCGAAGAGTCGGTCGGTCGGATGTTCCTGGCCGGCATCGGTCCCGGCATCCTGCTGGCGGTCGCCTTCTCCGTGACGATCGTCCTGCTCGCGCGGACCCGGAAGAAATTCGTCTTCGACAATCCAGACGACACCGAAACCTACACCGACATTTCCGGTCTCTCCGTCCTCCGCAAGGCGGTGCCGATCGGAGCGCTGATGCTGGTGGTGCTGGGCGGTCTCTATGGCGGGTTTCTCAACCCGACGGAAGCCGGCGCGGCCGGTGCGTTCGGAGCGCTCGTCATCGCCATCCTGCGCCGGTCGCTGCCGCCGCGCGTGTTCTGGAACCTGCTGGTGGAGACCGGGCAGATCACTGTCTCGGTGCTGATCCTGATCCTGGCCGCAACGTTCTTCAGCCGGATGCTGGCCCTGTCGGGCGTGCCGCGGGAGCTGGCAGAATTTTTCCTGGAGGGGCCGATCGGTCCCTACGGTTTCCTGCTGGTCTATCTGCTTCTGATCATCGCGCTCGGGATGCTGATCGATTCCATTTCGATCATGCTCATCCTGCTGCCGATCGCGCTGCCGGTCGCGGAGGCTGCGAACTTCGACATGATCTGGTTCGGCGTGCTCACGGTGGTAGCCGTGGAGATCGGGCTCCTGACCCCGCCCTTCGGGTTATCCATCTATACGATCAAGTCGGCGATGAACGATCCGGACCTCCCCGTCTCCGAGATCTTCCGCGGCGCTCTTCCGTTCGTTCTGGCGATGATGATGTCGCTGTTGATCCTGGTGATGGTGCCGTCGATCTCGACCTGGCTGGCCCGGCTCTAAAGCCCTTGTCGCTCAGACGGAGATATCTGGGCGACAAGGCGTAGCTGCGGGTTCGACTGCCTGGACCCAGTTCCCTTCGAACCGACGTCGCATGGCCGGCACCCGCCACGGTGCAGGCAGGCCAGCCGACAGCCGGTCAGCCCATCGCCAGGCGCGGCAGCCAGAGCACGATGGCGGGGAACGCGATCAGCAGGCCGATGGTGATGCCGTCGGCGATGAAGAACGGCGTGACGCCGCGGAACACGTCCTGGACCGACAGGTCTTCGCGCACGCCGGCCACGACGAAACAGTTCAGGCCTATCGGTGGCGTGATCAGACAGAACTCCGCCATCTTGACCACCAGGATGCCGAACCAGACGGCGCACAGCGGACCGCTCATACCGAAGGCGGAATCTTCCGCGGCGACACCCATACCGCCGTTCAGCGCCATCACGGCGGGGAACACGACCGGCAGCGTGAGCAGCATCATGCCGATGGCATCCATGAACATGCCGAGGACGGCATAGGCCAGCAGGATCAGGACCAGGGTCATCCAGGGAGACTGGTCGAGACCGGAGATCCAGTCGGCGAAGGCCGTGGGAAGCTGGGCGAAGCCCAGGAACCGGACATAGATCAGCACGCCCCAGATGATCGTGAAGATCATGATGGAGAGCTTGGCGGTTTCCAGGAGCGCGGAGCGGAATTCGGGCCAGCGCATGCCATGCCAGACGGCCATGCAGAAGATCACGAACGCGCCGATCGCGCCGCCTTCCGTCGGCGTTCCCCACGCATTTCCGCCGAACGGGTTGTAGACGAACAGGATGATAAGGGCGACGACGGCGATGACCGGAAGAACGGGGGGCAGGGACCGCAGACGCGCGCCCCAGCCGAAGCCGCCGACCGGAGGCCCGAAGCCCTTGATCACGATCGCGAGCCCGACGACCAGCCCGCCGTAGATCAGCGCCGAGAAGAGGCCGGGCAGGAAGCCCGCCAGGAGCAGCATGCCCACGTCCTGCTCGACGATGATGGCGTAGATCACCAGGATCGCAGAGGGCGGGATCAGCGAGGCGAGCGTGCCGCCCGCCGCGACCACGCCGGCAGCGAAGCGCTTGTCGTAGCCGATTGCCAGCATCTCAGGGATCGCGACACGCGCGAACACGGCCGACGTGGCGATCGAGGCGCCGGAGACGGCGGCGAATCCGGCGGTGGAGAAGATGGTCGCGACCGCAAGGCCGCCCGGCAGCCAGCCCATCCAGCGCTTGGCCGCTTCGAACAGCGCCCGGGTCAGGCCGGCATAGTAGGCGAGATAGCCGATCAGGATGAAGGTCGGGATCAGCGAGAGGGCCTGGCTCGACACCTTGGAGTGGGGAACCTGTCCGGCAGTCTTGGTGGCGATCTCGATGGCCCAGCCAAGCTCGCCGGAATCGTAGCCCTTCTTGGACCAGAAGATCCAGACAAGCCCGATCAGGCCGGCAATCGCGGCGGCGAACGCCACCCGCATTCCGATCACGACCAGCACGAGAAGCCCGGCGGTGACGTAGATGCCGATTTCGATCGGTTCCATTTCTAGGCGTCCTTGCTGCCCGCCGCGGACGCGGACGAGCTCTGATCGGAAAGCGCCGAGGCTTCTTTCTCGGCCTGGGCCGCCGCGTCCTCGATCAGCGGCACGGCGACGGGCTTGTCGGTGTTCTCCGCGATGGCGCGGACATAGCCCCACAGCTGGAGCACGAGGCGCACGCACATGACGGCGAAGGCAAGCGGCACGATCAGCTTGGCCGGCCAGATCGGGAGCGCGATGTCGATGGTGGAATCCCGTGACCAGAGGGGAGCCGCAAAGTCGAACGAGCGCAGGAAGTGGGACCAGGATCCCCAGACCAGAAGCATCATCAGAAGCAGGATGAAGAAGGTCGTGATGAATTCCGCGATCCAGAGTGCCCGGCCGTGCAGGGTGCCGACCACGATGTCCATCCGGATGTGGCCGCCGAGCCGCTGGACGTAGGCGATGCCGGTGATGGCGATGAGCGGCATCACCTGTTCGATCCAGTCGACATATCCGGGGACGGGCTGGTTGAAGAAGTTGCGCCCGGCGACCGAAATCACGGCCAGGATCATCAGGCCGAAAACCGACAGGCCGGAGATCAGGCCGAGAAAGCCTTCCAGCCGAAAAAGGGCACGGTCCAGGCGCGACAACAGACTGTCGTCGGACAGGATGCTCGAAGAGCCTGCCATGATGGCTGACCTTGATTGAGAACGGAAAAGACCCCGCCCGGAAGCCGGACGGGGTCATATGTCAGAGACTTACTCGGTCGCGCCGCCGTGCTCGGCCTTGTAGGTCTCGATGAACTCGACCGTCTGGTCGTAGAGCTCCTGCGCCGGCAGGCCGCGCGCATTGTTCTCCTCGATCCAGGCCTGGGCGACCGGATCGGCCACACGACCGCGGAAGTCGGCGATCTCGTCCTCGTCGTAGGTGACGGTTTCGATGCCTTCCTCGTCGAGTTTGGGCTGCCAGCGGGCCATCGTGTTGTTCTGGTAGAAGTCGATGTAGTGGTTGAGAGCCTCGTCGACCGACCCGAGCAGGGCCTCGCGGTGCTCGTCCGACAGCGACTCAAGCGCGTCGGTGTTCACCACCACCGGGCAGTTCACCGTGCCGGGGTTGAGGTTGGTGGTCCACCACTGGCCGCCCTCGACGGTGCCGAAGGCGAGGTGGGCGTGCGGGGCGAAGGCCGCGCCCTGGATCACACCGGAATCCAGCGCCTGACGGACTTCCGTCGCCGACATGGAGGTCGGGACTGCGCCGACGCGCTCCATCGCCTCCCCGATGCCGCCGGTGGCGCGGACGGTGAAGCCGTCATAGTCCGACAGCGACGTGAGCGGCTCGCCCTTGCCGACGATGTTGTACTGGGGCATGGGCGACGGCATCAGCAGCGTCGCGTTCCAGCGGGCGAGATCCTTCTTCACCGCGGGGTGCTGATAGATCTCTTCCGACAGCGCGCGCTCCAGCTCCAGCGAGTCGACGCCGAGGAACGGCAGTTCCAGAACGGTGATGCTCGGGTTCTTGTCGCGATGGTAGCCGGCGCAGAACTGGGCCATCTCGAAGGCGCCGATGGACAGGCCGTCGAGATTTTCGCGGTTGTTGGACAGGCCGCCATAGGAAATGTTCAGGGTGAAGTCGCCGTTGGTCTTCTGGTCGACCAGCTCTGCGAGCTTTTCCACGTGCTCGGTGAAGGCGCGGCGCTTGCCCCAGAGCGACACGTTCCACTGTTCGGCGAACGCCGGCGCGACATAGAGCGTCGCGAAGGCGGCGGCGAGGGTGAGGGTAGTCGCTTTCTTCATGGTATCCTCCCAGGATTCATTCGAATTTCTTTTGCGGACTCTTATCGTCGGTGCGGAGCTCCTCCAATGAATCAAACCGCCGGCCGCTCAGGTCCTTGCCTGCGGATTTCCGCAGGGCCGTCGCGGGCTCTATGCTGGTAGGGTCCAGCATGCCGCGTCGCGCAGCGAAAGTGCAACCTTAAGAGGATCGAAGCCGTGACCTCCCATGACGCATCGGCCGATCGGGCCGGGCCGTCCGGCCGGCTGCAAGGTCTCCGTCGCGCCGTATCGCGCTTTCGCCCGCCGCACATCCTGCCCGTAGCGGTTCTGCTGGTCGTGTTCGCCTGGTTGCTGATGGCGGTCGTTGTGCCCTATTTCCGGGCCGACGAACGAAGCCGCGCCTCCGGTCGGCTGCTGGTCTACGAGACCGGCCTTCGCTCGGAGATCGAGCGTTTCGAGCACCTGCCGTTCGTGCTGGCCAGCGATCCCCGTGTCGTCGAGGTAGCGCGGGGCGGCGACCCGGCGGCGCTTAACGCGCGGCTCGAGACGTTTGCCGATCGCGCGGGCATCGAAGCCATCTATCTGATGGACCTGGACGGACAGACGATCGCCGCCTCCAACTATCGCGACGCCGGCTCCTATGTCGGGCAGAACTACAGCTTCCGGCCCTATTTCAAGGAGGCGAAGGCCGGCGGTACGGGGCATTTCTTTGGGGTTGGAGCCACGACCCGCCGTCCCGGTTACTTCATTGCCGTTCCCGTGCGCGACGCAGCGGACAGCGTCGTCGGGGTGATCGCGGTCAAGGTCGGTCTGCAGCAGCTGGAAACATCCTGGAATCAGAGCGGTGACGCCATCCTGGTCACCAACCGGGACGGGGTCGTCGTGCTCGCATCCCAGCCCGAGTGGCGCTACCGGACGATTGACGGGACGACCGATGCCCAACTTCAGCGGATCCGCGACAATCGCCAGTTCGGCGGCGCGGATCTGGAGATGTTCGGGGGCACCAGCGAGCAAGGGGTCGCGGTTCCGCGGGAGTTTGCCAACGCCATCCACCTGACCAGCGCGAACCTGCCCCATGGATGGGCGCTGCATTATCTCGCCGACGATCAGGAGGCCCGGACCCGGGCCTGGCTGGTGGCGGCCGGCGCGCTGGTGCTGGTCATGCTCAGCCTGCTGGCGGCGCAGCTTCTGAGAACAGCCCGCATCCGCCGCGCCCTCGGCCGGTCGGAGGCGGAGGAGGCGTCGCTGCGCAGGATGAACGAACGCCTGGAGCACGAAATCGAGGAACGCCGCGCGGCGGAAACGCGGCTCGAACAGACCCAGAGCGAGCTGCGCCGGGCGAGCCGGCTCGCGGCCCTCGGGCAGCTTGCCGCCTCCGTCAATCACGAGCTCGCCCAGCCGCTTGCGGCCATGCGCAACCAGCTCATGGCCCTCGATCTTGCCCGACAAAACGCGCAGTCTGACCAAAGCGCACCGGCTGCCGATCAGCGCATGCTCGGGCGCCTGTCGTCCCTCCTGGACCGGATGGAGGGCATTACCCGTCAGCTCAAATTCTTCAGCAAGCCGGGCGACGGCATGATGACGCGCATCGACCTGCGCGAGGCGGTCCCGGAAGCGCTGGCCCTGGTCCAGCCCAACATCGATGCGAACGAGGTGGTCGTCGAGGTGAACCTCCCCGAAACGCCGATCGCGATCCGCGGCAACCGGCTCCGGATCGAACAGGTTCTGGTCAATCTCCTGCGCAACGGTATCGACGCCATGGAGGAAAGCGACGACCGCCGGCTGCGTCTGGACCTCCAGAGCGACGGCGCATTCGGTCGGCTTCTGGTGAGCGACAGCGGCACCGGCCTCGGCGATCGCACGATGGACGAACTGGCCGAGCCGTTCGTCACCTCCCGCGCCTCCGGCAAAGGCATGGGGCTGGGCCTGTCGATCTCCCGCGAGATCGTGCGCGAACATGGCGGGACGCTGAGGGCCTGGAACGGCGGCTTCGGAGATGTGGGTGCCGTCGTCGAGGTCGCGCTGCCGCTGACCTTGGATACCGAACCGACATGATCGACGCGACCCGTCCTTCCGCTCCGCCCCGCCGCATTCTGGTGGTCGACGACGACGCAGGCATGCGGGATTCCCTTGAGGATCTGCTGTCGGCTGCCGGCTGGACCGTCACCACGTTCGGCCGGGCTGCAACCGCGCTGGCGAAGCTTCCGGAAGTCAATCCGGACGTGGTCCTGGCCGACGTGCGCATGCCGGGTATGTCCGGGCTGGAGCTCCTGCGGGAACTTGCCAAGCCCGAGATGCCACCTGTGGTGCTGATCTCCGCACACGGCGACATTCCCATGGCCGTGACCGCGGTCCAGGAAGGTGCCTACAGCTTCGTGGAGAAGCCCTACGAGCCGCATCGGCTGCTCAGCATCGTGCAGCATGCGGCCGACCAGTTCCGCATGGCGGCTGACACGAAGCGCCTGCGCGCCCGGCTGGCCAGCCTCTCCGGTCTCGACCGGGTGCTTCTCGGCCAGACCGAGGAGATCCGCACCCTGCGTCAGGACGTGCTGGACCTCGCAGAATCCGAAGCGCCGGTCCTCCTCGTGGGCGAGACGGGAACCGGAAAGGAACTGGTTGCCCGGGCCCTTCACGATCTCGGGGCACGGCCCGGCGGGCCGTTCGTCGCCATCAACTGCGCGACCCTCGAACAAGACCGGTTCGAGATGGAGATGTTCGGCGCAAAGGACGGCCCCCGGGGCTTTCTCGGCGAGGCCGACCGCGGATCTCTCTTTCTCGACGAGATCTGCAGTTGCCCGGAGCGGGTTCAGGCCAAGCTCCTCCGCGCGATCGAGACAGGCACCTTCAACCCCGTCGGGGCGGATAGCGGCGCCTCTTCGGATTTCCGCCTGATCTCCGCCTCTAATCTGGAGCCGGAGAAAGCGGTACGCGAGGGCCTTCTGCGCGCGGACGTCTTCTATCGCATCAACACATTCGTGCTGCGGCTGCCGCCGCTGCGCCAGCGGCTGGAAGACCTGCCGCTGCTCTACTCCCACTTTCTGGACGAGTTCGCGGCGGTCTACGAGATCGAGCCGCCCCAGACGAGCCACGAGGACATGGCAGCGCTTCTGGCTCACGACTGGCCGGGGAATGTCCGCGAACTCCGCCATGTCGCCGAGCGGCATGTGCTGGCGGCGCGCAGGGGACGCGGATCTGCGGCGGAGGCCATGTCGAACGATCAGCAGCGCTCCGAGTTTCCAGGAACGCTGCGGGAAGCCGTCGCGGCATTCGAGCGGGAAATGGTGGGGCGCGCGATCCGGGCCCATTCCGGCCGGATGGACGCCGCCGCGGAGGCGCTCGGTATCGGACGGCGGACGCTGAACGAGAAGATCGTCAAGCTCGGCCTTGACAAGGACAACTGGCTCTGACGGCACCGGCCAGGACCTGTGCCCTCGGCCGGGCTTGAGCGGTGCAGCGGGGGGGGGACGCGATGTCGCGGGGGCGACGCGGCGCACCAGTTTCAGGGGATGCTGAGCCGCTTCCGGACGGGCGCCTCCGGCGACCTGAGCTCCGCTGCGGTATAATTCGAATTTGCTAAATTAGACATTATGAATATATAGAGGCCCGTCGCGGACGCCGGCCCGATCGGCCCGTCCGCTCGATGGGATTCCTTTTCCGCAGGAGCTTGCCTTTGCCTTTGGTTGCAACCGAGTTTACCCCGTGGTCCGCCCTTGCCGGCGGCGTCCTGATCGGCCTTTCGTCAGTCATGCTGATGCTGTTCTTCGGGCGCATTGCGGGGATCATCGGGGTCGTCGCCCGCGCGGTATCCGCGGTTGCCGTGCCGGCCATCGACCGGAACTGGCGGATTGCCTTCATCGTGGGCCTGTTCGCAGCGCCCCTGACAGTGATGGCGATCACCGGGTCTCCGGTCGAGCAGACCGTTTCCGACAATCTTCCTCTGATGGCGTTCGCTGGCCTTCTGGTCGGCTTCGGAACCGCCCTCGGCTTCGGCTGCACATCCGGCCACGGCGTGTGCGGTCTCGCCCGTCTCTCGCGCCGATCCATGGTGTCGGTGGCCGTCTTCATGGGTGCCGCGATCGCGACCGTCTACATCCTTCGTCACGCGACGGGGGTGCTGTGATGCGGGTACTCTTCGGTTTTCTGAGCGGCCTGCTGTTCGGTCTCGGCCTTGTCGTATCCGGCATGGCGAACCCGGCGAAGGTCCTCTCGTTTCTCGATCTGTTCGGGGCCTGGGACCCGAGCCTGATCTTCGTCATGGGGGGCGCCGTGGTCGTGACGTTCGTCGGCTACCGGCTCGTGCTGAAGCGGTCCGCGCCGATGTTCATGAGCGGGTTCGACCTTCCCGGCACCCGCCTGATCGATGCGCGGCTGGTGCTCGGCGCCATGGTGTTCGGCATCGGCTGGGGGATCGGCGGCTATTGTCCGGGCCCGGCGCTGACGGCGCTGCCGCTGCTTGCGCCCGGAACGCTGGTCTTCGTACCCGCGATGCTCGTTGGAATCTGGGGCGGCGTGATCCTGCGCGGATCCACTTTGTTCACTCGCAATCAGAAGGAAGCAACGGCATGACAAGTCAGCTTCAACAGCCGGTCGTCCGTCACTCTCCCTCTCGCGGTCCCGGTAGCGCGGACGTCTGGGGCATCTACGAGCCGGATACCGGCTCGATCCAGTATGTCTGCGCCGACCCGGAGACGAAGAAGGCCGCGCTGATCGACGTCGTCTGGAACTTCGATCCGAAGCACTACGCCACCAGTACGACATCAATGGATCAGGTCCTCGACCTCGTGAAGGCGGAAGGCCTGACCGTCGAATGGGTGCTCGACACCCATCCCCATGCCGATCACTGGATGGCTTCGGCCCACCTGAAGGAGAGGACCGGCGCCCCAAACGCCATCGGCGAGAAGGTGAAGGAAATCTCCGGGATCTGGGCGGAGCTCTACAATCTTCCCGGCGCCTTCGATCCGGAGCGGGATTTCGACCGCCTGTTTGCCGACGGTGACACGTTCAAGATCGGCAATCTCGACGTCCGCGTGATCCTGTCCCCGGGCCATACGCTCGGCTCGATCACCTACGTTGTCGGTGACGCCGCGTTCGTCCACGACACGTTGATGTATCCTGACGCCGGAACCTCCCGGACCGACTTCCCCGGAGGCAGCGCTGCCGTCCTCTGGGACTCCCTCCAGACAATCCTCTCGCTGCCGGCCGAGACTCGGCTTTATGTGGGGCACGACTACGGCACGTCCGAGCGCGATGAGCCCATGTGGGAGGCGACGGTCGCCGAGCACAAGGCCGGCAACATCCACGTGAAGGACGGTACGAAACGGGAGGACTGGATCGCCATCCGGGAGAAACGGGATGCCACGCTGGCGTTGCCCGATCGCATCCTGGCTGCGCTTCAGGTCAATCTCCGCGGCGGTCGTCTGCCGGCGCCGGAGGCGGACGGGCACTTCTATCTGAAGCTGCCGCTGAACCGGTTCGGGTCTTACGACGAGCAGGATCCGCCTCACGTGGCCTAGCAGATCGGGGGCGGTCGCGCCGTCGTGTGCAGCCGAGATTCGGGTTCACAGTCGTTCGAGCATGGCCGGGACCCTCCGCTCGCTGAAGGGATCTGAAAGCAGCAGTCCGATGAAGCGTTTTTCCGTTGCCAGCTATCTGCCCATTCTCGACTGGGGGCGGACCTATAGCGCCCGCACGCTGACGGGCGATCTGGTGGCGGCGGTGATCGTCACCATCATGCTGATCCCCCAGTCGCTGGCCTATGCGCTCCTGGCCGGGCTGCCCCCGGTGGTCGGGCTCTATGCCTCGATCCTGCCGCTCCTGATCTACGCCCTCTTCGGCACCAGCCGGACACTGGCCGTGGGGCCGGTCGCCGTGGTGTCGCTGATGACGGCCGCGGCGGTCTCCGAAGTCGCGGCTCCGGGCAGCGCGGAATATGTCGCGGCGGCGGCGCTGCTCGCCCTGATCTCGGGCGCGATGCTGCTCGTGCTCGGCCTGTTCCGGCTCGGCTTCATCGCCAACCTTCTGTCCCACGCCGTGATCTCCGGCTTCATCACCGCCTCCGGAATCCTGATCGCGGTCTCCCAGCTGAAACACATTCTCGGGGTATCGGCGGGCGGCCGCAACCTGGTGGAGATCGTCGTTTCGATCTCGGGCACGCTGGGACAGATAAATGTCCATACGCTCGCCATCGGGATGGTCTCGGTCGGCTTCCTGTTCTGGGTGCGCACCGGGCTGAAGCCGCTTCTGATGAAGACCGGCTTGAGCCCCTTCGTCGCCGGATTGGTGTCGCGGGCCGGTCCGGTGATCGCTGTCGCCGTCAGCATTCTGGCGGTTCTCACCTTCGACCTGGCCGATAAGGGCGTGCGCATCGTCGGCGAGATCCCGGCGGGGCTGCCGCCGCTGCATCTGCCCATGATCGACATGTCGCTGGTCCTGGGACTGATCGGGCCGGCCGCGTTGATCTCCGTGATCGGGTTCGTGGAGTCCGTCTCGGTCGCCCAGACTCTGGCTGCCAAGCGCCGGCAGACCATCACGCCGAACCAGGAGCTCGTCGGACTGGGGGCTGCAAACATCGCCTCCGCGTTCTCCGGCGGCTATCCGGTAACCGGCGGGTTCGCGCGGTCGGTGGTGAACTTCGATGCCGGCGCGGAAACGCCGGCTGCGGGCGCTTTCACTGCCATCGGCATCGCGCTCGCCTCGTTGTTTCTCACCCCGCTGCTCTATTTCCTGCCGATCGCCACCCTGGCCGCGACCATCATCGTCGCAGTGCTCAGCCTGGTGGATTTCGCCGCGCTGAAGCGGACCTGGGCCTATTCGCGCCACGACTTCGCGGCGATGATCACCACGATCGTGGTGACGCTGGCCGTCGGGGTCGAGGCGGGCGTCGTGACCGGTGTCGGCCTCTCGATCGCGCTGCTCCTGTGGCGAACCTCCCGCCCGCACATCGCCATCGTCGGTCAGGTGCCGGGCACCGAGCACTTCCGGAACGTGAAGCGCCACGAGGTCGTCACCGATCCCCGGATTCTCTCGCTGCGGATCGACGAGAGCCTGAATTTCGCCAATGCCCGCACGATCGAGGACTTCATCCTCAACGAGATCGCGCAGCGTCCCTCGGTTCGGCATCTGGTGCTGCAGTGCACGGCGGTGAACGAAATCGACGGAAGCGCGCTGGAGAGCCTGGAGCTGATCATGCACCGATTGTCCGACCAGGGCATCGCGCTGCATCTGTCGGAGGTGAAGGGGCCGGTGATGGACCGGCTCAAGCGGGCGTCCTTCCTCGAGCACCTGACTGGCGGCGTCTACCTGACCCATTATCAGGCGATGGCAGCTCTGGCAGTCGGCTTCGCCGGTGAGGCGTGTCCGCCGGATCGGTCGGCAAGGGCTTCCGAGCCGCATTCCTGACTTTGATGACGTCGCCCGCCGCCTTCCCCCGGGCAGCGCTGAAGCCGGACAACGCGGCAGAACGCGCCGGCGTGACCGGCTGCAAGACCGGCTGTTCGATCTCTTCCCGTTGTGCCCCTGCCGCGAAAATGGTTGCCCCTGCAATTTGAGGAGGTTACTGGTGGAGTTAGGGCGGGTTGGAGCCTCTTCCCGTTAATTATCAATAGTTTATATGCGTGCCCCGGCGTCGGGTTCGTGTCCGTTCAAAAAACGCGTCGGGGTTGGAATGCGCACAGGACTGATCAAGACGGCACTCGTCATCTCGGTGCTCGTGGGTGCGGCGGGAGGGGCCGTCGGTGAGGATGCTGGGCCGGCCGCCCTATCGCCATCGTCTGCCGTGCGCGATGCGCTGGTCCAGGCCGCCGGCTACGGCGACCGGTCGCTGATCGCCAGCGTCGCGGAGAATGCGCGGCTGACACCGGACCGGGCGGATCTGATCGCCACGACGGCGACCGATCTGAGGCCGGATCTGGCCGGACGGATCCGCCGGGCCGCAACGGTCGGGCGGGAACTCGCCGCGACGTATACCGGCGGCGCTGCCGGTATGAATTCGGCAAGCGCGCCTGCGGCCAATCCGACGCCCTATCCGGGCGGCAACGCGGACATCCCGATTGCCTCGCTCAGCGAGTACCAGCGCAACTACAGCCTCGACGCGATGCATGTGGATGCTGCGCTTGCCCAGGGGCTGACGGGCAAGGGGGTGGTGGTCGGCGTGATCGACACCGGCATCGACAGGCGCCCGGACGGGTCGGTGCATCCCGAATTCGCCGGCCGGATCGATCCCCGGTCGACGAGCTTCCTGCACTGGTTCGACCACGACCTGGTCTGCGAATCCAACGACACTTGGAACTGTGACCGGTTTTCGGACGCGGAGATCCTGGCCGCCTTCGATCAGGGGCTGACGGACTCGATGGATCAGGAGGGGCACGGGACCCACGTGTCCGGCATCATCGGCGCCGGCCGGAACGGCTTCGGCATGCAGGGCGTCGCGCCCGAGGCGACGATCCTGGCGGTCAAGGCGATCACCCAGGGTGGGATCGTGTTGACGGACGACGGCGACATCGTGTCGACATACGACCTCGAGCGATGCGGTCGGGCGGCCGCAAACGACGACTGCGATCCGATCGGGGGCAGTGGCGACGAGCCCGCGAAAGCGTTCAATTACCTGGCTCAGTTTTCCGACGTGAAGGTTATCAACGGCAGCTTCGGTCCCAACGAGGATGACGGCGCCGTGACCTGGGATCTCGGAGATGCGGAGCAGCAGGAAGACGACTTGCTGCCCGAGGCCCGGGCCATGCGCGAGAATCTGGATGCCGGACAGATCATCGTCATGGCGGCAGGTAATGCACGGGACGACTCTCCGATCCTGTCGGAAAATCCGATCGGAGCGGGCCTCTATCCTTTCATTCAGCCGGCCAATCAGGATGCTCGTAACTCCGCCGGTGCGCTGATCTATGACGATCACGGCACCGGGATCGATCTGAGCTTCACGTCGCCGGCGGGTCTCGCGGCGGCGGAAGCGGCCGACGGCAAGGCGCGCGGCCGGATCGTGGTGGTGGTGGCGCTGGACGCCTACAACAACCTCGCGAGCTACTCGCAGATGTGCGGTGTGGCGAAGGAGTGGTGCGTGTCGGCTCCCGGCGGCGACCAGGTCGCGCCTTACTTCCCCGACAGCGGGCTTCCGGGGGACCGGGGCATTTATTCGACGGTGCCTGAGGACAGCTACAAATTCGATTCAGGCACGTCGATGGCGTCTCCGAACGTTGCGGGTGCGATTGCGGTTCTGATCGAGGCGTATCCGACGTTCACGCCGGCGGAGATCGTGCACATCCTGTTCACGACGGCGGAGGATCTGGGCGCGCCTGGCGTGGACGCGGTGTTCGGCTGGGGGCTTGTGCGCCTGGACCGGGCGCTGTCGGTGGGTCCGATCGGCATGACCGGAACGGGGACGTATACGGTCGGCGCGTCGGGCGGCGACACGCGGTGGCTGGTGGACTTCACCAGCGACGGCAGCCTGGAGAAGCAGGGCTCCGGCACGCTGACGGTCGCGAGCAAGGCGGCGTTCCGGCAGGCCTCGGCGGTTGACGGGGGCACGCTGGCGGTTGGCGGCACGCTGACCACGCCGCGGCTTGCGGTGAACCAGGGCGGCCGTCTGTCGGGCACGGGCTCCGTTGTGGCGGACGTGACGGTCGCCGGCGAGCTTGCGCCGGGCGCCTCGCCGGGCACCCTGAGCGTGACGGGCGACCTGACGCTGACGGAGACGGCGACGACGACGATCGAGGTTGACGGGACCGGGACGGGCAGCGGCGCGGGCAATTACGACCGGATCATCGTCAACGGGTCGGGCTCGGTCTTTACGGCGGGGGGCACGCTGGCGCCGGTGCTGCGCGGGATCTCCGGATCGGCGACCAACAGCTTCACGCCGGCGGTGGGCCAGCAGTTCGCGGTCGTGCAGGTGCCGTCGGGCAGCGTGACGGGCTCGTTCTCCGGGGTGCGGCAGCCGGCGTCGGGCCTTCCGGCGGGAACGCGGTTCGACGTGCTCTACTATCCGAGCGTGCTGACGCTGGCGGCGACGCCTGCGAGCTACGCGAACCTTGCGGCCCTCGGGATCGGTCAGACGGGGAACGAGCGGGCGTTCGGGTCGGCGCTGGACGCGGCGCGTCCGGCGGCGGGCGTGCGGCCGGCGAGTGCCGACAACGAGCTGTTCAACACGCTCTATTCGGCGAGCGAGGCGGATCTGGCAGCGGGCTTCTCCAGCCTGACGGGTCAGCTTCACGCGGAGATGGGGACGACGGCGGTTCGCTCGGTTGGCCGGTTCGCGGACACGATCGGGTCGCGTCAGCTGGGGCTGATGGCGGACTGGCTGACGGCGCAGTCGGCGGCCTATGGCGAGGGCCAGGCGTGGGTGGAGGCGGAGACGACGCTGACGGACGTGGGCGCGTCCGGCGGTGTGTCGGGCTACGATGCGCGCTCGACGAACGTGGCGTTCGGCGTGGATCACCGGGTGAGCGCGCGGGTCGCGCTCGGCTTCGCGGCGGCCTACGAGTATGCGGACGTGTCGTCGGATGCTCACGGGGCGGGCGACGTGACGACGTATCAGGCGGGTCTCTACGGGACGTTCGATGCGGGCGTGGTGGCGCTGGCGGCCCGCGGCGGCCTGAGCTACGGGGACCTGTCGACGAGCCGGACGACGGCGCTCGGCGGCTACGGGGCGACGGCAAGCGCGGACGGCCACGGGTTCGGCGGGTTCGCGGAAGCGACCGCGTTCCGGGCGTTCGAGACGCCGGTGGTGACGGTGACGCCGTCGGCGACGCTGGGCTACCGGGCGTTCGGGCGGGACGCGATGACCGAGAGCGGCAGCGTGTTCGCGCTGTCGGTCCCGAGCGAGACGTTCTCCGAGACCCAGACGACGCTTGCGGTGGCCTTCTCGCGTCGGTTCGCGCTGGGCAACGGCTTCGTGCTGGAGCCGGTGCTGAGCGCCGGCTGGCGGCACGACTATGGGGACGTGGCGCAGACGTCGGACCTCGGCATCCTGGGCGCGTCCTACGACGTGGCCGGAGCGGATGTGGGCCGGGACGCGTTCCTGGGCGAGGTGACCCTGACGGCGCTGAAGGGCGACCGCTTCGCCCTCGGCGCCTCCTACCAGGCGGAACTGCGCGACAATCTCACCGCCCACACCTTCCAGGCAGAGGCCAGCTTCCGCTTCTGAGGAGGTCAGAGCCCGAGATAGGCCGCCCTGACCCGGTCGTTCGTCAACAGGTCGGCGCCAGTGCCCTCCAGTTCGACCCGTCCGTTCTCCAGCACGTAGCCGCGGCTGGAGATCTCCAGAGACTGCATCACGTTCTGCTCGACGAGGAGCACCGTGGTGCCGTTCGCGTTCAGGGTCTCGACCACCTCGAACATCTGTTCTGTCAGGAGCGGCGAGAGCCCCAGGGACGGTTCGTCGAACATGATGAGCACCGGTTCGGCCATCAGGCAGCGGGAGATGGCGAGCATCTGCTGTTCGCCGCCGGAGAGTGTGCCCGCCGCCTGCCGCCGCCGTTCCGCGAGCCGGGGAAACGTCTCGAAGGCGATTTCCAGGTTCCGGGCGCGCCGGGCTTTCGACCGTTTCAGGGCTCCACCCAGTTCCAGGTTCTCCTGCACCGACAGCGAAGGGAAAATGCAGCGTCCTTCGGCGACCTGGCCGATCCCGAGCTCGCAGACTGCGTTGCTGTCACGTCCCGCGATTTCCATGCCGTCGAAGCGGATGGACCCGGCTGACGGCCGCAGCATGCCCGCGATCGCCCGGATCAGCGAGGTCTTTCCCGCGCCGTTGGCTCCGACGACGGAGACGAGTTCCCCGCGCCCCACCGACAGGCTCACGCCGTCGAGGGCCCGGGCTTCGCCGTAGTGCAGGACGAGACCATCAATGGTCAGGATCGGTCCGTCGGTCACTGGCCCGCCTCCACCTTCCGCCGGCCGAGATAGCTCTCGATCACGATCGGGTTCTCGACGATCTCCTGCGGCTTGCCGGTGGCGATCAGCTCGCCGTGGTGAAGCACGGCCACGCGGCCGGCCAGCGACATGACCACCCGCATGACGTGTTCGATCAGCAGGATGGTCAGCCCCTGTGCGTTGAGTTCGCGCAGGACGGAGATCAGGACGTCCGCCTCGCTGGGACGCAGTCCGGCCATCGCCTCGTCGAGCAGAAGAAGCCGCGGCTTGCGGGCCAGGCAGCGGGCGATTTCCAGCATCTTGCGGTCGGGAAGCGTCAGCGACGACGCCTCGTTTCCGGCTCTCCGGGCAAGCCCGACCATGTCCAGCGCGGCGAGGGCGTCGGCTTTCGCCTCGGCCATGTCGAGCCCCTTGGCGAGCGCGCCCACCATGGCGTTTTCCAGGACGGTCATTCCGACCATGGGCCGGACCACCTGGAACGTGCGCGAGATGCCGGCGGCGGCGATCACTTCCGGATCGAGGCCGGTGATGTCGCGTCCGTCGAAGCTTATCCGGCCTTCGCTGGGCACGAGGGCCCCGGCGATCATGTTGAAGGTGGTGGTCTTGCCGGCGCCGTTGGGGCCGATCAGCGCGGAGATCTCGCCTTCGGCGACGGAGAAGGACACACCGGACACGGCCGTCAGGCCCTTGAAGTGCTTGGTCAGTCCCTGAACCTCAAGCATCGGAACCTCCGTCCGTCTCGTCCGGCCTCTGGCGGCGGGTCGCGAGGCGGCGCAGCCGCGGCCAGATGCCCTCCGGCAGGAACACGATCACCAGGAAGACCATCACGCCGTAGACGAATGTATTGAGGCCGAAGATGCCGACATGCTGACCGACGTCGTTGGCGATCTCCGTCACCGGAACGACGAAGAAGGCGCCGACGATCGGGCCGACGAGCGTGCCGAGGCCGCCGATGATCGGGGCGATGATGATCTCAATCGACATGCCCATGCCGAGCATGGAATCGGGAAACAGGCTGCCGTTCATGAGGCCGAACAGGCCGCCGGCGACCGCCGTCATCGCTCCGCTGATCGCGACCACGAGGATCTTCATGCTGCGGGCCCGCACGCCGAGCGCCCGGGCAGCCTCCTCGTCCTCGCGGATGGCACGCCAGAAGAAGCCGTGCCGGCCGTTGACCAGCAGGGCGGAGATCGCCGTGACGGCGGCTGCCAGCACCAGGAAGGCGTAGTAGAACAGCAGGCCCGACCCGCGCAGGTGCAGCAGGATACTCTCGTCCGGACCGAGCGATGGCAGAAAGACGCCGCCGGCGCCGCCGACATAGTCCCAGTTGTCGAACAGGAGGCGGAAGAACTCGGCGAAGGCGATGGTCAGAAGCGCGAAGTAGACGCCGCGGACGGAGAAGCGGAAGCCGAGCCAGGCGATGACGACACCCATCGCCGCACCCACCAGTGCGCCGAGCGGCAGACCGATCCAGGGCACGACGCCGTAGCGCGAGGCGAGCACTGCTGTCACATAGCCGCCCAGGCCCAGAAACAGCGAGTTTCCCAGCGACAGGATGCCGGTATAGCCCATCATCAGGTTCCAGGCCTGGCCGACGCACACATAGAAGAAGATGATCGTGAGCAGGGAGAGCCAGTAAGGCGACAGGGCGAGCGGCGCGAAGCCGAAGACAAGAAGCGCCGCGGCCGATGCCGCGAGGGGGAGGGTGCGGGTCATCGGCGGCCTCCCGCAGCGCCGAACAGGCCAGCCGGGCGTACGAGGAGGACCAGCACGAGAAGAGCATAGGAGAACATGCTCTTCATGGAGGGATTGATCATCACGGCGGCGAGCGCCTCCACGATACCGATCAGGATGCCTCCGGCGATCGCGCCGGGGATGCTGCCGAGCCCGCCGATAATGACGACGATGAAGGCGAGGAGGGTGAATTCCGGCGCAAGGAACGGATGGGTGTCGAACATCGGAGCGACGAGGGCGCCGGCCGCTCCTGCGCAGGCCATCCCGATGCCGGCGGTGATCGCGAACACGCGATTGATGCGGATGCCGATCACCTCCGCGCCGATCCGGCTGTCGGCGGCCGCGCGGATGGCCTGGCCGGTGGTGGTGAAGCGGAGGAAGACGAACAGCAGCGCCATCAGGACGATCGCGCCGGCGGCGGCCTGAACCCGCGTCATGTCGAGCCGCAACGGACCGATGTCGAAGGTCTCGAAGCTGGCCATCGAGAAGATGCCGCGCGGGGTCGGTCCGAACAGCATCATGTGCAGTCCGGTGATCACAAGCGCGAACGAGATGAACAGGATGAACTGGACGTGGTGGGGCCGGCTGATGAAGGCGTTCACGACGGTGAGCTGCAGCACATAGCCGAGCGCAAACAGCGCCAGCGCGGCGACCGGCATTGCCGCAAGGGGCGAGATGCCGATCAGCTCGAAGCACCAGTAGCCGATATACATGCCGATCACGACCATCTCGCCATGGGCGAAATTCACCAGGCGCATCACCCCGAAGATGATGGTTAGGCCGATCGCGATGAGCGCGTAGACGACGCCATTCAGGACGCCTCCCGCGAGCACCTGCAGATAAAGATCCATCGAATGCGCGATCCCGTTGATTGTCGCCAAGGGGCGGCGACAGACGGCGGACGGACCGGACGAAGCCCGATCCGCGTCCGGTCGGCCCGGGGATCCGCCTGTTCGACGGCGGATCCCCGGTCATGCTGAGTGAACCGCGCCTACCGGTCCTGGAACGGCGTCATCGGGAAGATCGGCTCGGCCACCGCGATCTCCTGCGGGCCGATGACGAGCGGCTCGCTGTCCTGGTTCTGAAGCATCACGCCACCGATGTTCGGGTTCTGGCCCTTCTCGTTGAAGACGATCGGCCCGCCATACATCACGTGGTCCTTGAGGTCGGTCGTCTTCAGCGCGTCGTGGATCGCGGCCGGTTCGCCCGACTGGGCGCGGCTGAGGGCATCGACGGCGATCTCGACCGCTTCGTAGGAGAACCCGACGTTCAGCTCGAAGCGCTCGTTCGGGTATTCCTTGTTGAAGGAGGCGATGGTCTGCTTGGTCAGGTCACGCGTCGGATCGTACCAGGGCACGGAAACCATGTACTGGTCGCCGTACTTGCCGGTGGCGTCGGTGAAAGCCTTCTCGTACGGGCCCGGGCTCCCCGGTCCGATGATGCCCATCGGGTTGTAGTTCTGACGCACCATCTCGCGCACGATCAGGATGGCGTCGTTGACCCGGGTCACCGGCATGAGCAGGTCGGCGCCGGTCGCCTTGGCCTTGGCCACCTCCACCGACAGATCACGGGCGCGCAGGTCATAGGAGATCTGGTCGACGATCTCGATCGGAACGTCGAGCTTGTCCCAAAGCGCGTTGATCCCGCCGGTAACGCCCTTGCCGAAGGTGTCGTTGACGTGGAGCAGCACGGCGGTCTTGGGCTGGACGCCGGTATGGGCGAACAGGTCCTTGATGCGCGCCACGGCGTTGTAGACGAGGGTGGTCGCCGGCGGAAAGTTGCGGAAGAGCTGGGTGAAGCCCTGCTCGGTGATCTGCGGCGCGGAGGCGATGTTGACCAGGATCGGCACCTTCGCCTGTTCCGCGGCCTGGGCGGCGGAGATGGTCGCGCCGGTGTCCCATGCGCCGATCAGGAGCGTGCAGCCGTCCTGGATCAGGCGTTCGGCCGCGACGCGACCGTTCTCCGGCACCGATTCCGTATCGGCATAGACGAACTCGACGGGCATCCCGGCCTTTTCGGACAGAAGCTTGGCACCGAGCTCGACGCCCCGCAGCGAGGCCTGGCCGGGCGCGGCGAGAACGCCGGACGTGGGGAGGATCACGCCGATCTTGACCGGCTTGCCCTGGGCCCAGACCGGGCGGCCGATGAAGGGGGCGGAGAGTGCGGCCGCACCGGCTGCCTGAAGAAGGCGACGGCGCGAGATATCCCATTCGTGCTTGGTCGTCATGGCTGTGGTCTCCTGCTCTGGATCTGCCGGTTCGCCGGCTTTTTATGGATCAATCGGGTTTTGGATCAGGTCGTGCCGTCCGCCTGCGCCTCAAGCGCGGCCAGCACGCGTTCCGGTGTGATCGGCAATTCGGTGATGCGCACGCCCACGGCGTCCTCGATCGCGTTGGCGATTGCCGGGGCGATCGGCAGCATCGCGCCCTCGCCCATGCCCTTGGCACCGAACGGGCCGGGGCCGTGGCCCTGCTCCTGGGTAATGGCGATGAAGGTTTCCGGCAGATCCTCGGCGAGGGGGACGCGGTAGGTGAGCGCCTCGCCGTTCACCAGGCGGGTGCCGTCATAGATCATCCGTTCGAACAGGGCCTGGCCGAGCCCCATGAGAGCCGCGCCCTCGTCCTGGCCGCGGCAGACCAGCTTGTGGATCGCCCGGCCCGCATCGCCGCTGACCACCAGCTTGTGGATCGCGATTTGACCGGTCTCACGGTCGACCGACAGGTCGACGGCGGCCCAGCCGATTTCCCAGAAGACGCTCTTGGTCTCCAGCGGGGCGTGGTGGTCGTTCGGCTGCTTGTGGAATCCTTCGCCGGTGAATTCGAAGCCCGTGCCGCCATACCGGCCCATGATGATCGGCGCGAGCGGCTTCGCCTCGTTGCCGTGGATCACCGTCCAGTTGTCGAGACGGAGCGCATCGGGCGTGGTGCCGAGCTCCTCGGCCGCCATCTGGAGCACCTGATCGCGCACGGACTGGGCGGCGCGCTGCACCGCCTGGCCCATCACCGAGATGCCGGAGGAGGCATTGGTTCCCTGATCGAAGGGAATGTAGCGGGTGTCGAGGGGCAGGTAGGCGACGCGGTCGAGAGGTGCGGCCAGGATTTCGGCGACGACCTGGGCCAGCGCCGTGCGCGCGCCCTGGCCGATCTCCACCGTGCCGCACGACAGGTGGATGTCGCCGAAGGTCGAGACCTTCACCCGCGCCTGTGCGGGCTTGTTGACGCCGCCGCCGTCCTTGAAGCCGAGCCCAAGGCCCACGCCGCGGTTGGGCTTGCGCGGTTCGAAATATCCGGCCTCGCGGGCAACCAGATCGAGACCCTCGGCCAGATCGCTGTCACAGCCGCTCTCGCCGGGCACGAACGGCTCGCCGAGATCGATCATGTTCTTCAGCCGCATCTCCAGCGGGTCGATGCCGAGCCGGCGCGCGATCATGTCGACCTGGCTGTCGCTGGCCCAGGTCGCCTGGGTGCCGCCGAACCCGCGATAGGGGCCGGCGGGCGCCGTGTTCGTCATCACGCACTGGCAGACGCTGTCGATGTGCTTGTAGCGATAGGGTCCCGGCATCCGGTAGCCGGCCTTTTCGGAGACCAGCGGGCTGGCATCGGAGTAGGCGCCGGAATCCAGCAGCACCTCAGACTGGCGCGCGATCAGGGTTCCGTCCGCCTTCACGCCGGTGCGGACCTTCAGGATGGCGGCGTGCTGGGTGTTGGTGAGAAAGTTCTCCTCCATCGTCAGGCAGAAGCGGACCGGGCGGCCGGTCATCCGCGACAGGAGAACCGCGATCGGCTCCGTCTTGCAGTTGTTCTTGGCGCCGAAGCCGCCGCCGACATAGGGCACGCGCACGGTGATCCGGTTCTCCGGCACCTTGAAGATCCGGCAGAGCTCCTTGCGCAGCGGGAACGGGTTCTGGCTGCTGGTGACGACCTCGATCTCGCCGCCGTCCTTCCAGTGCGCCACGCAAACGAACGGCTCCAGATGCATGTGGTGCATGCGGGAGAAGCGGAAGGTGTCCTCGAAGACGTGATCGGCCTCCTCGAAGGCGGCCGGGTCGCCGGTCCGGTAGCAGTATTCGTAGCAGACGTTGCGCCGCGGCCTGAGCCGGCCGGCCGAGCCGGCGCCATAGGGCGGCACGATGCCCATCGGCTCGGTCTCGAACAACTCGGCTGCGTCGTCGGCCAGCGCGGCTTCGATGGTCGGCACGGAGGGAAGATCCTCGTACTCGACGCGAATCTTGCGGAGGGCGGCGTTTGCGGAGGCCTCGTCGACGGCCGCCACGGCGGCAATCATGTCGCCCTCGTAGCGGACCTTGT
The DNA here is from genome assembly GCF_030814015.1 of Amorphus orientalis. Taxonomy (NCBI): domain Bacteria; kingdom Pseudomonadati; phylum Pseudomonadota; class Alphaproteobacteria; order Hyphomicrobiales; family Amorphaceae; genus Amorphus; species Amorphus orientalis. Next base: position 1,008,440 of record NZ_JAUSUL010000001.1, read on the forward strand.
CGGTGGCGACGATCGGCTGGTCTTTGATGAAGTAGCCGTAGACGGGCATCATCGTGCCGTCATCCAGGTCGGGCCCGGTCAGGACGGCGTGGACGCCCGGCATCTCACGGGCCTCCGATGCGTCGATCGCGACGATCCGGGCGTGGGCGCGGGGCGAGCGCAGCACCTTTGCGTGCAGCATCCCCGGCATGGCTTCGTCGACAGTGTAGCGGGCCCGTCCGGTAACTTTGTCTCGGGCGTCGGCACGTTCGACGTCGGCGCCGATGACGCGAAGCATCTCCGTCATCGGGCGCCTCCGGCGGTCCGCATGGCGGCGGCGGCCTCCTCGATCGCCTCGATGATCAGCTGATAGCCGGTGCAGCGGCAGACGTTGGACGAGATCCAGTCCTTGATCGTCGCGCGGTCCGGGTCGGGGTTCTCGGCGAGCAGCCCCTTGGCCAGCACGATCATGCCGGAGGTGCAGAAGCCGCACTGGAAGGCGCTCTTTCGGGCGAAGGCGGCCTGGACCGGATCGAGGCCTTCGCTGCTCTCCAGTCCCTCGATTGTGGTCACGGCACAGCCGTCCACCTCGAAGGCGAAGGTCGAGCAGCTTGCCCGCGGCGTGCCGTCGACGAGAACGTTGCAGGCGCCGCAGACGGTGCGGCCGCAGGCGATCTTGGTGCCCTTGAGATAGAGATCGTCCCGAAGGAGGTCGGCCAGAACCCGATTGGTTGTGGTGGCCACCGAGACGGGATTGCCGTTCAGCGTGAAGTGCACGTCGAGGCGACCGTCGAGGGATACTGCCGTCATGCCGGATCTCCAAGACGCGCGATCTGCCGGCGCAGGAAGGCGGCGCCGGCTTTCGCGACATAGGACCGGCCCACCGCCGGATCGTGAAAGTCGTCCGGAAGCTTCGCGAAGACCGTCTCGGGTGCATCGGCTGCTGCGGCGTCCGTCCACCAGGGGCGCAGAAACTCCGTCGCGACGACGACGCGATGGGTCGCATCGACCCCTGAACCGCGCCGGCAGAGCGCCTGGGTGACCGTCGGCCGCAGGGAGCGCTCGTAGTCGATGGCCGGAGCGCCGGCGAGTGGAATCGAAACGGAGACGAGCAGCGGGTGGGCGCTCAGGTCGGCGTCCCAGATCTTGTCAACCGGAAGCTCCGTCACGCCGGCGGGGCCGGCGAAACGCGCGCTGGCGCCGAGGGCCGTCAGAAGGATGGAGAGCTCGTAGCGCGTCCGTCGCGCCATCAGGTTGCCGCCAAGCGTCGCCTGTCGGCGGATCCGCACCGTGGCGATCTTGCGCCAGGATGCGGCAAGTCCCGGAACGGCATCGAGAGCCGGATGCTGCCAGGCTTCGTCGTGGGTCAGCCGCGCGCCAAGGACGAGGGCGTCCGCGGTCTGCTCGACCGCTTTCATCTCTTCGATCCGGTCGATCCAGATCAGCGACGCCGGTGTGGCGCCTTCGCGCAGCCAGGCAAAGAAATCGGTGCCGCCGGCAAAGATCGCGGCCGGTGCGGGCGCTTCTGCGAGATCGGCGATGGCGTCGTCGACGGACGCGGGCCGGAACAGCGCGACGGGCGGCAGGTCCGACTGAGTGACGGATATGCTTCCGGAAGCGTAGACCTCCAAGTTTATCCCCTCATCTCCGGAATGTTCATATTTGAACTTTATTTTCTTTATTGGTCAATCTGACCATATCGATTCCAAGGTGGCAACCCTGAAGCAGGCGAAATCGGTGTTCGATCTTTGCGGTCGCGGGAACAAACGGCGGCGCACCCGATGCTTGGGAGCGTGAAGACTTGCGTCTTCAATGGAATTCTTGGTGCTCGTGGCGTCGGCAATGCGGCCGAACGTTGTGGGAGAGGGGATGTGCCAACCACGCTTCGGGCGCATTCAACGCTGACGGTTCATGGTGGCAAATGCGATGCCGGGCTGATATTTCGTCGACGGGCGACCGGCGGAGCCGAACGCTTTGGGCCGTCGGGTCGGCCGATCCGCCGCCAATCCCGCAGGACGAAGCCGCCGCGCGCTTTGCTCTCCACAAGGGCAGGAGTATTGGCGGTGACCTGTCCGCCAGACACGGCCCATTCGAGCCGTGACAGCTTTTTTTGATCGTTCCGACCGTTTTCAAACCGGGGGTTCCATGCTCACAGACGACCAGCGCCGCGAAGCCGTCGCATCCCTTCTCGAAAGTCACCGGACAAAGGTGCAGGGCCGCCGGCCCTCCGAAATGTTCCCGGATATCGAGATCGAGGACAGCTATGCGATCTCGTCCATGGTCGCGGAGGCTAAGGTCGCCGAGGGACGCAAGGTGGTCGGGCACAAGATCGGTCTGACCTCCAAGGCGATGCAGGCGTCGTCGAAGATCGATGAGCCGGACTATGGTTATCTCTTCGACGACCTGGTGCTGCAGGACGGTGCCAAGGTGCCGTTCGAGAATTTCTGCGTCCCGCGGGTCGAGCCGGAGTTGACCTTCATCCTCAAGGAGCCGCTCAAGGGGCCGGGTGTGGGGCTCGTCGACGTCCTGCGCGCCACGGAATGGGTCGTACCCTCGATCGAGATCATCGACGCGCGCGTCACGGAACCGCGCAAGATCTTCGATACGGTCGCCGACAATGGTGCCGCGGCCGGTATCGTGCTCGGCGGGCGTCCGGTGCGCCCGGACGAGGTGGACCTGCGCTGGGTCGGCGCGATCTTCTACCGCAACTCCGAGATCGAGGAGACGGGACTTGCCGCCGGTGTGCTGGGCCATCCGGCGATGGCCATCGCCTGGCTCGCCAACAAGCTGGGTCCGTTCGGAACCGTGCTGGAGCCGGGTCACCTGATGCTCTCCGGTTCCTTCACGCGTCCGGTCTGGGCAACCAAGGGCGACACGCTTCACGCCGACTTTGGACCGCTGGGCTCGGTTGCGGTGCAGTTCACATGACCGGCGCTCCGAAGAACGCCTTCAAGGCGCGGCTTCTGGCCGGCGAGACGCAGTGGGGCCTGTGGAGCTCGCTCGCCAGCCCCGTCGCCGCCGAGGCGCTGTCGTTGACCGGCTTCGACTGGATGCTGTTCGACACCGAGCACAGCCCCGTCGAAGTGGCCGCCCTGCAGCCGATCCTCCAGGCCGCTGCCGTTGGCACGGCCCAGGCGGTCGCGCGCCCGGCGTGGAACGACAAGGTCCTGATCAAGCGGCTTCTGGACATCGGCGTGCAGACGGTGCTGGTCCCGTTCATCCAGACGCCCGAGGAAGCCGAGGCTGCGGTCGCCGCCACCCGCTATCCGCCGGAGGGCATCCGCGGCGTGGCCGGATCCACCCGCGCCAGCCGGTACGGGATGGCGGCGGGCTATCTGCAGTCGGCCAACGAGGAGATCTGCGTTCTGGTCCAGATCGAGACCGGGCAGGCGCTGGAGCGGCTGGAGGAGATTGCCGCGGTTAAGGGCGTCGACGGTGTCTTCATCGGACCGTCGGACCTCTCCGCGTCGATGGGGTATCTCGGCCAGCCCGGGGCGGAGCCGGTCCAGGACGCCATCCGGTCCGCGGCCGGAAGGATTGCCGCGACGGGCAAGGCCTCCGGGATCCTGGCGACCAAGGCCGAGGATGCGCTGCGCTACCGCGACTGGGGCTATAAATTCGTGGCCGCCGGTGTCGATACGGGCCTGATGATGGGTGCCGCCCGCGGATTGCGGAGCCAGCTCGGCGAATAGGGCCACGCGGGCACCTGCCGGCGCGGCCTATTCCGCGCCGGTGGCGGGTTCCTGATCGGCCTTCATCGGCTTGATCAGCTTCATGGCCTCCCGGAACCGCGGGTTCCGGGAATCGCCGAGCCATTCGAACAGCACCATTTCGGTGGTGACCGGTTCCGCGCCGTGGCGCTCCATGCGGCGGCAGGCGGCTTTCCGGTTGTCCTCGATCCGCGATCCTATGGCGTCCTGAACCACGGCGACGTCGCAGCCATGCGCCAGCAGACCGAGAACGGTCTGCAGGACACAGACATGAGCCTCGCAGCCGGCAACGACGTACCGGCCTTCGGGGCGGATCGCTTCGGCGATCGAGGGCGTCTTCATGCTGTCGAATGTTGTCTTCGAATAGACGGGGACGTCCGCGTCCAGAAGTCCGGGTACCGTGCCGCCGAGGCCCTCCGGATACTGCTCGGTTGCGCTGATGGGCACGTCCAGCAGGCGCGCGGCGGCGATCAGCCGCCGGGCGTTGGCGACGACCCGACCGCTGTCAGCGATCGCCGGCATCAGTCGTTGCTGAAGGTCGATGATCAGCAGTGTGCTCGTCTGCGCCTCAAGGGCCGGCATGGTGTCCTCCCTGGATCGAGCGGACCTGATCATCGACATAGCGCTGCATCAGGTCCCGGGCATTGGCCCCGAACATGCGGATCCGTCCGGTGTGCAGCAGAAGCAACAGGCCGGTGGCGTGGGCGAAGACGTCCACCATAAGGATATCGGCCGAGTCCGTATCGGCTCCCAGATCGGTCGCCGCCTCTGCGATCGGGCGCAGCGCCGCTTCCAGCGCCCGATTGAGCATCAGGTCCCGTTCGCGGCCGAGCCCCGCCGGCTTCATGCCGCCCCGGAACAGATAGAAGCCGAGATCGAGGTCCTGCGGATGATGGGCATAGAAATCGAAAAAGGCCATCGCGGCTGAGCGAAGACGCGCTTCGCCTTTCTCCTCGCCGGCGGCGTCCGCGACCCGGCGTCCGAGCGCGCCAAGGGACTCCGACAGCAGCTCGGCGTAGATCGCTTCCTTGGACTCGAAGTGGAAGTAGAGCGCGGCCGGCGTGTAGCCGGCCCGCGCCGCTACAGAGCGCAGGCTCGCTCCTTCCAGGCCCGTTTCCGCGAACACCTCACGGGCGGCGGCGAGAATGGCCTCGCGTTTTGCGGCGGAGGCCCTGCTGCGCATCGGACGGACGTCGGACATCGGATCTCTTGACAGAATTAAACACTGTTCAATAATCCTAACGGTGTTCGATTTTCCGCGCAAGCCGAGGTGCCGGCATGTTGATGACCGCAGACGACTATCGCGACTCCCTCCGCGCCTATGCGCCGCGCGTGTTCGTGGACGGCGAACGTGTCGAGAGCGTCGCCGACGATCCGCGGCTCTCGCCCGGCATCAACGGCGTCGGCGTGACCTATGACTTCGCTCACCGCGCCGAGCACGCGCATCTGATGACGGCGGTCGAGGCGACCAGCGGCAAGACCGTCAACCGGATGCTGCACATCGACGGTTCGGCACAGGACCTTCTCAACAAGCTCGAGGCCGTCCGGCTCGTCTGCAAGGTGTCCGGCTGCGCCCAGCGCTATCTGAGCCACGACGCGCTGAATGGTCTCTTCCAGGCCACCCGCCGCACCGATCACACCCACGGGACCGACTATCATCAGCGCTTCCTGGCCTATCTGCACGACGTGCAGGATCGCGACCTCACGCTCGGCGTCGCCATGACCGACGCCAAGGGCGACCGGTCGAAGCGGCCGGGCCAGCAGGCAAACCCGGACGTCTATGTGCGCATCAAGGAGCGGCGGGCCGACGGTATCGTCATCAGCGGCACCAAGGCGATCGTGACCGGCGCGCCGTACATGCACGAGTTCCTGGTCATGCCGTGCAGAACCCACGCGCCGGAGGACAGCGACTACGCCGTGTGCTGCGCGGTTCCGATCGATGCGGACGGCGTGACGATCGTCGCGCGACCCGCTGGCCGGCCGGGAGAGGCGGCAGCGAAGTTCTCCGCCCGCTACGGCCAGTCGACGGGCGTGGTCATCTTCGACGACGTCTTCGTGCCCCACGACCGGGTCTTCCTTGCCGGCGAGACCGAGGAAGGCGGCTTTCTGACGACCAGCTACGCGCATCATCACCGGCAGTCCTGCATCGGCGCGCGCGCCGGTTTCGGCGATCTCCTGATCGGGGCCGGTGCGCTGATGATCGAGGCGAACGGTCTGGATCCCGACCGGCACGGCCACATCCGCGAGGCCATGGTCGACCTGATCACCATCACCGAGAGCTTCTTTGCCTGCGGCGTCGCCTCGTCGGTCTACTGCGTCGATGATCCGGCGCGATCGGTCATGCCGGATCCGGTCTTCGCCAATATCGGCAAGCTGCTTCTGGCAACGAAGATCTACGACATGCACAAGCTCGCCCACTATGTCTCGGGCGGCCTGATTGTGGCATTGCCGGGCCCGGACGAGGACCACAACCCCGAGACCCAGGCCTCGCTCGCCGCCGTCCTTGCCGGCCGTGAGGACATTCCCGCCGAACGGCGTCTGGAGGTGTCCCGGTTCATCGAGGATCTGACCGCCTCGCACCAGGGCGGCTGGTACTCGGTGATCTCGCTGCACGGGGGCGGGTCGCCGGAGGCCATGAAGCGCGAGATATGGCGCAACTATCCGCTCGCGGAAAAGACCGATCTGGTCGACCAGCTGCTCGATCGCGGGATTTACGACCAGGGCCAGAGGGTCTCCCGACAGCCGGGCCGCTGTTGCGTCAGGGGCTGCGAGGCGCCGAGGCGGATCACCGGAGAAGCGGCCGAGTGAGGTAAGGCATTCCACCGCCCGGCAGCGCGCGGCAGCCGGAAATCGTTTTTTCTTGCGGACAGATTGCCTGCCGCGTCGAATGAATTAGGCTCGCGGGATCGACCTTTAGCCGAGAGCCACGCCTTGAGTGCCGATCACGATCATCCCCATGGGCACGATCATTCCCACGAGAATGCCTACGACCCGATGACCGCACGGGTCCGGGCGCTGGAGACCATCCTTGTGGAAAAGGGGCTGGTCGATCCCGCCGCCGTCGACGCCATCGTGGAAACCTACGAGTCCCGGGTGGGGCCGCAGAACGGGGCCCGGGTGGTTGCGAAGGCGTGGGTCGATCCGGATTATCGCGCGTGGCTCGAGGAAGACGCCACGGCCGCCATTAATTCGCTCGACATCTCCGGTCGCCAGGCCGAGCACATGAACGCGGTTTTCAACACGCCGGAAACCCACAACGTCGTCGTCTGCACCCTGTGCTCCTGCTATCCGTGGGCCGTGCTGGGGCTGCCGCCGGTTTGGTACAAGTCGCCGCCCTACCGGTCGCGGGTCGTGATGAAACCGCGGGAGGTGCTGGCAGAGTTCGGCCTTGTGCTGCCCGCGGAGACAACGATCCGGGTCTGGGACTCCACGTCCGAGCAGCGCTATCTCGTGGTGCCCATGCGTCCGGCGGGGGCCGACCACATGAGTGAGGACGAGCTCGCCGCGCTGGTTACCCGCAATTCCATGATCGGTACCGGCCTGCCGAAAACGCCGGGAGCAGTCTGATGGAGGGGCCTCAGGATCTCGGCGGCAAGATGGGCTTCGGGCCGATCTCGCCCGAACCGGAGACCGAGGAGCCGTTGTTCCATGCGGCCTGGGAGCCGCGCGTTCTTGGCGTCACGCTGTGCTGCGGCGCGCTCGGCTACTGGTCGCTCGACGGGATGCGCCATGCGCGCGAAAGCCTGCCGCCGGCAACCTATCTCTCCGCCAGCTACTACCAGATCTGGGCCTACGCGCTGGAGAACATGCTGATCGCCAACGGCGAGCTCAGCGAAGAAGAGCTGCGCCTCGGCCGGATGAGGGCTCCGGGCAGGGCTCAGTCGAAGAAGCTTCCGGCCGCCAAGGTGCCCACCGTTCTCAGAACCGGCGGCCCGACGCTGCGCGAGACAGGCGCGGAGCCCGGTTTTGCCGTCGGTGACCGGGTGCGCACGCGCAACATGCACCCGGACGGTCACACGCGGCTTCCCAGCTACGCACGGGACAAGACCGGGACGATCACGGCCCGGCACGGGTGCCACGTCCTGCCGGACAGCAACGCCCACGGCCGGGGCGAGCAGCCCGAGTGGCTCTATACGGTGAACTTCGACGGCCGAACGCTGTGGGGAGACGACGGCGATCCGAACGTCACAGTCTCCATCGATGCCTGGGAAAGCTATCTTGACCACGCTGAATGACGTCTTCGGATCCGACCGCCTGAGTGGAGCGGACGGTGAGCGCGGGTTCTCCGAACCCTGGGAGGTTCAGGTTTTCGCGCTCACGCGCGCCCTGATCGCGAACGGCGTCTTTTCGGAAAGCGAATGGGCCGAGACGTTCGGCGCTTTGCTGCATCAGCCGGACGCGCGCGACGATGCCGGCGACTACTATGCGCGGTTCGTGGCAGCGCTGGAGGAGCTTCTGGGCCGCAAGGCGATTGCCGATCCCGAGCATGTCCAGGCTCTGACGGAGGCCTGGCATCGTGCGGCCGAAGCCACGCCGCACGGCAAGCCGATCGAGCTGGCCAACGACCCGCACTCGTCCTCGGCTGTTCGCTGAGGCGGGGCGGGGTCCAATCCACCGCTCAGATATCCAGGGACGGGGTCTTGCCGGTCTTTTCCAGTTCCCAGACCGCCTGCCAATGGCCGTTACGCCCCTCCAGGGTGAGGTAATTGCGCTGGGCCGCGTAAATCCCGCGCCGACCGGGAAGCGGATGCATCTTGATGCTGTGACCGGGAACCGGCGTTTCTCCGAGACGGGCGAGGGCACCGAGCCCCAGCGCATAGGCGCGTGGCGGTTCGGGATGTGAGATTCCGGAGGCGACGAGCTGGTGAATGGGGCCGGGTGCTGCCTCCAGTGTGCCGCGCGTCGCCAGATGGATCTCGCCGGAGATCACCGTGACCGGCGTCTGCGGATTTTCGTGAACCGCGATCAGGCGTTCCAGAAAGCGCCGCCACTCCGCCCGATGAGCGTGGCTCTGCCACTGGTCGCGCAGGTCGTCTTCGTATTTTTCCATCCGCGAGGTGAGTTGCATCACCGCCTCGACCCAGGACAGGCGGGGACCGAGGGCCGGGACGCTGGAGAGCAGGAAGACGCGCCCATCGTCAACGGAGGAAAGCGAAGCTTCCAGCGCGCGCCAGCCGGTCTCGTCCATGACCCGGTCTGGACGCCGCTCGGACCTCAGATCGGGAGCGATGACCTGGGCACCGGGCATTCTCACATGCCAGCTCAGCGAGCGCCCGGTCGGATCCGTGCAGATCGGCGGGACCGATCCCGGAGCGACCCCGAACTGGAAGAGAAGTGCGGTTTCGCGCGCCACGGAGAACAGCGTCCGTCCGACTGGCGAGTCCAGTTTTTCGACCGGAAGCGAGCCCCAGCCGTCACAGATGTCATGGTCGTCCCACATCGCGACAGACGGAATGCGGGCCATCAGCCAGGCGGTTTCAGGCTCGCTCAGGACCTCGACATAGCGCTCGAAGAATGCGCGCCGCAGGGCTGCGGCAGCCTCCTGCAGCAACGGGTCCGACACCGGCGTCGGATCCGGGTCCGCATCGTTTGCCCAGCGTTGCGTGAGCGGGTGGGCGTCTGCCAGTTCATCGGCATAGATCTGGTCGCCGCCATGGAGCATGAGCTGGAACGGCGATCGCTCGTGGTCGTGGACGAGGCGCGCCCAGAGCGCGTTCCTGTCCTGCTGGCTGCGGCCGCGATCACCGTGCTCCTGGCCGTTGCAGGAGACGAAGGCGATCCTGAGATCGCCTTCAAACGCGGAGTTCACCTCGTAGATGGCCCCGTCGACTTCGTACCAGCTGTCCCGCCGCATCGGCAGGCTGAAGGCGTAGCGGTACCCGCAGTTGCCGTCGGCGTCCCAGATCAGATCCGGCGCGACGCCGCCATCTTCCGTGATGAGCTTTGGCGGCTCCACATCCGAAGAGACGACGATTAGGGCAGTGACATTCGACCGGCCGTCGGCTGCGCCCAGGAAGTAGAGTACGGGACCGAAGTGCACGGCTTGCATGTCCTCTGGCTGCGCCATGGAATTCAACGGTCCTAGAGCCATTTCCGTTCAAATGGAAACGTCTCGGCGGCGGGAATTGGCTTCGGGTTTGCCGCTCCGGATCCGGAGGCGAGCAGACACATTTGGGGCCCGATGACCGGTCGAGCAAGGGACGGGCACCCCCGACCCGTATCGTTTGGTCGCGCCGACCGGTTCGCTCCTAGCCGTTTGCGCGCGGGGCTGTGAGGTAGGTCATCACGACATCGATCGCATGGGTGCGCCGTTCCGACAGCCAGTTGCTCTCGCCGAGATCCCGCTGGAACATGGCGGACAGCGTATGGCGCTGGGCGAGATGGGTGATGCACAGAGACAGGATCGTCACGTAGAGCTGGGCGGGATCGATGGAGACGGTGAAGACCCCGCTTTCCCGTCCGCGCGCGACCAGGTCGTCGATCGCCTGAACCAAAGGCAGCGTGGTGTCGGAGACCATCGGGAGCGTGTTTGCGAACCGGCCGTACGCGATGTTCTCGTTGCGAATGATGGCCACGAAGTCCGGATTGTCGCGGAGATAGTCGAAGGTGAACTCGACCAGACGCCGTATGCCGTCCTCGGGTTCCAGGGTGGTCAGGTCGAGCTGCCTCTCCAGCGCGCGGATCCGGGCGTAGGTGTCCTCCAGAGCCGCGCGATACAGATCCTCCTTGCCGCCGAAATAGCGGTAGATCATCTGGACGTTCGCTTCGGACGCACGCGAGATCTGGTCGATCCGCGCGCCGCTCAGCCCGTGCTCGGCAAAGGCATGGCGCGCCGCATCGAGGATGCGACGACGCGTTGCGTCCGCGTCCCGCTTGTGCTGCGCCCGCCCGGACGGCTTCGTCTTCCTGATCGCCACGTACCCCGAATCCTCCATGCCCGACGCTACTCTTAAAGCCGATCCGCCTGCTTCGGAATTCCCGACGGGTTAATTCCGCATCTCCGAACGGCCCCAACCGGCTCCCGCTTGGGGCGAATGCCTCGAATCGAGGCACGTGACGCCGATTTCACCATGCCTGGTTTCCGAATGTCTCATGCCTTCGCGGTGGTCTTGCCGCGGCGGTATGTAAAAATTTGCTTACAATTTCCGGATTCCTGCCGCTTCGGCAACTCCGATCGCGCGCCAGGAGGGAATCTGGCCCGCCCGTTGCACAAAGCTTTCCCGACGGCAGGTGCGGCTCGCGCCCGCCGGCATCTATCCGGAAGGGGAGAGCAGTCATGAAAACAAACTTGAGGCTCAGAATGCTGCCGGCCGCGGTCGGCATGTCCATCGCCGCGTTGGGGTTGGCAGCGACGGCGGGAACGGCGCAGGCCGCCGATCCGATCAAACTCGGCCACGTCGCTGCTCTTTCGGGCGCGTCGGCGCAATCCGGCGAGGCGATCACAAGGGGGCTGCAGATCGCGATCGACGAGATCAACGAGTCGGGCGGTCTGCTCGACGGTCGCATGATCGAGCTCGTCCAGCGCGACGATGAATCCAAGCCGCCCAAGGGCCTGATCGCCGCGCGCGAACTGATCTTCAACGAGGATGTCGCCGCTTTCTTCGGCGGCATCGATTCCCCGGTCTCGCTTGCGATCGCCCCCCTCGCGAACCAGGAGAAGACGCCGTTCATGGGCGTCTGGGCGGCGGCGACCGGCATCACCCGCAACGGGGCCGATCCCAACTACGTCTTTCGTGTCTCCGCCATCGACGCTCTGGTCGACGTCAAGCTGCTCGACTACGCCAACGAGAAGTTCGGCGCCTCCAAGGTCGGCCTGATGCTGATCAACAACCCCTGGGGCGAATCCAATGAGAAGGGCCTGACGGCGGCCGACGAGGAGAACGACGCCGTCGAGATCGTCGGCATCGAGAAGTTCGAAGGCGCCGACGTCGACATGACGCCGCAGCTTACCCGCCTGAGGGACGCCGGCGCAGAGGCGATCATCCTCGTCGTCAACGCCCCTCCCGGCGCCCAGATGATGAAATCGCGCGAGCGCATGGGCTGGGACGCGCCGGTGGTTTCTCACTGGGGCATCTCCGGCGGCCGCTTCCCGGAGCTCGCCGGGCCGACGGCGGGCGACGCCCACTTCGTGCAGACCTACTCCTTCTTCGGAGACCAGGGCGAAGTCGGCGAGGCGTTCCTGGAGAAGCTCATGGCCAAGTATCCGGAGATCAAGGGTCCGGAGGACGTGTTCTCACCGGTCGGCACCGCCAACGCCTACGATGCGATGCATCTGATGGCGATGGCGATCGAGCAGGCCGGATCCACGGACGGCGATGCCATCCGCGAGGCGCTGGAGAATCTCGACGGCACGTACGAGGGCCTGATCAAGACCTACACGAAGCCCTTCTCTCCGGACAATCACGATGCGCTGGGGCCGGAGGACTACATCATGGTCCACTACCAGGGTGATCAGGTCGTCCCGACCGAGTGATGCGTGACCCGGTCGGGCGGCGCGCGTCGCCCGGCCGCCTCATCGCGGTGCGACAGGCAAGTCGGCGAATGGACCACCCATGATATTCCTCTCGGCCCTGATCACCGGCCTCGGGCTCGGCAGCATGTACGGGCTGCTCGCGCTCGGCTTCTACGTGACCTACGTGGTCTCCAACACGGTCAACTTCGCGCAGGGCTCGACCATGATGCTCGGCGCGGTGCTCTGCTTTACCTTCTGGGTCACCCTCGGCTGGCCGGCGCCGCTGGCGATCGTCGTCGCCCTTATGTGCTGCGCGCTCTGGGGCGTGGTCGTCGAGCGGATCGCGGTCCGGCCCTTCGTCCGGCGTCAGTCCGAGGCCTGGCTGATGGCGACCGTCGCCCTCGGCATCGTTCTCGACAACGTCGTGTTGTTCACGTTCGGCCGCGATCCGCGCGGCATGCCACCGACCCCGCTGGTGACGGAAGCGTTCGTGGTTGCCGGGGTCCGCGTCCAGCCCCAGCAGATCCTGATCCCCCTGGTGGGCATCGGCCTCGCTATCGCGTTCACGGTCTTTTCGCGGCGCACCCGTCATGGCCTGGCGATGCTGGCCGTCGTCCAGAACGAGGCTGCGGCACGGCTGGTGGGTATCAATGTCGCGGTTGCCGTTTCGGCCGCCTTCGCCTTGTCCGGGTTTTTCGCCGGTGTCGCGGGCATCCTGATCGCGCCGCTCTTCACCATCTCGTCGACCATGGGGACCATGTTCGGCATCAAGGCCTTCGCGGTCGCCATTCTCGGCGGGATCACCAATCCCTGGGGCGTGATGTGCGCCGGTCTGCTTTACGGCGTTGCCGAAGCGATGATCACGGCGAGCTTCGGCTCGACCTACACCCAGATCATGGCCTTCTCGCTGGTGATCGTGGCGTTGGCGCTGCGGCCGGAGGGGCTGTTCGGACGAGCGAGCGTCAAGAAGGTATGAAGCTCTCTTATCTCCTTTCAGGCGGTCTGCTCGTTGCCCTCGCGCTGGCCGCGATCTTCACCGGCAACGGCTATCAGCTCTACATCCTCTCGCTGGTGGGACTGACGGCGATCGTCGGCATCGGCCTCAACATCCTGGTCGGGATGTCGGGCCAGATCTCGCTCGGCCATGTCGCCTTTTATGCGATCGGGTCGTACACGGTGGCGATCCTGACGGTCGATCACGGCGTCAGCTTCTGGCTGGCGCTGCCGATCGCGGGGCTTCTCGCCGGCGTTGCCGGCGGCCTCCTGTCCATCCCGGCGCTGCGGGTTCGCGGACCCTATCTGGCGATGATCACCATCGCCTTCGGCTTCATCGTGGAGCAGAGCGCGGCGGAACTCGACGAACTCACCGGCGGCTGGAACGGCATCATGGGCATCCGCCCGCCGGAGCTCTTCGGCTTCGGCTTCAGCCAGCGCGAGATCGCGATCTTCGTGCTCGTGCTGATGCTCGTTGCGCTCGGCGCCTATGCGCTGATCAGCAGGAGCCCCTGGGGCAAAGCGCTGAGGGCGCTGCGCGATTCGGAAGTCGCAGCGCAGTCGATCGGTCTCAATCCGGTCCTGTTGCGCTGCGTCGCCTTCGCGCTGTCGGCCGTCTTCGCCGGCATTGCCGGCGGCGTCTACGGGACGATGAGCGGCTTCATCAGCCCGGAGAGCTTTCCGTTCTTCGAATCGATCCTGTTCCTGCTGGTGGTCATGATCGGCGGGGCCGACACCATCCTGGGGCCGGTGATCGGCGCAATCATCGTGGTGCTGCTGCCCGAGGTCTTCGCCTCGCTGGCCGAATACCGGCTGCTCTTCGTTGGGATCCTGCTTCTGGTCGTGCTGCGCCTCGCGCCGCGCGGCATCGTCGGCAGCGTGCTCGCCCGCTGGCGCCGCAGCCAGCCGGACACGCCCCCCGCGGTCGCCGCCGAACCGGACCTGCCGCGCTGGAGCGGCGGCGGAAAGCGGCTCGAGGTCCAGGACGTCTCGATCTCGTTCGGCGGCGTGAAGGCCGTCCAGGGGCTCAGCTTCACCGCCGAGCCGGGCCGCATCACCAGCATCATCGGCCCCAACGGTGCGGGCAAGACCACCGCGCTGAACCTCATCGCAGGCTACTATGCGCCGGACAGCGGCCGGGTGATGCTGGACGATGAGGACCTGACCGGGCGGTCGTCGCACAAGGTTGCCCGCGCCGGCGTCGCGCGGACCTACCAGACGACGCAGCTCTTCGAGCACATGAGTGTGCTCGACAACCTGTTGATGGCGATGGTGCGCGGCCGTGTCGCCGCGGGCGACCTCGGGCGCTCGCTCGAGACCGAGGGGCGGCGCGGCAAGGCGGAAGCGCTGCTCGCCTTCGTTGGCTATCGCGGCGACATCAAGGCGCCTGCCGGCACCCTTGCCCATATCGACAAGCGTCTCGTCGAGATCGCCCGGGCTCTCGCCTTCGATCCCGACATCGTGCTGCTCGACGAGCCGGCGGCCGGACTGGGCGAGGAAGACACCGCGCACGTCGCGCGACTTCTTCAGCGGCTGGCACAGGCCGGCATCACGGTCATCCTGATCGAGCACGACATGGGCCTCGTGATGGGGATTTCCGATCACGTGCTCGTGCTGGATTCGGGGCAGAAGATCTCCGAGGGTGAACCGGCCGTGGTGCGCAGGGATCCGGCGGTGCTTGCCGCCTATCTCGGGGAAGGTGCTGCGGCGATGCCGGTGCGCAGCGCGCCTGGGCAGAAGGGCGACGTGGCCATCGCAGTGGAAGGCCTGAGCGCTTCCTACGGGGCAAGCGAAGTCCTGCACGGCATCGAGCTGAGCGTGGCGAAGGGCGAACTCGTGGCGGTTCTCGGCGCCAACGGGGCCGGTAAATCGACCCTGATGCGGGCACTCAGCGGATTGCATCGGCCCGTGGCCGGCAAGATCCTTTTCCAGGGCGACGACATCCAGGAGCTTGCCGCCGACCGCATTGCACGCCGCGGGCTGGTCCTTGTGCCGGAGGGGCGGCAGGTCTTTCCGGAACTCTCGGTCGTGCAGAACATCCGGCTCGGGGCCTACGGTCGCCACACGGCGGGTCTCGATGCGCAGGTGGAGCGGATGCTCGACCGTTTCCCGCGCCTGCGCGAGCGGCAGGACCAGCGTGCCGGGCTTCTGTCGGGGGGCGAGCAGCAGATGCTGGCCATCGCGCGGGGTCTCGTCGCGCGGCCGGAGGTGCTTCTTCTCGACGAGCCGTCGCTCGGTCTCGCCCCGTCTCTGATCCAGGAACTCTACACCATCCTTGCCGAGCTGCGGGACGGAGGGGCCACCATCCTGCTCGTCGATCAGATGGCCGAAATGGCCCTTGCCATTGCCGACCGGGCCTACGTGCTCTCGTCCGGCGCCATCGTCGCCGGCGGGACGCCGGAGGAAATCCGCGACAGCCGGCTTCTGGAAGACGCCTATCTCGGGGACGCCGAGAGCGCAGCCTCCTGAACGATGCATCTGGAACAGCAACAGCGCTGAGGAGCGGACATGGATCTCATCTTGAGGAACGGGCGGCTTCCGGGCGACCCGGAGCGCAGCGTCGACATCGGCATCCAGGACGGACGGATCGCCGCCATCGAGGCGGATCTGGCGGCCGAAGGCGAGACGCTCGAACTCGACGGGCGGCTGGTCTCGCCCGGGTTCGTCGAGACCCACATCCATCTCGACAAGTCCTGCATTCTCGACCGCTGCTCCTCCCGGCGCGGTGATCTTGAAGAGGCGATCGGCGAGGTCGCGAAGGCCAAGAAGGACTTCACCGCGGAAGACGTCTACCAGCGCGCCCGTTGCACGGTCGAGAAATGCCTGCTTCAGGGCACCACGCACATGCGCACGCATCTCGAGGTCGACCCGGCGATTGGCCTGCGCAGTTTCGAAGGCGTGATGCAGCTGATCGAGGACTATTCCTGGGCGATCGACATCGAGGTCTGCGTGTTCCCCCAGGAGGGCTTGCTCAACTATCCGGGCACCGACGAACTGATGGTCGAAGCCATGAAGCGCGGGGCCAAGGTGGTCGGGGCGGCGCCCTACACGGACAGCGATCCTCATGGGCAGATCGATCGGGTGTTCGAGATAGCGCGCGAGTTCGACGCCGACATCGACATGCACCTGGATTTCGGCGCAGACGCGTCCAGCCTCGATCTCGACTATGTCTGCGAGCTGACGGAGCGGTTCGGCCGGGGTGGGCGGAATGCGATCGGCCATGTCACCAAGCTCGCCTATGTCGAGCCAGAGAGGCTCGCGACGATCGCACGCCGGCTCGGCGATGCCGGTGTCGCGCTGACGGTCCTGCCGTCCACCGATCTCTTCCTGATGGGGCGCGACCGCGACCACGCCAAGACCCGCGGCGTTACCCAGGCGCACGAGCTTCTGCACCATGGCGTGAACTGCTCGCTGTCCACGAACAACGTGCTGAACCCGTTCACCCCGTTCGGCGACTGTTCGCTGCTGCGGATGGCCAATCTCAATGCCAACATCTGCCATGTGGGTGCGGCGGATGACGTCGCCGAGTGCTTCAACATGGTCACCACCCGGTCGGCCCGGCTGATGAACCTGACCGACTACGGGCTGGAGGTCGGCAAATCGGCGGATCTGGTGGTGATCGATGGCCCCACGACCCAGGCAGCGGTGGCGGAGCTTTCGCCCGTTCTCTTTGCCTTCAAGGGCGGTCGGCGGACGCTGACCCGCCAGCCCGCCCACCTTCACTTTCCGGACCGAGAGCAGGCATGAATTTCAAAACTCGCGTGGCCGCCAAGCCCTCAGACGACACTCTCGGCGCCTATTGTCCCGACAATCAGATCGCCCTGACCGGCTCCGGCACGGGGCCTCTGGCGGGCCTTTCCTTCGCAGCCAAGGACGTGTTGGACGTTGCGGGCGCTGCGACCGGCAATGGCCATCCGGAGTGGCTGAGGACCCACGCGCCGGCGGAGCGGTCGGCGGTCGCCGTCGAGCGGGTGCTGGCGGCCGGTGCGGACCTCGTCGGCAAGACGATCAGCGACGAACTGGCCTATTCGCTCACCGGCGAGAACTTCCACTACGGCACGCCAATCAATCCCGCCGATCCCTCGAGGGTGCCCGGCGGATCGTCCAGCGGCTCGGCCTCGGTCGTGGCAGCGGGTGTGGTCGACTTCGCGCTCGGTACCGATTGCGGAGGATCGGTGCGCGTGCCGGCGAGCTATTGCGGCATTCTGGGCATGCGGCCGACCCACGGACGGATCCCGCTCGACGGCGTCGTGCCATTCGCGCCGAGCTTCGACTGTGTGGGCTGGTTCGCGCGCGATGCCGGCGTCTTAGAGCGCGTCGGCCGGGTGCTTCTGGCCGATGACGGAGCGGCGCAGCGCTTCACCCGGCTTCTGGTTCCCTCCGACGCCTTCGCGATGCTGGACGCCGATTTCGACAATGGCCTTCTTCCGGCCGTCGACAGGGTCGCGGCTGAGGTCGCATCCAAAGAGCCGTTCGTGCTGGCCGAGGAGGGACTCGAGGTCTGGTCGGAGAGCTTCCGGATCGTGCAGGCCTCGGAAATCTGGAAGTCGGTCGGCGCCTGGATCGACGAAGTCCGGCCGTCTTTCGGTCCCGGCGTGAAAGAGCGTTTCGAAGCGGCGCGGCACGTCGATCCCGATCTTCTCGCCCGTGCCCAGGAGCATCGCCGCGAGATCACCGCCCGCATCGATGCTCTGCTGACGGCCGGCACGGTCATGGTTCTGCCGACGGTCCCGCGGACCGCACCGGCGCGCGGCGGCGACATGGCCGATATCGAAGTGGCCTATCGGCACAAGGCGATGAACCTTCTCTGCGTTGCCGGTCTGGCCGGACTGCCACAAATCTCGCTGCCGCTCGCCCGGCACGGTCATCTGCCGCTCGGGCTCTCGATCGTCGGGGCGCGTGGAAGCGACGTAGACCTGCTCGGCCTGTCCTCCCGGCTCGCGTCCCGCTGACGCATCCACCTTCCTGTCTGCCATTGAGGCGACATTGCACAAAATTTGCACGTGCAAACGAAATAGCCGGACGTAGTATGAATGTAAGTATTTACTTGCATCCTGAACCGACGTTGCCGTGCCCGCTCGGCGGCAGGCTCGAACGAAAGGAATGAACTCCATGATCCTCACCGTTTTCGCCAATGCCCGAGGTGTTGCGCCGGCCGGTCTTGCGCTTGCCGCGGCCCTTATGGCCAGCACGTCCGTGCAAGCGCAGGAGGTTCTCAAGTTCCATCATGACCTTCCTGAGGATTCCGCGCAGCATATGGGGGCGGTGCGCTTCGAGGAACTCGTCGAAGAGCGCACCAACGGCGCCATCGACGTCCAGATCTTCGCCAACAACGCGCTCGGCGACGACGTCGAGGTGGCGCAGCAGATGCAGTTCGGCGCCGTTCAGGCGGCTCCGATCCCGACCGCCAAGCTTTCCAATTTCGCGCCGAGCCTGCAGCTGATCGATCTGCCGTTCCTGTTCCCCAGCCCCGAGGTCACGTACGAGTTTCTCGACTCCGACGTCGGCATGGAGGTGTTGTCGGATCTTGAGGACTCCGGCTTCGTCGGCGCGATGTTCTGGGAATCCGGCTTCAAGCAGCTCACCTGCAATCATGAGGTCACGGGCCCCGGCGATCTCGACGGTCGCAAGGCCCGCGTGATGGAGAGCCCGCTCCTCATCGCCCAGTTCGAGGAACTCGGTGCGACCGCGATCCCGATCGCCTTCTCCGAGACCTACTCCGCGCTGCAGCAGGGCGTGGTGGAGTGCCAGGAAAATCCGATCGTCTCGATCCTCAAGATGAAGTTCTACGAGGTTCAGGACTACATGATGCTGTCGAACCACGGCTATCTCGGTACGGCGATGATCTTCTCCAAGGTCTGGTTCGACGGGCTGGACGAGGACACGCAGACCATCCTTCTGGAGGCTGCCCGGGAAGCCGGCGCCTACCAGCGCGAGAAATCGGCTGAGTTGCAGGAAGGCTATCTGAAAGAGATCGCCGACGCCGGGACCACGACGATCGTCGAGTTGACGCCGGAGCAGATCGCGACCTTTTCCGAGGCTATGAAGCCGGTGCACGCCCAGTTCGCTGACAAGATCGGGGCGGATCTTCTGGAGCGCTCCTACACCAAGCTGGACGAGCTGAGCGCCCAATGACAGGTGCCTCCGCACCCGCTGAGCGTTCTCCGGACGCTGCCTCGGGCGGCGTCCGGACGCTTCTGCGTATTCTGGACAAAGGCCTGACGGCGTTCGAAGGCGTGCTGCTGGTTGTGGCGCTGTCAGCGTCGGTGCTCTTTCTCGTCGCCGACATCATCCTGCGTGTCGCCGTCAATGTCGCCCTTCCCTGGGCCGCGGAGGCGACCCGCTACGCAATCGTCTGGCTGGTCTTCATCGGCGGAAGCCGGGCGGCTCTTGTCGGTGCGCACATCACCATCGATGCGCTGCCGGAGTTTCTTCCGACGCCCGCGGCCCGCCTGGTGACCCGGATCGGACTCGCAATCTCGTCGGCTGCCTGTGCGATCCTCGCCTGGTACGGAATCGCTCTGGTCCAGAGAATGACGGCCTTCCGTCAGCTCTCGCCGTCGCTGGAGATCCCGATGTGGTGGGTCTATCTGGCGCTGCCCATCGGATTCGCGCTGATGACCGTGCGTTTTGCGCAGGCTGCGATCATGCCACCGGAGAAGCACACCGGGCCGGCCGCCTGATCCGACGGAGAATTCCGCAATGCCGATTGGATTTGCTGCCGCTGTCTCCGCCCTTCTGGCCTTGAGCGTGCCCATCTTCGTGGCGCTCTGCCTGCCGGTCATCGCCTTTCTGGCGACGACCACCTCGACGCCGCCTGAGCTGGTCATCCAGCGGCTCTTTTCCGGCGTCGACAAGTTCCCGCTGATGGCGATCCCGTTCTTCATCCTGGCGGGCAACCTGATGGCGAGCGGTGGCCTTTCGCGCCGCCTGACGGATCTCGCGGTTTCCCTGGTGGGAGCCCTGCCGGGCGGTCTCGCCATGACATCGGTGGCGAGCTCCATGTTCTTCAGCGCGATCTCCGGATCGAGCCCGGCCACCGTGGTCGCCGTCGGCAAGATCATGCTGCCGGCCATGACCGATGCCGGCTACCGCAAGCCGTTTTCCATCGGTCTCCTGATGAGCGCTGGGTCGCTCGGCATCGTCATCCCGCCCTCGATCTTCATGATCGTCTACGGCGCAGTGACCGGCGTCTCCATCGGCGCGCTTTTCCTGGCCGGTCTCGGGGCCGGGCTGATCTACGGCGCCGTCTTCATGGTGATGTCGATGATCTATGCGTGGCGCGTCGGCCTGGCGCGCGGGGCAGCCTGGTCGGTGAGCGAGATCCTGCGTAACCTCAAGGCCTCCGCCTGGGGCCTGGCGATCCCCGTCATCGTTCTCGGCGGGATCTATGGCGGACTGTTCACCCCGACCGAGGCGGCCGCCGTCACCGTGGCCTACGCGGCCTTCGTGACCATGGTGATCTACCGGGAACTCGACCTGAAAGGACTGCTGGCCGTCCTGCTGGAATCCGCGGTCACCACAGCCCAGGTGATGATCGTGGTCGCGGCGGCCTCCGCCTTCGCCTGGTATCTGACCACCTCGGGCTTCTCGGTCGCGGTGCAGACGCTGCTTTCCGACATCGGCGACGACCCGGTGAAGGTCCTGCTGGTCATCAACGTCGTGGTGCTTCTCGCGGGAATGGTGCTCGACCCCAACTCCATCATCATCATCCTCGTGCCGTTTCTCTTCGTGCTGGCCACGAGTGCCGGGATCGACCCGGTCCATCTGGGGGTCGTCCTGTCGGTTAACGCGGCGATCGGCATGTTCACGCCGCCGTTCGGCCTCAACCTGTTCGTGGCGAGCACGCTCGGGATCACCTATCGTCAGGCGGTCATCGGCTCCGCTCCGTTCATCCTGGTGGCGCTCGTGGCGCTGGCCGTCATCACCTACATTCCGGAGGTGAGCCTGTGGCTGCCCTCCCAGGTCTATCAGGGGATCGCCGGCAATTGAGCTGTCCTCGACAGATCCGGAACCAAAAACGGACCCGACCGACGTGCTGAACACCCCACGCGCCTATCGCGGCATGACGACCGCGCCGCATCACCTGGCCAGCCGCGCCGGCCTCAGGATCCTGGAGGAGGGCGGCAACGCCGCGGAGGCGATGCTTGTCATGGCGGCCACCATCGCCGTCGTCTATCCGCACATGAACGCCATCGGCGGCGATGGCTTCTGGATCGCCCACGCCCCCGGCTCGGCGCCCGTCGGCATCCAGGCCTGCGGCCCCGCAGCGGGCCTGGCCACGCCTGATCATTACGCCGACCTCGGCTTTTCCGACGCCATACCCGGCCGCGGCGGACCGGCGGCTCTTACGGTTGCGGGAACGATCGGCGGCTGGCAGGAGGCCCTGGGCCTGGCGGCCGAGTGGGGCGGGCGGATGCCGCTGTCCGATCTCCTGAGCGATGCGATCCTCTACGCCCGTGAGGGAGCCGCGATCTGTTCCAGCCAGGCACGGCTCACCGCCCAGAAGCTTGGGGAGCTGAAGGACGTCTCCGGCTTTTCCGCGGCATTTCTCGATGGAGACGACGCCCCGGACGAGGGTGCGCGCCAGACTTTCCCCGCCCTGGCCGGAACCCTGGAGCGCCTTGCCGACGCGGGGCTCGACGACTTCTATCGCGGCGATGTCGCGCGGGCGTTGGCCGCTGATCTGGAAGCAGCCGGAAGCCCGGTCCGGCTTTCCGACCTCGAGGCCTATCGGGCGCAAAGGGTCGCCCCGCTCTATCTCGCCATTGACGGAGCGCGGCTGTTCAACATGCCGCCTCCCACGCAAGGGGCAGCGTCGCTGGCCATTCTGGGTATCCTCGACCGCCTCGGGCGCCGCGATACGTCCGGAGCCGGCTTCGTGCACGACGCCGTAGAGGCGACCAAGCAGGCCTTCCTGATGCGCGACGCGCACGTCTTCGATCCGGCCTATATGAGCGTCACGCCCGAGAGCCTGTTGGAAGACCGGGCGATCGCCCGCATGGCCGCGGCCGTCGACCGCGAGACGGCGGCGCCGTGGCCGCAGCCGGCTCAACCCGGCGACACCATCTGGATGGGGGCGATCGACGGCGAGGGGCGCGCCGTGTCCTTCATTCAGAGCATCTACTGGGAATTCGGGTCCGGCGTTGTGTCTCCCCAGACCGGAGTGCTCTGGCAGAACCGCGGCATGAGCTTCTCGCTCGACCCGGTGCACCCGAACGTGCTGGCGCCCGGGCGGCTGCCGTTCCACACGCTCAATCCGGCGATGGCGCTGTTCGACGACGGACGCACGATGGCCTACGGCACCATGGGGGGCGAGGGGCAGCCTCAGACCCAGGCGGCGATCTTCGCCCGCTATGTCTGGGGCGGGGCCGGCCTCCAGCAGGCGGTGACGGCTCCACGCTGGTTGCTGGGCCGGACCTGGGGTGCCGGCGCCACCAACCTCAAGCTGGAATCGCGCTTCGAACCGGAGGTCGTCGAGGCGCTTCGGGCGGCCGGTCACGACATCGAAATCGTCGACGCCTTCTCCGACATGATGGGACACGCCGGCGCGCTCGTGCGCCATGCGGACGGTCTTCTCGAAGGCGCGAGCGATCCCCGTGCCGATGGCGCGGTTGCGGCATTCTGATCAGGAGCTGGGTTCATGGACGTCAATCTGCCCGACGTGAAGGCGGAGGTCGAAGCGGCCTTCGCCCGATACGAAAAGGCTCTCGTTACCAACGACGTCGACGTGCTCGACGAGCTGTTCTGGGAAAGCCCGCACACGATCCGCTATGGCGCCGGAGAAAACCTCTATGGCTATGAGGAGATCCGTGCGTTTCGGGCCGGCCGCAGCAGCAAGAACCTGGAGCGCATCCTGCACCGCACGGTGATCACCACGTTCGGCCGCGACATGGCGACGGCAATGACCCTGTTCGAGCGCGAGGGAAGCCGGACCGGGCGCCAGAGCCAGACCTGGATGCGCACGCCGGACGGCTGGAAGGTCGTTGCGGCGCATGTCAGCGTGATGGCCGGTTAGGACCTGCTGGCACAGAAGTCGGGCCCGCGGGCGGCGCGACCAAGCGCGTGCGGCTGGGTGAAGGCCTCGGCAGTCAGGGCGATGTCGGCAAGGGTGTAGGCATCCAGCGTCTGAACGAAGGCCTCAAGCGCGCGATTGAGAACCTGCGGCAGACGGCAGCAACCGGTGATGACGCACTGGTTGCCGGTCTCGAAACACTCGACCAGCGCAAAATCCGGTTCGGTCGCCCGTATCACCTCGCCGAGGTTGATGGCCTCCGGAGGCCGGGCGAGGGCAAAGCCGCCCGAGCGGCCGCGAACCCCCTTGAGATAGCCGGTCCTGGTCAGGACGTTCACGACCTTCATCAGGTGCGCGCGTGAGATCCCGTAGGTCTTCGCCGTTTCCTCGATGGTGACGAGCCGGTCGCCAGCCGCGGCTGAGTACATGAGCACCCGAAGCGCATAGTCGGAAAAGCGGGTCAGCCGCATGGTCTGGGTCGTTCTCCGAAAAGACGGTGGCCGGATCGGCTGGCCTCCGGCGGAGGTGGTTCGCGCGGGCAGGCACCGGCCAATTTCATGCAGTCTAGATGACTCATAATATGCCGTTCAAGAACGTGCCGGTCGGTGCGTGGTGGAGGAATAGCCGGGCCAGCCGCGGATTTTGACCGCGGTTCCGGTGCGACCGATCGACCGGAGGCCATCGTGCCGGTTGCGTCGACAGTGTCGCCCTATAACATATATGAAGAATATCTCTTTATGGGCCGTATGCCGGCGATCGGTCGTGGCGTCCGGCCCACCGCCCAGACGGTGGTTGAAGTGGTGAAGGACATGATGGATCCGAGGGAGCGCCGGGCGCGGATCACAGCAGAGATCGTAACCCGGACCGGGATCGATGAAGATCTGATCGAGCGTGTGGTGCGGACCTTCTATGCGAAGATCCGCAAGGACGACGTTCTTGGCCCGGTGTTTGACGCGCGCATTTCCGACTGGGAGCCGCATCTTCAGCGCATGTGTGCGTTCTGGTCGTCCGTGGCCCTGTTGTCGGGACGATACAGCGGCCGTCCGATGGAAAAGCATCTGGCGTTACCCGTCGATGCTGATCATTTCGATCGGTGGCTGGCACTGTTCGAGGAGACGGTGCACGAGGTCTGTACGCCCGCGGCGGCGGAACACTTCGTGGAACGGGCACGCAACATCGCCCAGAGTCTGGAGCTGGGTATTGCCGGACAGAACGGTGTGCTGCTGATGAAGGGCGAGCGTTATCGGACGCGCCCGTCGGATCAGCCGGACGCAGTGCAATGACGGCCGCCGACAATGACGACGAGACCGCGCCGACCGGCTACGCGTCACCACCCTGTTTGCTACACGAAATCGACCCGGCCTATAGCGGCCTTGCTGGTGACGCCCCGCCGGCGGTGAGGGACGCACGCCACGATACCAGATCCCCAGGTCAAGCCTCCAAGCCAGTCGGTCAGCTTTATGGGACCAGGCCACGTCGTATCCGGGCAGAGGATCCGGACGGGACGTAGCAGGGCTATTTCTCGGTGAAGATCCCGTTGGTCGCGATCGCCACCAGAATGTTGGAAAGATCGCCGATGGTCAGAGACGCGGAAGGGCGGTACCAGGTGGACGGAGAGTTGCACATCCCGAGGATCGCGTAGGCAACAACCTTCGCATCGAACGATCCGGGAATCTCGCCAGTCTTCTGGCCTTCCTGAATCAGGCTCACCCAGTTGCGCTGATAGTGCCGCCAGATGTTGAGCATCTCGACGAGCCGCGCGTCCTGTTTGGCCCTCCGCATGCGCCGGACCGCCACGACCATATCCGTATAGTTCGGATTGAAGCGGTGAAGATGGTTCTCCACCGCGAGGACGAGTTTTTCCCGCACCGAGATGTCCAGGCCGAGGATACGCTGCAGCCCGGAATCCAGAGAGATGCTCTCCGGCTTGATGATCTCGATCAGAATGTCGACCTTGTCGGAGAAGTAATAGTATATCGACTCTCGGGTGACGCCGCATTCGGCGGCGATTTCTTCGATCGATGTATGCGCGACGCCCTGCTCCTCGAACAGTTCGGCGGCCCGCCGGACGATCAGCTCGCGGCGCGGCGAATTGCGCCGGCTCGCGCGGGGTTTGCGCACGGTCGAGACATTAGACATGGGCAGCGTCCACGGGCGTCTTCGTTTCCATCACGTTCATCAACCGATTCGTCTTCTCCCGGTAGCGCTCGATGCTCTTCCGCTTGACCGGGCCGAACCCCTTTATGTCCTGTGGCAGCTCGAGGATGCGGGCCGCCGCATCCGTGTCGAGGTCCGCCGAGAGCCGCTGCGCAACCTGGAAAATGGTTTCCTCGAATTCGGCGATCAGCGCGCGCTCTTCCCGCCGCTCGTGCATATAGCCGAACGGATCCAGCGCCGTCCCGCGCAGAAAGCGCAGTCTCGCCAGAGCGGAAAAGAGGGGGCGGATCCAGGGTCCGAACGTGATCTTGCGGGGTCTGCCGGTCGCAGGGTCGGTGCGGGTGAGAAAGGGTGGTGCGAGATGATACGCGACTCGCAGCTCGCCATCGAACAGAGAAGTCAGGCGCCGATCGAGCCTGCCATCCGAGTGCAGCCGCGCGACCTCGTATTCGTCCTTGTAGGTCATCAGACGGAACAGCGACCGGCCTGCCAGGCGGGCGAGGGCTCCATCGCCACCCATTCGTTGCTCTGCCTGGCGTAATGGTTCGAGCGTCCGCTCGAAGCGCCGCGCCCACCGCGCGCTTTGGTAGGCCCGGAGTTCGGACAGCATTGCGTCATGATCGAGACGCTGTGGGTGGCGCGCCGCCGGCTCGGCCGTCGCCGGCTCGGCGGCAAAGCGGCGCCCGGCCTCGAAGGCTCGGGTGTTCATCCCCACGGCTGCGCCGTTGATCTCGATGGCCCGGGTGATCGACGTTCGCTGCAGCGGTATGAGGCCGCACTGCCAGGCGAAACCCAACAGGATCATGTTCTTGGCGATCCCGTCCCCGAACCTGTCAACGGCCAGGCTTTCGGCGCCCAGGGCGTAGAGGCGGGCGGACAGAGCTTCGAGTTCCCGGACGCGGGCGGTTCCGTCCGGCTCCGCGTTTCCGTCGAACACGAAAGACATCGTCGGCATGATGTCGGAGTTCGCCACCACGTGGGTGCGGTCCTGAGAGAGCATGACCTTCGTGGACGCGGCACTCGCCACCACAAGATCGGTGGCGAGCAACAGGTCGGCGCTCTCCGGCGGGATCCGCGCGGCCATTGGCTCGTCCATGGCCGCGATACGCACATGGCAGGTGACCGCGCCGTTCTTCTGGGCGAGCCCGGCCATGTCGAGGGTCGTGGCGGTCAACCCCTCCAGGTGGGCGGCCATCGACAGGATCTGCGAGACCGTCACCACGCCGGTTCCGCCCACTCCGGGGATCACGATGTTGACCGGGGCGTCGGGTACCGGGATCACGGGCTCGGCGGGCGCGCCGTCCTCCTCCAAGAGGCCGGTCGGCTTCCGCGATTTCAGCGAGGAGACGCCGGCAACCGTCACGAAGCTCGGGCAGAATCCTTTGAGGCAGGACGTGTCGACGTTGCACGATGACTGGTTGATCTGGCGCTTTCTGCCCAGCGGGGTCTCGAGCGGCTCGATCGCGATGCAGCCCGACTGGACGTGACAATCGCCGCACCCCTCGCAGACGCGCTCGTCGATGACGACGCGGACATCCGGTTGCTGCTCCAGTCCGCGCTTTCGCCGCCGTCGCAATTCCGTGGCGCAGGTCTGTGCGTAGAGGAGAACGGTGACGCCCGGAATCTCCCGGAGGTCGCGCTGAACGCGGTCCATCTCGCGCCGATCGAGAACCTCGACGGCATCCGGCAGGCCGGACCGTCCGGAGAACCGGGTCACGTCGTCCGTCACCAGGACGACCTTGCGGACGCCTTCGGCAAGGACCTGGCTTGCCATCTGCTGCGGCGTCAGCTCGCCTTCAACCGGCTGGCCGCCCGTCATGGCGACGGCATCGTTGTAGAGCAGCTTGAAAGTGATGTTCGCGTTGGCCGCGACGGCCGCCCGGATGTTGAGCGAAGCGGAATGCGCATAGGTGCCGTCGCCCAGATTCTGAAAGCGGTGGCGCTCTTCGGTAAAGGGCGCCTGGCCGATCCAGTGCATGCCTTCGCCGCCCATGTGCGTCATCGACGCGATCTGACGGTCCGGAAGCCAGCTCGCCATGCCGTGGCAGCCGATACCGGCCATGGCGAGGCTTCCTTCCGGAACCTTCGTGGAGGTGTTGTGAGGGCAACCGGCACAGAAATAGGGCGGCCGCTCCGGTGCCCCCGCGGGTTGCCTGGCCTCCAGGGATGCGCGAAGCGCCGATACGCGCTCTCCCAATGACGCGTGATCGGGGCACAGCGCCGACAGGCGGTCGCCGATGATCAAGGCGAGACGGGCAACGTCGAGGACGCCGCACTCCGAAACGAGCGCCTCTCCGGCCTCGTCGCGCTTGCCCACGAGCTTCGGCGCGCTGGGATCTCCATAATAGATGCGGGCGATCTGATCCTCGACGACCGGTCGCTTCTCTTCGACCACGAGGAGCGTCTCGTGGCCGAAAGCAAACCGCCTGAGCCCGTCCTCTGACAGGGGCCAGGTGAGCCCCGGCTTGTAGAGTCCGAGGCCCATGTCTGCGGCGTCGCCGGGCGAGAGGTGCAGAAGCCGGAGAGCATCGACGACGTCGAGGACCGCCTTGCCGGGTGCGACGATGCCCAGTCGGGGCGTCCGGGCACGAAACAGTGTCGTGTCGAAGGCCCCGGAGGCTGCGAACCGCGCGACCGCTTGCCTGCGCCCGCCGGCGAGCCGGGCCTCCATCGCCGCCGGCGGATCCGGCCATCGGATGTGGAGATCGTCCGGTTCGCCAAGGTCGGGAAGCCGGAGCGCGTCGGGCGTGATGTCGACCGAGGCCGAGCCCTCGATGACTTCGGTAAGGGCGGTCATGCCGACCCACAGCCCTGAATATCGCGACAGAGCGTATCCCAGGATGGCGAACCGGTAGATCTCGGCCACGCTCGCAGGAGACAGCACCGGGATCCGGGCGGCGATGAAGTCATGCTCCGACTGGTGCGCCAGCGTCGATGACGAGGCGCCGTGGTCGTCTCCGGCAATGGCCAGCACGCCGCCAAGCCGGCTCGTGCCGGCGGCATTGGCGTGCTTGAGGGCGTCCATCGAGCGGTCCACGCCGGGGCCCTTGCCGTACCAGAGGCCCAGCACGCCATCGACGGTCCGACGGGGGTTGAGCGCTGTCAGTTGCGAGCCCCAGACGGAGGTGGCGGCGAGGTCCTCGTTCAGGCCGGGCTCGAAGACGATACCGTGGTCGCCAAGCAGGTCGGCGGACTGCCAGAGCTCGTGGTCGAGGCCACCGAGGGGGGAGCCGCGATAGCCGGACACGAAGGCCCCCGTGTGCCGTCCGGCTCCGGTGTCCCGGCGGCGCTGATCGATCAGGGCGCGAACCAGCGCCTGCGTGCCCGTCAGGTGAACGCGCCCGGCCTCTCGGGTGAACCGTTCTTCGATCGGCGTCTTTGGGTCCGGATCGGGGTGCGTCATGGGGGCATCACAGGAAACCCGGCAGCCATAGCGCCAGGATGGGGAAAATGAAGATGACAGCCAGGCCCAGCAGCTCGATGCCGATGTAGGGAACGATGCTGACCAGGATCTGACGCATGGTCACGTCGTCCGGAGCCACCGACTTCATGATGAACAGAAGCAGTCCGAACGGCGGCGTGATCAGCCCAACCTCCAACGCGATAAGCATCAGGACGCCGAACCAGATCGGGTCGACATCGCTCATTCCGATCAGTGGCATGAAGAAGGGCAGGGTGATCAGCATGATGCTGATCTGATCCATCAGCATACCCAGCAGCAGCGCCACCAGGAGCATCATCAACACGAGCGTACCGATATCGATGTCGAGGTCGACCACCAGAGCGACGAGCTGCCGGGTTGCGCCTGAGAAGGAAAGGATCTGCGAGAAGGTGATCGATCCGCTGATGATGATGAAGATCATCGCCGTTGTCGCCGCCGTACCGGCCAGCGCCTTGCGGATGGCGGTCCAGGACAGCGAGCGATAGGCCGCCGCGGCGATCACCGTTGCGATGCTGCCGAGCGCGGCGGATTCCGTCGGCGTCGCATAGCCGCCGAGGATGCTTCCGACGACAACGACGACGATGGCCATCAGCGGCACGACGTTGATCAGGAAGGGGCGCAGGCGTGCGCCGAGCGGCTCCCTCTCGGCTGACTGCGCGGGCGCAAGCGCCGGCCGCATGCGGGATATGGTGACGATGAAGAGGAAGAAGAGCGTGGCCAGCAGCAGACCCGGAACGATGCCGGCGAGCAGCAGGCGGGAGATCGAGATGCCGGCCAGGCTGCCGAAGAGGACGGCCAGTGCCGACGGCGGGATCAGCATCGCCACGCCGCCGATGCCGAGGATCGGCCCGACGCTCAACATCGGGTGATATCCCAGCCGAAGCATGTCCGGCAGCAGCACGCGGCCGAGCACCGCCGTGTTGGCGATGCTGGAGCCGGACAGCGACGCGAAAACGCCGCCGCTCACCACGGCGACCAGGGACAGCCGCCCCGGTACGCCCGTGATCAGCCGCTCGATGGCGTGAATCGCCCGGGTCGCCAAGCCGGTATGGAGAAGGACTTCTCCCATCAGGATGAAAAGAGGGATCGGGACGAGGGCGAACGACGTCACCGCCTCGGTGGTGCTGAGCGCCAGCAGTCTGAGACCGGACTCGCCGCCGAGAATGAGGTAGGCGCCGGCCAGGTTGAGCGCCAGAAAGGCGAATGCCACGGGCACGCCGATGCCCATGAGGAACACCAGCGAGCCGCCCATGAGGCCGAGCATGACCTCCCATCCGATGCCGCTCATGCCGGGTTCACCTCCTGCGGGCCGGCAAATCGGCGCCAGATGCGCAACAGGAACTCGATCGCCAGCAGCGTGACGCCGAGCGGCATCACCGACAGGATGATCCACTGCGGGATGACGAGGTATTTGAAGAGCAGCGAGCCCTTCAGGAAGGCCTCGTGCGCCGCTTCTGCCGCGTAGACGGCGAGAATGACGCATGTGGTCGCTGCGACGACGTCGGAAATGGTCAGCAGGACCCGCAAGGTGCGCGGTCGGAGCGCGCGGGTGAACACGTCAACGCTGATGTGCTCATGGCGCCTGAGCACCCATGGAGCGCCGAGGAACGTCACGACGAGGAGGCCGTACTCGCACATCTCGAGTGTCCACCCGAAGGCAGGCAGGCCGAGATTGCGGACGGCCACCTCGGCTCCGACGGACAGAGCCAGGAACGCGACCACCAGGCTCGCGGCTACGCCGAAAGCATCGCAGACGCGTCCCATGCCTTTGTCGATCGAGCTGATCATCCGGCGGCTTACTGCTTGTCCGTGTAGGTCAGTTCCTTGATCTGAGGACCGAGTTCGGGCGAGTTCTCGATGACGACGGCCCACCCCGCCTCATCGGCCATGCGCACATAGTCCTGGCTCTGTTCCTCGGAGAAGGTGATCGCCTCGATGCCGGCGTCCGCCTGCAGTCGCCGCTGCTCCTCATCGACGCGGTTGCGGTAGTCGATGAACCACTCTTCGGTCTCGATCACCGACGACCGGAGGGTGTCCTGCTGCTCTTCCGTCAGGCTGTTCCACTTGTCTTCATTGAAGAGCACGCTGATCTCGGCGTTGTAGAAGCCCGGCTCGACCCGGTAGTCGGTCACCTCGAGCAAGCCGAGATCTCCGATGCCCCACAGGGGCCACGCATATCCGTCCACGACCCCGCTCTCCATCGCGGAGTAGACTTCGGATCCCTGCATCTGGATCACGTTGGCGCCCAGCGCCTCCATGAACGGCCGGTAGAGCGGGGTTCCCCGCATGTCCCAGCCCTCGAAGCGAGGCTCGTCGGAACTGCGGTTCGTGTAGATGTGATACTTGATGCCATCGCCCATCTTGCCGAGGAACAGGGCGCCCATCTTGTCGCGATGGATCTGGTCGATCAGGTTCATAGCGCCGTTCTCGCGAAGCTCTGCCACGGGCACGTTGAAGAGCTTGTTGGCGTCGGCTTCCGGAACGAGGTTCGTGTAGAAGGCGCCCGAGAGATAGGCCATGTCGATGACGCCGCCCGAGACGGCGTCGCCGAGCTGGAAGGGGCTGATGGAGGAGGGGTCCGCCACCAGTTCGAGCTTCAGGTCGGTGTCCTTCCCGTTGACCGTTTCGATGAGATGCTCCAGCGGTCCGTGCCAGACGCCCTGCGGTGAAAGGAAGGTGCCCACCCGCAGCACCGTTTCGGCGGATGCGGTCTGCGGTACGAGAAGTGCCAGGCCAAGGGCGATGGCGGCAGCTTTTGTCTTCATGGAAGGGTCCTCTGGATTATTGGATTGGTTGTTGATTTTCCCGACGCTCGCCTGACGGCCGCTTGGCCAACGCGTCCATGCGCAGGGTTGCCTTGTCGACCTTGCCGACTGCCGTCTTCGGCAGGGCGTCGACGATCTGGATGCTGCTTGGAATCTTGTAGCGGGTGAGCCGTTCGGCGAGGAACGCGCCGATGGCCTCGCTGTCCAGGTCGGGAGCGACCACCTGGACGTGAATGGCCTCGCCCTTGCGGGGATGCGGCACGCCGAACGCTGCAGCCTCCCGCACGCCGGGGCAGGTGTAGAGGACTTCCTCGATCTCTCTCGGATAGACGTTGAACCCGCTGACGATCACCATGTCCTTCTTGCGGTCGCGGATGTTCAGATATCCGTCTACGTCGATGAAGCCGATGTCGCCGGTGTAGAGCCAGCCATTCCGGAGTGTCTGCGCCGTTTCATCGGGCCGGTTGCGGTAACCGGTCATGATCTGCGGGCCGCGAACCCGGATCTCGCCGTTCTCGAGCGGTGGTGCGAGGGTCTCGCCGTCCACGGGATCGACGATCTGGACCTCGGTCTCCGGCAGGATCACCCCGACAGAACCGGCCTTGCGCTTTCCGTCTCGCGGATTGGCGGCGATCACCGGCCCCGTTTCCGTCTGGCCGAAGCCCTCGCAGATCACCGATCCGGTCCTGCGCTCCCATTCGGCCAGCGTTTCCGCGGGCAGGGCGGAGGCACCGGAAAAGCAGAGTGCCAGTCGCGTGAAGTCGGTCCGGCCCATCAGCGGATGGGCCAGAAGCCCGTGATAGATGGTCGGGCTTCCGGCGAAGAACGTGATGCCTTCCTTGGCAATAGTCGTCAGGGCCGCCTCGGGCGTGTACCTGGGCAGAATGACCAGGGTTGCGCCGGCATAGGCGGCGGCGAACAGTCCCATCGAGCTCGCATAGACATGATAGAGCGGCGTCATCACAAGCAGGCGGTCGTCCTCCCCGATGGGAACGACGGCCTGGCGCTGCGAGACGTTCGTCGCCGTGGCACGGTGGGTGATGTCGACGCCTTTCGGCGTGCCCGTGGTCCCTCCGGTATACTGAAGGATGCCGAGGGTATCTGGGTCGGGAAGCGGAAGCGTCAGGGCGGGCTCGTCGCTCCCATGCGCCAGGCGGCGTGCACCGGGTCCGATCTCGATCACGGTGGCAGGGTCGATGCGATCCGCCAGCGCGGCGATCTTCTCCATCGCTTCGGGATCGACAAGGATCAGGTCCGGGCGGCAATCCCCGAGGATCTCGCCGAGTTCGTGCGCGGTATAAAGCGGGTTCAGCGGTGCCGTCTGTGCGCCCGCTGCCAGGCTGGCGAACACGGCGATTGCGAAGTCCGCGGAGTTGGGCAGAACCAGAGCGATGCGACCGCCTCCGGCACCGCGCTCGATCAGCTCGTGCGAGAAGCGGGCGACCGCGGAGGCGTACGCGGCGTAGCTGAGCCGCTCGTATTCGCAGACCAGCGCTTCCCTATCCGGGTGCCGCCGCGCCGCGTCGGCCAGCATGTGCACGACCGAGGGAAAGACCTGCGGCAGCGTCATGGGCGGCGGTCCTCGACCTGAATGATCACGGCCATGGCGCTGTCGCCGGCGGCGCAGCCCTGGAACAGGCCGTAGCCGCCGCCCTTGATCACCAGTTCCTCGACCAGTTCGATGATGGCACGGATGCCGGTGGGCCCCTGCGGATGTCCCCAGATCAGCGAGCAGCCGTAGTTGTTCATCGAGGCGAGATCGATGTCGAAGCTCCTCGCAAAGGCGATGTCGTTCACCGCAAAGGGATTGTGCGACTTGATCGCTGAGATGTCGGCAATCCCGAGTTCGGCGGCAGCCAGAGCCGTTCGGGCCGCCTCGATCGGCGCGGCGGGCATGAAGCCCTTCTCCGCCCTGCTCTGGCCAAAGGCGATCGGCCGGATGCGGATGCCCGGATCGGATGAGATCTCAGCGGCCTTTTCTGGTGCGACGACGAGGATGGCGGCATTGCCGTCCGCCGGATGGGTCTGCGCCGCGAACGTCACGGTGCCGCCCTCGATTACGGGTGACAGCGTGGCAAGCTTCTCCGCCGTGGTCGGATAGATGCCTTCGTCCCCGGCGAGTGTGATTGGCGGCTTGCTCCGTCCCTCTCCGGGGATCTGGAACGGCAGCGTCATGTAGCGCTTCTGGAACGCCTGATTGTCCGTGAGCGCGGCCTTGTACTGGTCGTACCGCATCTGCACCACGTCGTGCTGCTCGGCGAGCGAGATGTCGAACCGGGCCGCGACGTTTTCGGCCGTCTGTATCATCGAGCATCCAGCGAACGGGTCGGCTGAAAAGTTGTCCAGAACCCAGTTCTCGTAGTCCCCTGCACCGCCCTGACCGGTGGGCTTCGGATAGATGATCTGCGGACCATTGGAGACCCGGTCGGCGGTGATCACCAGCGCCATGTCGGACCGCGTCGACGCGACCTCCCCGCAACCGAGCGCCAGAACCCGCGCGCCGGTGGCGCAGGCCTGGTTGACGGTCGGGCCGGCAACGTCCGCGGCGCCTGCTATGCCCATGACCCAGGCCAGGCCGTAGAAGCTTCCGCGCTGGGGAACGGTGGTGCCCAGAACGCCGAAATCGATCCCGCGAATGTCGATGCCGCGCCGGTCGAGTTCCCGTCGCGCGGTCGTCGCGGCGAGCTTGAGGCTGTGGGCGTTCGCAAGGGACCCTTGCCAACGGGCAAACGGGGTCGACCAATAGGCTCCGTACGGGATCTCTGCGATCAGCGACACGTCATTTCTCTATTTACGTAACTGTAAAATCTGGACATAGGGAAATGCGCTTGTCAAGCTGACTGGCGGCTCCCGATCTCCATTGATACGGTGGATGTCGCTGCCTATTGATTGCTCCTGAAACATTACGGTGTGTAAAAAGTTGAATCACTCCAGGAACTCGCCGCCGTCCACGATCCGCATCGAGACGAATGGTTCGCTGGGTCTGGTGATCCTCGATCGGCCCGAGAAGCGAAACGCGATCAGTGAAGAGATGATCGTGGCGATCGGTGAGGCGTTTGTGACGATCCCGTCAGAATGGAAGGCCGTCGTCATCCGTGCGGAGGGAGACAATTTCAGCGCCGGCCTTGACCTCTCGGAGCACAAGGAGCGGTCGCCCGAGGCGGTGCTCGATATTTCCGCGCTCTGGCATCGCGTTACCCAGTCGATCGCCGACTGCGGCGTGCCGGTGATCTGTGCCCTCAAGGGCTACGTGGTCGGAGCGGGGCTGGAGCTGGCATCGGCGGCGCATGTGCGCATTGCGGATCCGAATTCCCGCTTCAGTCTTCCGGAGGGGCGTCGCGGCATCTTCGTGGGCGGCGGCGCGTCGGTCCGCGTGGGGCGCTTGATCGGCACCAGCCGCCTCATGGAGCTGATGCTGTCCGGTCGCGAGATGGACGCGCGGGAGGCCCTTGCCGCCGGCCTCTGCCAGCGGCTGTCGGCCCCGGAGGGGGCCTGCGATGAGGCCATCGAGCTGGGTCGGGAAATCGCGGGGAACGCGCCCCTGTCGAACCGGATGATCCTGCAGGCGCTCGCTCATATTGCCGAGATGCCTCCGGGAGGCGGGCTTTTCACGGAATCCCTGGCGGCTGCGCTCACCCAGACGAGCCCGGAGGCAGTCCGGCGGATCAACGCCTTCTTCGACGGGCGGCGCCGCTGATCCCGGCCGGGGTTTGATTTCCGCCATCCAGGCGCCGGGCGGCGGAATCCGTCGTCGCAGGTCCGGAGGCTCGGAGGCAGATGGGCTTTCATTTGCCCGCTGCATTCTCCGCGGCTCTTGCGGTCCGGCCTTGCGGCTCCCGATTGACATTTCGCTTGCCTGGCCTGCGGTCCCCGGTCTGCTCGGGCGGGGGCGTTGCCAAATCGCGATTTCATGATTTACGGTAGTGTAAGCAGATTGTCGTCCGACTTGGCGGTGTCGGCTCTGTTACACGCATGCTGTGGGAAAAATGCCAGTAAGAATTTCAACAGCATGTAAATTTCCAGGCTCAAGGGGATCTCGGAATGAAGTTCGGAAAATTGCTGGCTGGCCTCGCGCTGGCTCTCGGTGCCACTGCGGGCGGAGGTGCGGCGCAAGCGGCCGACGTCACTCTTCGGGTCGGCACGTTCCTGCCCACCCAGGGCGTCTGGCATGAGCCGCTGGCGCACTTCATCGAAACGGCCAACGACAACGATGTCGGCGTAACCCTCGAGATCGTCGCCGACCCGTCGGCCGTCAGCCCGTTTCAACTCGGCGAGGCTGTGTCCAGCGGGGTGATCGACGTCGCCTACATGTCCGGCGCTTTCTACACCACGCTCGTTCCGGAAGCCGACGCGCTGAAGCTGCTCAACGTTCCGGTTGCGGAGCTTCGCGAGAACGGGGCCATGGATCTGATCGACGAGGTTCACCGGCAGAAGATGGGGACGCACTTCCTCGGAAAGCTCGGGGACGAGATCGACTACTACATCTACACGGGCGTGAAGATCGACGAACCCGATTTCAGCGGTCTCGACGTCCGCGGCCAACCAGCCTACCGGCCCTTCCTCGAGGCCTTGGGCGCCAACGTGGTGCAGATGCCTGGATCCGAAATCTATTCGGCGATGGAGAGTGGCGTCGTCGACGGCTACGCTTGGCCTCTGTGGGGAATTCAGGATCTGGGCCTTCTGGAGGTGACCAAGTTCCGGATTGAGCCGGGCTTCTACAATTCCGAGATCGCGGTTCTGGTCAACGAGGACGCCTGGAGCGGCCTCGACGACGCCCAGCGCAGCGTGGTCACGCAGGCAATGATCGAGACCGAGCAGTGGTTCATCGACTATCGCAACAGGGTCGACGCCCAGCAGCGCTCTGTCCAGGCGGACGCCGGGATCGAGACGATCACCTTCTCCGAGGAGGAGGGGCGCGCCTTCCGCAAGACCGCCAACGACGCGGCCTGGACGGTGATCGAGGAGCGGACCCCGGACTTCGCCGCTGCCGTGAAGCCGCTCGGTTTCCGGGCCGACTGAATTTCCGCGAAAACGGTCTGCTGGCCTCCTCCCGCAGCTCTGCGGGAGGATCCCCAGGTGACTGAGCTTCGATGACTGGAGGCCCGATGGCCGCTGCCCGGGACAATCGCTTCGCCCCCGTTCGCGTCACCTCCCGGCGTCTGCCCGGCGGCGACATCGTCCTGGGATCGGGATACACACTGGCGAACGTTGACCGGCAGGTCGGGGCCTGGCTGCGGCGTCTCGCCGAGACGTGCCCGCGCCGAACGTTCATTGCCGAACGCCGGCGGGATGGTGCATGGCGGCGCGTCTCCTACGAGGAGGCGGCGGCGCAGGTGGACCGGCTTTCCACGGCGCTCCTAGACCGCGACCTGGGTGTCGATCGTCCTCTCGCGATTCTCTCGGAAAAATCGGTCGCCCATCTGCTGATCACGCTGGCGGCCCTGCAGATCGGCGTGCCGGTCGTGCCCGTCTCGCCCGCCTATTCGCTCCGCCCCGAAGCTTTCCCGCGGCTCAGGGATTGCCTGTCGATCGTCCGGCCCGGTCTGGTATTCGTGGAAACGGAGGCTCCGTTCGCGCAGGCGCTCGGCGCCCTTGCGCCCGACACGGAGGTCGTCGTCGCCGATCCGGAGCCGGGTTCGGATGCGACGCCGATCGCAGCGCTTCTGCAGAGGCTCGATCGTTCGGCGGTGGATGCCGCCTTCCATGCGGTTGGTCCGGAAACTCCGGCAAAGATCCTGTTCACGTCAGGGTCTACCGGCCTTCCAAAGGCCGTGGTGAACACCCACGGCAACCTCTGCTCCAACATGACGGCGATGGTGACGCTGCTGCCCTTTCTCGCTGCCACCCCTCCGACGGTGGTGGACTGGCAGCCATGGCATCACTGCGGTGGCGGCAATCACAATCTGCACGCCGTCCTGGGGACCGGCGGGTCCTATTATATCGACGCCGGAAAGCCGACAGACGGCAGCTTCGGTCGGACGGTTGAGAACTTGCGGGACATTTCGCCGACCATCCATTTCGGGACGCCGCTCAGCTACGACCGGCTGATCGGCCAGATGCAAAGGGATGACGACCTTCGGCGGACCTTCTTCCGGGATCTCCAGTGCATTTACTATTCCGGTGCGGCCCTGCCCACGAGCTTGTGGGATGCGATGAACGATATGAGCCGAAGCGAGCGCGGCGAGGCGATACCGATCGTCACGGGCTACGGCATGACGGAGTTCTCGCCCCTGCAGACGCTCTCGCACTGGCCGAACACCGGTCCCGACATGATCGGCGTTCCCGTTCCCGGCGCCGAGGTGCGTCTCGCCCGCATTGACGGGGGCTTCGAGCTTCGCGGCCGCGGAGCGAACCTGACGCCGGGATACCTGGCCGATCCGGAGAGAACCGGTGAGGCGCTCGACCAGGAGGGTTTCTTCAGGACCGGCGACCTCGTCGATCTGATCGATGGCGACGATGCTGCGGCCGGCCTGATCCTGAAAGGCCGCTCCGCGGAGCAGTTCAAGCTCACGTCAGGCACATGGGTTCCCGCCGGATCGATCCGCACCGCACTCATCGCGGCGTGCGCGCCGTTCGTTGAGGACGCGGTCGTGGTGGGCGAAAAGCGGGCCGCGGTGGGGGCGTTCCTGATCCTGAACGTGGGCGCCGTGCGCGAGCGCTTCGCCATGCCCGAGGCGGAACTCAGTGAGCTCATGCACCTCGAAGCCCTCCACACCGAACTGGCGCAGAAGATAAACGCCTACAACGCCGCCAACCCGGCCAGCAGCCGAAAGGTCGCCACGGTTGCGTGCACCGCCGATCTTCCGTCGATCGAAAGCGGGGAGATGACCGACAAGGGACATATCAACAGGAGCAAGTACCTGGATACCCGCTCCGCTTCGGTCGAGGCTCTCTATTCCGCTCCGGGGCCGGCCCACGTGATGTTCGATCTGTGATGGACGGCGCAGGCTCTATTGATGCGCTGAGCCGGCTGAAGGCGCGGATCGGCGAGGACCTCGGTCCCAGCGGATGGGTGGTCGTCACACAGGCAGATGTCGTCCGCTTCGGCGAGCTGACGGGCGAGGACCACTGGATCCATGTCGACCCGGAACGGGCGCGGGCCAATGGCTGGGAACAGACCATGGTCCAGGCCTCGCTGATGCTCGCGCGCCTGGGTCGCTGGGCCCAGGAACTCGGCGTCTGGGTCGACGAGGCGCGATACCCGCTGTTCTATGGCTTCGATAGGGTGCGGGTGCTGAAAGCCGTGCCTGTCGAGGCGCGGCTGCGGTGCCGGGCGCGGATCTCGCAAGTCGATCCGCATCCGCTCGGCATTAAGGTGGCAAGCACGATGGGCGTGGAGGACAGCCGCGCGTCCGGGACCGTGCTCCACGCCGAGTGGATCGCCGTCTTTGCGCTCGACCCCTGAGCGTTACAAGGACGTCCTTCGACCGGCCCATGATATCGTATGACGCCTGTCTGCAGCTGCCGATGGAATGGTGCGCCCGGCGGCCAGGTCGTCTTTGGGCGTCAGGACAGGGCGAATTCCGTGACGAACTTGGTGCGCAGGAACGCCTCCAGTCGAACGCGGTTTCCGGCGTGGAGACGGCCATCTCGCGCTTCTGGCAAAGAGCGCGAGCGGCCTGTTTTCCGTGGCCGCTGACTGTGCCGGAACGATGAAGCAATATGCGCGCATCGGGGCGGGGGCGATCCAAGGGCGATCTCGTCGATCCGCTCAAGGCGCTGGAAACGGGGCAACCGGGGGATGTGATCGTCGTCGAGGCGGGCGGCGATCCCAACACCTCGGTCTGTGGGGGATTGATGGGGGCTTGCCAAGAACCGCGGCATCCGTGCCATGATCGTGGACGGCGCGGGCCGTGACACCGACGAACTGGAAGACATCGGCTGGCCGATCTGGACACGTGCGTTCACGCCGCACAGGACCCACACCATGTTCTCCGGTCGTAAGGAGGAGCTGTCGATCAATGTGCCGATCCAGTGCGGCGGCGTTCCCGTGAACCCGGGCGACTTCATCGTTGCGGACCTGATGGGCGTTACCGACGTTCCGCTGGCGCGCGCCGAGGAGATCGTGGCCCAGGCGGGCGAACAGGCCGAGCGCGAGGAGAGGACCCGCAAATGGGTCGCCAAGGGCAAGACTATTGAGGATCTGCTCGCCGAGTTCGGCCGAATCTGATCCGAGCAAGCCGGACATGCATTCACACGACACTGCACTCATCGGCCTCGATTGGGGCACCACTTCGCTGCGGGCCTACCGGATCGCGGCCGATGGCGCCGTAGTCGAGCGCCGGGAGACCGGGGACGGTATCCTTTCCGTTCCGACCGGTGGCTTCGAGGACGTGTTCCGCGCCGTCGTCGGAGCCTGGGCGGAGGGCGGTCTGCCGATTGTCGCATCCGGCATGATCACCAGCCGGAACGGGTGGCACGAGACGCCGTACCTGACCGCTCCTGCCGGCCCTGCCGACATCGCCGGCGGCCTGGTCCGCTATCGCACGCACGGCGGACAGGAGATCCGCTTCGTGCCCGGCGTCATGACGCGGGGAGCGGACGGAAGCCCCGATGTGATGCGCGGCGAGGAAACGCAGATTGTCGGCGCGGCGGGCGAGGCTGACGGGACCATCGTGTTCGTTCTCCCAGGGACCCACAGCAAGTGGGCGGTCGTCTCGGACGGTCGCATCACGGGATTTCGCACCTTC
This sequence comes from Amorphus orientalis, assembly GCF_030814015.1. NCBI lineage: Bacteria > Pseudomonadati > Pseudomonadota > Alphaproteobacteria > Hyphomicrobiales > Amorphaceae > Amorphus > Amorphus orientalis. The sequence continues at coordinate 1,048,643 of NZ_JAUSUL010000001.1, forward strand.
ATGTCCGGCGAGGTCTATGCCGCGCTCAGGGATCACACGATCCTTGGGCGGCTCATGCAGCCTGGGCCGGGTTCGGAGGCTGCTTTCCTGAAAGGGTGCGACAAGGCGCGCTCGCGGGACGGGCGTATCCTCAACGCGCTGTTCAGCGCACGAACGCTGCCCCTCTTCGGCGAGATCGCGGAAACGGAAACCGCCGATTATCTCTCCGGCCTCGTCATCGGGGCGGAGTTCGTGGAGGCGCTCGGCGGCGTGCCGGAAAAAGCGCCGATCGTCATTGCCAGCCGGAGCGATCTGGCTGAGCGGTACCTCCGCACCGCGGCTTCGTTCGGCAGGCCGACCCGGACCGCTGCCGACGACACCGCCGCGACAGGGCTTTGGCGTATCGCCAGGGCAGCAGGGATTCTCACATGATCGACTGGGACGCCGCCTTTGCCGAACTGCCGCTTGTCGCCATCCTCCGTGGTCTGGAGCCCGATGCGGCGGAAGCGACGGTCGGAGCCCTGGTCGATGCCGGTTTCCGGATCATCGAAGTGCCGCTCAATTCGCCGACGCCGTTCCGCTCGATCGAGATCGCGGCCAGGCGGTTTGGCGGAGAGGCGGTGATCGGAGCTGGGACGGTTCTCGACCCGACCGATGTCAGCCGGGTCGCGCAAGCCGGCGGGCGTCTGATCGTCGCCCCGAATTTCGATGCTGCGGTCGGTCGCGCGGCCTTGGCGGACGCGTGCATCTGGTGCCCGGGCGTTTTCAGCCCGACAGAGGCGTTTGCGGCCCTCAAAGCGGGCGCTCATGGCCTGAAGCTGTTTCCGGGTGAATTGATCCCGCCGTCCGGCGTAAAGGCTTTGCGCGCGGTGTTACCGCCCGAGACCCGCGTGCTGGTGGTCGGCGGCGTCTCGACGGACGCCATGGGCGACTACATTGCCGCCGGCGCAGACGGTTTCGGGATTGGATCGGCCCTGTTCAAACCCGGTCTGTGGATCGACGAGATCGCCCGCCGTGCGATCGCCCTAAAAATCGCTTGGAATGCGACCGGGACGCCCTGACGGGGCACCCTTGAGCGGATGAGACACCTGCTGCGGACCCCATCCCGCTTGACGCCGTGTCAGGTAGTCAGAATTCTCAAAGTGACAAAGGCACAAGCCGGATAACTGGCGGAGGGGGCGCCAATGCACGGTCCAGCCTGATCCCCCGGATGCTCATAATTTCCTTCGTTTCCAGTGGTTTATCCTGTGCGTAAATTCACGGGCTTTCGGTGCGGCATACAGCGCCGCCAGGCAGATATGCCGCGGGGAATTGCCTCTACCTGCAGGCATCGCCGGCTGGGCAAGCTGCGGTTTGCCCGTCGGTCAGGGGGAAGCTGACCGGCCTGCCGCGTTAATTGATCATGGCGTGAATCCTGGTTCGGGCGGCGTTGCCCGAGTGAAGTGACGTCAAGCAATGACGATCTCTTCCTTTTCAAATACTGTCTTTGCCGACGGTCGATCGCGTAGTCTTACATAAGAGGCGGCGATGTTCGCCTCAACGTAGAGTTTGGCGCGATCAATGGGCCAGAAGAGCACGTAGAAGAGGGCGCAGATATCTGGCGCTTATGCCCAGAGTTCTGAGCCGATGCGGCGGGAATGGCAAGGACTCTCTGCCCCGGGATGTGGCATCGTTGGAGGAGGTTTAGCCGCGAGAGACCCATGGACCCGCATCTGAAGACGATGGAGCGCCGGATCCTCTGGTTGTCCCATTGGATGATCCATCACGCCAACCACATCCGGCCCAAGGTGGACGGCATCAAGGTCGGCGGTCACCAGGCCTCGTCGGCCTCGATGGTCTCGATCCTGACGGCGCTTTACTGCTCGGCGCTGCGGCCGGAGGATCGGGTGGCGGTCAAACCGCACGCTTCGCCGCTGTTCCACGCGCTCCAGTACGTCATGGGCAACACGACCCGTGAGCGGATGGAGGCTTTTCGCGGTCTCGGTGGCGTCCAGAGCTATCCGAGCCGGACCAAGGACGCCGACGATGTGGACTTCTCCACCGGATCGGTCGGGCTCGGGGTCGCGATCACCTCGTTCGCCTCGCTGGTGCAGGACTTCATCGGCGAGAAGGACTGGGGTCGGGATCTGCGCCGAGGCCGGATGGTTGCGCTTCTCGGCGATGCGGAGCTCGACGAAGGCAACATCTACGAATGCCTTCAGGAGGGGTGGAAGAACGGGCTGCGCAACACCTGGTGGGTGATCGACTACAACCGTCAGTCCCTCGACGGCGTCGTGCGTGACGGCTTGTGGCAGCGGGTGGAGAGGATCTTCGAGGCGTTCGGCTGGGACGTGGTGCGCGTGAAGTACGGCGCGCTGCAGCGCGCCGCGTTCGAGGAGGAAGGCGGGGCGGCGCTTCGCGACTGGATCGACGCCTGTCCCAATCAGCTCTATTCCGCGCTGACCTTTCAAGGCGGTGCGGTCTGGCGCAGGCGGCTGATGGACGACCTTGGCGATCAGGGGGCCGTATCGGCGCTGATCGAGCGGCGTTCCGACGACGAGTTGGCTGCGCTGATGGAGAATCTCGGCGGCAACTGCGTGGACACCATGGCCGAGGTCTTCGGTGCGGTCGATCACGACCGGCCGACCTGCTTTCTCGCCTACACCATCAAGGGCTGGGGCACGCCGATCGCCGGTCACAAGGACAATCACGGCGGTCTCATGACGACCGCTCAGATGGCCGACTGGCAGACGCGAATGGGCGTGCCGGAAGGCGAGGAGTGGGAGCCGTTCGCGACCATCGACGATGTCGCGGCATTCCGGAAATGGCTCAAGAAGATCCCGTTCTTCGCGAAAGGACGCCGTCGCCATCAAGACGCGCGTCTGACGGTTCCTGAACTCAGCGCCGCCGCGAAGGGCGAGATCTCCACCCAGGCGGCCTTCGGCAAGCTCCTCGACGATCTCGCAAAGGGCGACAGCCCGCTTGCCGACCGGATCCTGTCGACCTCGCCGGACGTGACGGGCACCACCTCTCTCGGCCCCTGGGTCAATCGCCGCAAGCTGTTCGCCCGCAAGGCGGAGGTGGACCTGTTCCGCGAGCAGAAGATCCCGTCGACCGCGCGCTGGGATTTTGCGCCCGAGGGCCAGCATCTGGAACTCGGCATCGCCGAGATGAATCTGATGCTGCTCCTGGCCGCGGCCGGACTCTCCCATTCGCTGTTCGGCAAGCGGCTGATCCCGATCGGGACGGTCTATGATCCGTTCGTGGCACGCGGGCTCGATGCGCTGAACTACGCCTGCTACCAGGACGCGCGCTTCATTCTGGTGGGCACGCCCTCCGGCGTGACGCTGGCACCCGAAGGCGGAGCGCATCAGTCAATCGGTACGCCGCTGATCGGGCTGGCCCAGGACGGTCTGGCAGCGTTCGAGCCGGCGTTCGCCGACGAACTGGCCGTCATCCTGGAGTGGGCCTTCGACTATCTGCAGCGCGACGGCGGGGGCGATCCGGACGAGCGGACCTGGCTGCGCGACGAGACCGGTGGCTCGGTCTATCTGCGGCTGTCCACCAATCCGATCGAGCAGCCCGGCGTCCGGCCCAGCGATGACTGGCGCCAGGGCGCCGTCGATGGCGCCTACTGGCTGCGTCCGCCGGGCCCGAACTGCGATCTCGTGATCGCCTATCAGGGCGTGGTGGCTCCGGAGGCGATCCAGGCCGCCGGGGCGCTCGGCGAGTTCCGCCGGGACATCGGCGTGCTGGCCGTCACCTCCGCCGACCGGCTGAACGCAGGCTGGACCGCCGCGCAGCGTGCCCGGGCGCGGGGACAATCGGCGCGCTCCCTGGTGGAACGGCTGCTGCAGCCGCTGCCGCGGAGCTGCACGCTGGTCACCGTCATCGACGGGCACCCGGCGACGCTCGCCTGGCTCGGCTCCGTTGCCGGCCACGTCACGTTGCCGCTCGGCGTGGAGCATTTCGGCCAAACCGGCACCATCGGCGATCTCTACCGGCTCAGCGGCATCGATGCCGGTTCGATCGTGGAGAAGGTCAGCGGTCTCACCCCGGGACGCGCAATCCCGAACCATGTTTCGAAAGTGGCGTGACCCGACGGCGCCGTTCCGGGTGGCCGAAGCTCATCGGATCAGGCACTTGTGCACTCCGGTCGTGGTCGGGACGCGGTATCCGGCCTGACCGGCGACATAGTCGATCCAGCTCCCATCCTTCGACGGGATGACCGACTGTTCGGTATGATTTCGGGCAACTAAACCGGTGCGACAAAGTGGCGGACTACCGGGCCAGAGCTGCGCCGGTCGAAGGCGCGTACCCGGTCTTGCAGGTCTGCATCGTGCCTGGTGACCCGCGCATGCTGTTCGAGGTGCTCGTTCCAACTGGGCAGGTGAAAGCTCTCGATCCAGATCTCGGGATCTTCGACGCTCTGATGCAGGTCCCACCGTGTCGCGCCATCGCGCAGGCGTTCGCCGGAAAACGCGCGGATCGTGCGCTTGAACGCATCGCGATCGGCTTCGGCCACACGGTATTCCACCGTGACAAGCGCAGGCTGATCCGCCGAAACGTCCGGATGAAGGGCCGGTGCCTGCGGCCACATCGAGGCCGCAGCGAGATCCAGCGCTTCACCCTGACCGACAGTGAACCGACGGGTCGCCAATAGCCCGGCAACCAGTCCGCCAGCCGCAGCAAGCAGCGCAGTCCGGACAGAGGTCGCTGCCGCCAGCTGGCCCCAAGAAACCGAGCCGAGCGCCATCGCGCCGAAGAAGGTCATCAGGAACACGGCAAGCCCGCGAGCGCGCACCCAATCGGGCAGCGCCATCTGGGCCGATACGTTGAATGAGGTCAGTACGGCGATCCAGCTGAATCCGCCGAGAAACGCGCCCGCCATCAACCCCGGGGCCGTCCCGACGAGCGCCAGAACGACCAGCGCGAGCGCGGTCCCGACCGTCCCGGCCTGGACGGTCATGTCCGACGACAGCCGGTTCTGCAGTCGGGGCAACACCAGCGCACCCGCCACCGCTCCCGCCCCGACCAGGGCCATGAGCGTGCCGTAGAGTTCAGATCCCCCGCTTTCAGCGTCCCGCGCGATCAGGGGCAGGAGCGACCAATAGGCCGATGCGAAAAGGAAGAAGGCCAGAGCGCGCACCAGCGTTGCCCGCATCGGACCGTTGTGGCGTACATGGCGCAAACCCGTCGTCATTTCGGAGGCTATGGAGGCGTGATAGGCCCGCGAAGGCCGCATGTCCGGGCTCCAGAGAAACAGTGCGCCGATGATCACAAGATAGCTGGCGGCGTTCAGGGCAAACGGTGCGGCAAGTCCGACACCGGCAATCAGGACGCCGGCGAGGGCGGGACCGATCGCACGGCTGATGTTTATCCCCATCGAGTTGAGCGCGATCGCGGGCTTGAGCGTCTCCCGCGGAACGAGGTGCGGCACGACCGCTTGCCAGGCCGGCGCCATGAACGCCGCGCCGGTTCCGATCGCCAGCGTGAACAGGATCAGCACAACCGGCGTAATCCGGTCCAGCCAAACGAGCACCGTCAGGGTGCAGACGATGAGAAAGAGCGCGATATTGATGACGATCAGCATGCGCCTCTTGTCGAGACGATCCGCCAGGGCCCCCGCGAACAAGGCGAAGAGGAACACCGGCAGTGTTGTGGCCGCCTGCACCAGCGTGACCACTGCGGGGCTGGGATTCAGGGTGGTCATCAACCAGCCTGCGCCCACGTCGTGCATCCATGTGCCGATGTTCGAGATGAGGGTCGCCGTCCACAACAACGCGAAGGCATGATGCCGGAAGGGAGCAAAGGCCCCCGGCGTCTCAGCCGATGACATCTGCGCTTTCCTCGCGGTGCCGATCCATGTAGCTGCGCAGAAACGGGCAAAGCGGCACGATCTTCTGTCCAGCCTTGCGGGCATCGGCAATCACCCGTCGGGCCAGCGCACCGGCCACGCCCATACCGCGCATGCTGTCGGGCACGGCGGTGTGGTCGACGATGATCATGGTCGGCGAAGCCTTGGAAAACGTCATCTCGCCGCTCCCGTCGACGCCCGCGACCGTCGCGAGATAGCGCCCCTTGGTGTCGGTCTCTTCGCGGGTGATATCGATGTCAGCCATGTGTTGCCCTCCTTGGTCCCGGATCAAACCGCAAAGCAGGAGCAGCCGAGCGCTCCCCAGAACGCAGGTCGGTTCCGAACCGGGATCGGCGCGGTCCAGGCGATGGAGTGGCTGTGACCGTGCACTCCGCAACGCGTGGTGCAGCCCTCATGGCAGGCGCGCATATGCGTTGCAGCGGGCGCTTGGGCGGCAAGGCGCTCGCCAGGGCTGGCAAACAGGGCATTCGCGGACCAATCGGGCGATGCCGGCGGCAGGGGCGGATTGTACGAGGCAAAGTGATCCCCCGCGAAAACGATCCGTCCGCCGACCACGGTCATCACGGATGTGATGGATCGTATGCGATCGTCGGGAACAGACATCAGGTCGTCAGACAGCACCGCCAGATCGGCATACATGCCGTGGGCGAGCTTGCCCTTGACGTCCTGTTCTCCCGAGAACCAGGCCGAGCCGGTCGTCCAGATCGCCAATGCCTCCTCGCGGGTCAGGAGGTTGCTGTCATCATAGAGCGCCAGTCCACCGACCGTCCTGCCGGTTGTCAGCCAATGCAGGGCGACCCACGGATCGTAGCTTGCCACGCGGGTCGCATCCGTCCCGCCGCCCACGGGCAAACCGGTCTTCAGCATCTCCCGCATGGGCGGGGTGGCCTGGGCGGCCTCCGCGCCGTAGCGGTCCACGAAGTACTCCCCCTGAAAGGCCATACGGTGCTGCGTCGCGATTCCGCCGCCCAACGCCTTGATCCGCTCGATATTGCGGGGACTGATCGTTTCGGCATGATCGATGATGAACCGCGTCCGGAAGGGCTGGCGCTGGTTCACCCGCTCGAACACGGTCAGAAAACGGTCGATGGTCTCGTCGTAGGTCGCGTGGATGCGGAAGGGCCATTCGTTCGTGGCGAGAAGTTCCACAATCTTCTCGAGTTCGGCCTCCATCACCGGGGCGGGATCCGGGCGCGGCTCGAGGAAGTTCTCGAAGTCGGCGGCCGACCAGGCGAGATTCTCGCCCGCACCGTTCATGCGGATCCAGTCGTCACCTGCGCCGGGCTCGGTCATGCCGACCCAGTGCTCGTAATCGCTGAGTTCCTGCCCAGGCTTCTGGGCAAAAAGGTTATAAGCAATGCGCAGTGTCAGCTGGCCTTCGGCGTGGAGCCGCCGCACCACGTCGTAGTCTTCAGGATAATTCTGCCCGCCGCCGCCCGCATCGATCACCGAGGTCACACCGAGCCTGTTCAATTCGCGCATGAAGTGCCGCGTGGAATTGATCTGGTCCTCCAGCGGCAGCTTCGGACCCTGTGCCAGCGTCGAATAGAGTATCAGCGCAGACGGCCGCGCGATCAGCATGCCCGTCGGGTTTCCGTGTCTGTCGCGCTCGATTTGACCACCAGGCGGGTCTGGCGTGTCTTTTGTGATCCCCAGTGCCGCAAGGGCGGCGCGGTTCAGGAGCGCTCGGGCATAAAGGTGTAGGACGAAGACGGGCGTATCGGGCGCTGCGGCGTTGATTTCGTCGAGCGTGGGCATGCGTCGCTCTGCGAACTGGAACTCCGACCATCCGCCGACCACGCGAACCCATTGCGGCGCGGGCGTATTTTCGGCCTGCTTGCGCAGCATGGCGAGTGCGTCCGCGACAGACGGCAAATTCTCCCAGCGCAGCTCCATATTGTAGCTGAGGCCGCCTCGGATAAGGTGCGTGTGGCTGTCGTTCAGGCCGGGAATGACACGGTGCCCCTTGAGGTCGATAACCTCGGTGGCGTCGGTCTTCTTCGCCATGACCGCCTTGTCGCTTCCCACCGCCACGAACCTGCCGCCCTTGATGGCAAGCGCCGTTGCATCGGGTGTCGCCGGGTCGAGCGTCGTCAGACGCCCGTTCAGGAGGATGAGGTCAGCCATCGTGCACGATCTTTCGTAGCGCCCCGGGGGATGCGCGGAGGCGCCGGCCCCCGCGCACGCGTCTCATGCCGTCAGGCGGCAGCGACCGGAGCCTGCGTCTGCCCGGTGTGTGACGTCCGTGCCGGCGCCTTGTGAACCATGGTGAAGGCGTAATCGACGCCCATCCCATAAGCGCCGGAATGCTCCTGCACGAGCGCGATCACGGCGTCATAGGTTTCCTTTCGAGCCCAGTCGCGCTGCCATTCCAGCAGGACCTGCTGCCAGGTCACCGGAACCACGCCAGCCTGCACCATGCGGTCCATGGCATATTTGTGGGCGTCCTCGGAGGTCCCACCGGATGCGTCGGCGACCATGTAGATCTCGTAGTCCGTATCCGCCATGCAGCTCAGAGCGAAGGTCAGGTTGCAGACTTCGGTCCAAAGTCCGGAAACGACGATCTTTTTCCTTCCTTCGCCGGCGCCTTTCGCAAGGGCATCGCGAACCTTCTGGTCGTCCCACGAATTCATCGACGTGCGCTCAAGGAGCGGCGCCTGGGGATGGACATCGAGCAGTTCGGGATAGGTATGACCCGAGAAGCTCGCTGTCTCGACCGTCGTGATGACCGTCGGGATGTCGAATATTCTGGCAGCCTTTGCCAGAGCGACGGTGTTGTTCTTCAGCATCTGCCGGTCGATCGACTGCACGCCGAACGCCATTTGCGGCTGATGATCGATGAAGATCAGTTGGCTGTTTTGCGGAGTGAGAACGTCGAGCTTGGACATGTGTCGCCTCAGTCGGTTCAACTATCAGATTTGACAGACCTGCCGCTCCGGTCCGGTTCGTGGCTTCGTGACACGGAGAAGGACTTCATGTGCAGAACATTCGACAAGACGTCGCCATGTCCGCGCACCCACTGCACTGTGGCTTCGCCCGCAAGCATGCCCAGCAATCCCAACAATGCGATGATTGGCGGCGCCGGAGATCGTACGGAGACAAGCCCATAGATCACGCCGACGCCGATCCCGATGGCAAGGGACACGAAATAGGGCGTCCAGTTCATCCCGCCTCCTTCGCTATGGGTGCGCGGTGAGGCTTCGCCGGTGATGTGGCTCCGTTCGGACGCAACTCGTGTTCGCCATCGTGAGAGGCGGTAACCGCGCGCTTATCCATGTCGGCCTCTTGAAGGATCAAGCTTCCCGCTGTCTGAGATAGGCGCTTTTGATGTTGATCTGAATGATCATTATTATTCATTCATTATTGCAATCGGAGTAATGCTGCAGCCATGCAGGAGCTCAAGCCGATCCGTGTGTTTCTGGAGGTCGCCGCACAGCAGAGCTTTGCTGCCGCAGCCAAGTCTCTTCGCATGACGCCGGCCTCCGTCACCCGCATCGTCGCACGGCTCGAAGAGGACCTCGGTCAGCAGCTGCTCGTAAGGACGACGCGGCGGGTCTCGCTCACGTCTGCGGGCGCCATCGTGGCGGCCCGGTATCGGCCGGTCGTCGAAGCGTTCGACCAGGTCAGTGACGAGCTGAACCGGGCCATGCAGCCCGATCGCGGACGCCTGTCGATCAATGCGCCCATGTCGTTCGGGCTGAGGCTTTTGCCGAGACTGCTGGGCAGCTTCAAGCTCGCGTATCCGAACATCGATCTCTCAGTCATGCTGACGGACAGATTGGTGGATATCGTCGCCGAGAACTGCGATCTGGCGATCCGGCTGTCGGAACCGCCGCGCGAGAAGTCCACGATCTGGCGCAAGATCTGCGAAGTGCCGCGCTGCGCCGTGGCCGACAGAAGCTTTCTGGAACGCAACGGACGTCCGGACGACCCCGAAGGCCTGAATCCCGATTTATGCCTTTCCTACGGTTTCGGCGGCGATGTCGAGACATGGCGCTTCCGAAAAGATGGCATGAAGAGGTCGATCAAGACGGGCTCGGGCATTCACTCCAACAACGGCGATTTTCTGTATTCGATGGTGAAGGCCGGAGCCGGGTATGCCGTCCTGCCGGAGTTCATTGTTGCACACGGCTTGAAAAGCGGCGAGGTGGAAGAAGTCCTGCCGGACTGGAAAACGCCGGCGCTATGGCTGTCGCTCTATTATCCGCCCTATGAAGTTCTTCCGCCGCTGGTCGCGACTTTTACCGACTTTTTCGAGGCCTTCCTGATGGACATGGATGGGTTCGAATTCTAGTGCATGTCGCGTTCAAGTTATGGATCCTGGATCCATGTCTTATCGTTCAGATGGGTCCGGCTCAGCCGGATCTAGTCCAGGTGCTCGATCCGGCGGTCGCCTTGGGCCGGGGCCGCTGGAGCCATGCTGCGAGGCGGAGCAGCTCGCCTTCAGCGTCGACCTTATTCTGGAAGGTGCGGACCGGTTGCGCACGGCGCAACAGAGCCAGAGGCCGTCCACTCAATAAGCCGCAGTGACTGCAGCATAATTCCATATTCCGAAGCGTACCTGCTGGACCGCTGACGGTTCGGTTGAACACCATTTGCGGCAGGCGTTCGTTTGAGACCATTTCACGACGGTGCCTGCCGGCGGCGGCGTATCGCTGTGGTGAACATGCCCAAGATCAAGGGCATGCAGTTCGACGAAGTCGAACGGCGCTCATGGCGGACCTGTCGTTGGATAAAATGTTGGACGCTATTCGACCGACCGAAAGCGGGAGCGCCGAGGAAAACCCTGCATGGAAGAGAACTAAGGGGAATCAGGATGGCGGATGGGGTGGCCACACC